>JBQCCG010000039.1:0-23347 GCA_051962455.1 Sphingomicrobium sp. | reverse complement strand
GAGGGCAGATTCCCACGCGTTACGCACCCGTGCGCCACTAGACCCGAAGGTCTCGTTCGACTTGCATGTGTTAGGCATGCCGCCAGCGTTCGTTCTGAGCCAGAATCAAACTCTCAAGTTGATGTACGATCGAACCCCCGCGGGAATACGCGAGAGCAAGACCGGCATCTCTGGGAGCCGTTCCTGCACAAAATCACAAACTGGTGTGTTTGCGTTTCGGACATATGAGCTCCACACCGATGCCAAAGCTTCGGCGGGATCCATAAGGAACGGCATAAATTTGACCGACCAACCCGAACCCAGAGGTTCCGGGAGACCGGGCCGCCGCCCACATGTCCCTTCATCTAAACCGACAATGTCAAAGAGCCGACGCGCATCCTCCCCCGGTTCGATTGTTCCGGGCATCGGTAAGCCGACCTAGAAGAGGCGCGAAACGAACGCGAGACCTCGTTAAGAGGCCGCGTCCGCTTGCTGGAGGCGCATATATGTGCGGCTCCCAAAGCCGTCAACCGGGTTTTTGCAACTTTGTTGCAGTTCGCCGCTGGACTGTTTCGGAACGCCGTTCGCACCCGGGTATCCTCTCTAGATAATGCTCAGGAGTGCTGTTTCAAGGGCGAGAAGCTACTGATTCCAGGCGCTTTTCTTGAGGTCGTATCAAGCGCTCTGGATATAGGCGCGCATCGCCTCGGCTTCGGCTTCGATCCGCTCCATGCGATGCTTCACCAGGTCGCCGATTGAAACGATCCCGCGAATCTGTCCCTCCTCGACCACCGGCAAATGGCGGATTCGCCGCTGGGTGATCAGCGCCAGCGCCTCGAGAACGCCCGTATCCGGCGCAACCGTGATCGCCGGCGAGCTCATTACCTGCCCGACGGTCCATTTGAGGACTTCCGGCCCATGATCGCGGAGCGAGTAGATCACGTCGCGCTCGGAGATGATGCCAACGAGTCGCCCGGCTTCGATTACCGGCAGAGCGCCGATTCGCTTTTCGCCGAGCCTCCGCACCGCGTCATAGAGGGACGCGTCTGAAGCGATCGTCTCGATCGCGCTGCCCTTGCCGTGCAGTACCGATGCGATGGTCATGGCCATCCTCCCGGACTCGTCGCCAGCCAGCCTTGATAGTCCCACTAAGCGCAGCCAAAGGGAAGCCATGCCAGACATGCGGCCCCGACCCGACCCAGTGCCGAGCCCGCGAGGCTCGATGGCGCGCCGGTTCTGGCGAATATTCCGCCTGCTCGTTCTGCTGTCGATCGTCATTGCGGCGATCGCCGTGCTGCTGGTCTCGCAAGGCGATCCGACTCTGCACATCAACATGCTGGTCGCAACCGCGCTCGGTACGGGCTTTACCGTGCTGCTCGGGACATCGCTGATGACGCTGGTTTTCCTCAGCGCCGACAGCGGTCATGACGAGGCGGCCACCCAAATCCATCACGAGAACGGGAACGAATGACCGATTTTCAACGCGAGCCGATCCTGCGGGTGATCCCGGGGCCGACCGACATCAATGCCAACGGCCATATCTTCGGCGGCTGGGTGCTGAGCCAGATGGATATTGCCGCGGGAATCGTCGCTTCACGTCGAGCGCGGGGGCCGGTCGCCACCGTCGCTATCGAAGCGATGAAGTTCATCGCCCCGATTCACCTGCGGGATCTCATTTCGGTCTACGCTCATGTGGAGCGTGTCGGCCGCACCTCAATGGGCGTGAAGATCGAGGTCATCGCCGAACGCGACCTCGGTGCGACCGAGGTCAAGGTCACCGAAGGGCTATTCACCTTCGTGGCGCTGGACGCGAACAACCGCCCACGCCCGATCGATACGCTGGCTTAAGCCGCGGGCGCGATCTCGTCGTCGCCTTCGGCCGGACGTGCGGCCCGGCTGCGGCGGCGCGGACGGCGAGGCTCTTCTTCGGCCGCTCCGGGAGTTTCCTCACTGTCCCGGCCGATGGCCGGCGGAAGAACGTCGAACGGAATGGTTTCGCCACCGCCGTTCACTCGAGCTGGCTCCCGATCCTCGTTCGCTCGGGGTTCGCGACCCTCACGAGCTTCACGGCGCGGACGACGGTCGCGATTGAATCGGTCCCCGCGATCCGGGCGTTCGGAGCGCATCGGGCGATCGTCCTCGAGCGCTTCCTCACCTGCTTCGACGGTCTCTTCTTCACCCTCGTCTTCGAACTCATGTTCGCGGCGCGGGCGCTGTTCTTCCATGCGGGCCCGGTTCTCGCTCAGAACCCGGAAATAATGGTCCGCGAACTGGAGATAATATTCGGTCTGGACGCGGTCCCCCGAGAGTTGGGCGTCGCGCGCCATGCTCTTGTACTTTTCGAGCAGCTGGGCGGCGTTGCCGCGCTGGCGATTGTCCTGCCGGTTGCCCGGCTGCCCGCCACCGAGGTTCTGGCCCCCACGCTGTCCGCGACCGCGCCGGCGGCCGCCCTGACGATTGTTGATCAAATGCCTACGTCCTTACGCAGTTATGCTAGCCCCTTCGCCTAAGGCAGGCAGGGCCGCGCCGGGACAATTCCCTCTGGCGCCAGCTCTGACCCTCTCGTTCCGGTCTTAGCGCGAAGCGCTGAAGCGAACGGCCGATAGTGTCGGGGTTGGGACGGGATGCGCTCTCAAGCGTTCGTGGTGGAGCGGGCCCGGCCCAGGCCCCTGATGTAGTGTGGCCAACGGCTTCTGCCAAGCGAATTTCTATCAAACCCAGGTTAACAACAAGGCACGGTCCCTACCCGCAAGGTCGCGCGCCACCCTTCCCTTGAGCCCGTCGCGAGCGAGCAGCCGTGTGACGGCACCGGCCTGATCATACCCAATCTCGACTGCGGCGAGGCCGCCCTGGTTGAGCAGGCGCGGCAGCTGCGGCGCGAGCGAGCGATAGGCATCGAGCCCAGTCTCACCGGCGAACAGCGCCTCGTCGGGCGCATATTCGCGCACTCCCGGACCGAGCTCAGCGCCCTCGGCGACGTAGGGAGGATTGCAAAGAATCAAGTCGAACTGCTCCGTCAGCCCGTCGGCCCAATTGCCCAGCCTGAATTTTGCCCTGTCCTCAAATCCGAGCCGGCGCGCATTAGCCGCGAAGTAGGAAAGCGCGCGGCGGGAAACATCGATTCCGAGGCCGGTCGCGTCCGGCCAGACGTCGAGCGCAGCCAACAGCAAGGTGCCCGGCCCGGTGCCGAGGTCGAGGATTCGCTTCGGACCACCGGACCCATCGAAATGCTCGATCGCCGAGGCGATCAGCACTTCCGAGTCCGGCCGCGGCACAAGCACTCCGGGCCCGACGTGCAGATCGATGTTCCAGAACGCCCGCCGCCCGGTGATGTAAGCAATGGGCTCCCCTTTTGTCCGCCGCTTCAGCATCGACCAGAAGCGTTTCGGCACCTCGCGGTCGGGGGGCGCAAGGATCAGCCTGTCGCGGTCGATGTGGAACGCCTCGGCCATCAGCAGCTCGGCATCGAGCCGCGCCGTATCGCTGGTCTCGTGGAGTTGGCGCGTAGCGTCATCCAGCGCGCGAGCGACTGCCTTCACGCTTCTTCGAGGCCCGCCAGCCGCTCCGCTTCATCCTCGGCGACCAGCGCGTCGATGAACTCGGTCAAGCCCTGCCCCTCCAGCACTTCGTCGAGATTGTGCTTCGTCAGGTTGATCCGGTGGTCGGTGATCCGCCCCTGCGGGAAATTGTAGGTGCGGATTCGCTCCGAGCGGTCGCCGGAGCCGACCATCGACTTGCGCGCCCCCGCGCGTTCGCTGGCCAGCCGCTCGCGCTCCATTTCGAACAGCCGGGTTCGAAGCACCTTCAGGGCCTTGGCCTTGTTCTTGTGCTGCGATTTCTCGTCCTGCTGGATTACGACGAGGCCGGACGGAAGGTGGGTGATTCGGACGGCGCTGTCCGTCGTGTTGACCGACTGACCGCCGGGGCCGGACGAGCGGTAGACGTCGATCCGCAAATCCCTGTCGTCGATCTGAACGTCGACGTCCTCGGCTTCCGGAAGCACCGCCACCGTCGCGGCGGAGGTGTGAATGCGTCCGCCGCTTTCGGTCACCGGAACACGCTGGACACGGTGAACGCCGCTTTCGAACTTCAGCCTGGCGAAGACCCCGCGGCCGTTGATCGAGGCGATGGCTTCCTTGTAGCCGCCGAGCTCCGACGCGCTCGCCGAAATCAGCTCGAACCGCCAGCCCTGGCTTTCGGCGAAGCGCTGATACATGCGGAGCAGGTCGCCGGCGAACAAGGCCGCTTCGTCGCCGCCGGTGCCGGCGCGGACCTCGAGCATCGCCGCGCGATCGTCGGCGGCGTCGCGCGGGAGCAGCCGGACTGCCAGCGCGCGCTCGGCCTGGGGCAGCTTATGGCGAATCTCTTCCGCTTCGGTCGCGGCCATTTCCTTGAGCTCGGGCTCGGCGGTCGGGTCGGCGACCATGCCGTTCAGCACATCCAGCTCGGCGCGGAGCCGCCGCACCTCCCGCGCCGCGGCCGCCACCGGCTCGATCGCCGCATAATCCTTCGACAGGCGGACGAACTCGTCGGGCGAGAGGTTCGGAGCCGACATCGCCTGCTGAAGCTCGTGCTTGCGCGCTTCGATCGACGCGATCCGTTCGGAGGAAATTTGGGTCATTCGGGCTTCACGTTCCCGACAAATGAGAGGTGGCCGCCATTTTCGCGGCGAATTCTGTCGAGAGGAGTTTCGATATTTAGGCGATCGATAACAAACGACGTTATCTTCGGGAACGGAACCGACACTTGATCCCCGCTCCCGAGGTCCTTGAAGCTAACTTCTTGACGGGCAATCTCGTCGTCGCCGAAGATCAAGGCGAGACGCGCCCCGGATGAGTTAGCCTTCGCCATCCGCTTCTTCAGGTTTCCTCGGTACGCTGCCTCACTCGCGATGCCGACGTAGCGCAGCGCCGCCAAAAGAGCTGGAGTCTCCCCTTCGGCCGCTGAACCGAGCGGAATTACAGAAACATCCGGCTTTTCAGGCTTGGGCGCATCAATCATCATCGCGAGGCGCTCGATGCCCGCGGCCCAGCCGACCGCCGGCGTGTGCGGCCCGCCAAGCGCCTCGATCAGTCCGTCATAGCGGCCGCCGGCGAGCACCGTCCCCTGCGCCCCCAGCTGGTCGGTGATGAACTCGAACGCGGTGTGGCGGTAATAATCGAGCCCACGCACCAGCCGCGGCGCGCGCTCCCATTTGATCCCCGCGGCGTTGAGACCGGCGGTCACCTTGCCGAAGAAATCCGCCGCTTCATCCGTCAGGAACTCATCGATGGTCGGCGCGCTGTCGACCACCGGCCAGTCCTGGTGCGCCTTGCTGTCGAGGATCCGCAGCGGATTGCGTTCGAGCCGCGCCTGGCTGTCCTCACTCAGCACGGCCGAGTGCCCCCGGAAATGCTCATACAAAGCATCGCGCCATGCAGAGCGCGTCTCGGGATCGCCGAGCGTGTTGAGCTTCAAGATCGCGCCCTCGATCCCCAGCTCCTTCAGCAGCTGGTCGGCGAAGGCGAGCAACTCGACATCCGCCTGCGGCTCCCCCGCGCCGATGATTTCGGCATCGAGCTGGTGGAATTCGCGGAAACGGCCCTTCTGCGGCCGCTCGTAGCGGAAGGCCGAGCCCGACGCAGCGACCTTCAGCGGCGCATATTGCTGCCAGCCTTCGCTGAGATAAGCGCGGCAGATTCCGGCGGTGAACTCGGGGCGGAGAGTGATCGATTCGCCGCCGCGGTCCTCGAACGAATACATTTCCTTCGAAACAACGTCGGTGGTCTCGCCGATGGTCCGCGCGAACACGGCCGTGTGCTCGATCGTCGGCACCTCCACCCGCTTGAACCCGTAGAGACGGCGCACGCGATCGAACGCCGCGACCACCGCGGCGAGGCGGTCGGCATCTTCTCCAAGCAGGCTTTGCGTGCCCCTGACGGGCTGAACTTGCGTCATCAGCCGCGCGCTAAAGCATAAAATGCGGCAATGCGAAATTCGCTTACGGCGCAGTCCCCTGCTGCTGCCGCGCGCGCTCCTCCTGGAACATCCGGCGGAAGGTCGCCGGCGAGGGGAGGAACAGCTTGCGGAAGGTGATCATCACCGCCCGGCCGAGCGGATTGAGCAGGTCCGGCTGATAGCTCAGCGGCACCACCCCGTTGGAGTCGTGGACCTGAGGCCGGGCGTTGAAGATATTCGTGATCTCAAACCGAACCTGGGTCGCGCGCAGCCAGGGATGCTTCACCACCACTTCCGGAATGTCGCCCGGATTGGCGAACAGCCTCAAATCGAACGTGCCGTAGGGCGAGAAATGGAGATTGTCGCCGGTCAGCGAATTGACCGTCGTTCCGCTCCGCCAGTTGGCGCCGATCCGCGCACCCAATCCATTGTTGAAATAGCCGAGCTGCGCCTGGACATTGTGGCGCGGCGTTCCGCCGGTGGAGCCGGTCGGATCGCCATGGAGGTAATCGAGCACGGGCCCGCCAGGCGCGACCAGCACCTTGTCGACGAAGGTGATGGTGTCGGTCAGCGAGAAATTGATTCGGCCGCGGTTCCGGTTGCCGCCCGCTCCGCCGAAGAAGCCGCCGCGGCGTCCGCCGAAACCCCGGCCGCCGACAGCCGGAGTTTCGTTGCCTGAAGCTGCGTTTGCGGTGGTCGAAGTCGAATTCCCGTTGGCCTGCGATCCGGTCTGCCCCGCTGTGGACCCTTGGCCGCCACCGCGGCGACCGAAGCCGTACTGCGCGCGCATCTGATCGATGACGGCTTGCGACGGCTGATGGGATTTCAGCGGCTGGCTGAAGTCGAACCCGATCCGCAGCTGATCACGGGTCGAGCTGTCTAAATTGACCGGGCGCAGATCGACGCTGATCAGCGGCCCGATCGTGCACGGCGGTGATGATCCCGATGGTGGCGGACAGGGACCGCGCACGAATCTTCCCGGGAACGCCTCTTCGAGCGCAGCAGTGACGCTGAGATCGGCAATCGGCCGTTCGATCTTCTGGTGCACGTAGTCTGCGCGGAGGCGCAGATTGGTGTTCTTCAAGGGCTGCCAGTTGCCGCTCAGCTTGAGGACGGTTCGGCGGTCGGACTTGAGGTTCGGGTTGCCGCCGGTGATCGCCGTCACCAGCACCGTCTGCCCAGTGACGAAGTCGAAGACCCGCGCTCCGGGTGTATCGAGCTCGGGGTCGCCGAGCTGGTTGATGGTCGGCGGACCTTCTTCGCGGGTCCAGCTCGTGATGAGGTTCAGTCGCTCGACCGGTGACAAATTGACGCCCGCGCCGAACTTCGTCAGCGTTCCGAAATCCGACAGATGATCGACTTCGGCGTTGCCGTTGATGGTCAGATTGCCGAGCGCGTTGAATTCCTGACCGCGGCGAGAAATCGGCACGTCAAGGTTGATCGCCGCCTCGCCCGTAGTTCGCGACAGCGAGCTGGAAGTACTCGCCCCCCGGTGCGTGCGGCTGCTGTCGAGATGCGCGGTGGTACCGCCCAACGTCAGCGTCGTCGTCGCATTTCCGCCCGGCAGCTTGACGACATTTCCATTGGCGGTCGCCGTAATATCGGCAGATGCGGTCGTCTCGTGCGTCCGATCGCGCCCGTAAAGTGGATCGGGCTGGTCGCTTCGGGTCGAGGTTCCCGCGAGATCGCCGTTACCCGTCACCGTCCAGCGCCACTGCGACTTCGTCTGGCCGTTGAGCACGTACCCGAGGTGCGCTGTGTCGGTTGAGCTATTCCGCGCAAGCGACTCCAGCAAAGCCGGATTAAGCCCGTTCAGCGAGCGGCCGTCGGTATGCTCGAGCTCGGCATTGACCGTGCCCGAGACGCTGGTCGACAGGCTGCGATTGAACGTCGCCGATCCGCGAATGTCGCGGTTCGTTCCCACAAGCGAGCGGGCGGCGAGCTCCTGCTCGGTGGTGGCGCCGGTCGGCGGATTTCCGGTGAGGAGCACGTCGCGCTCCGCCTCGGTCAGCATCGAATTGCCTTGGGCGTGGAGGTTGAATGTGGTCCGGCCGTTGCGCTGGATGAGGAGCCGCGTGAGGTCGGCGTTGGCATTGGCGTAACCGCCTTCGGTGGCACCGCCGGCGCCGATCAGCGCAGTCGTCGAACGGAAGCGCTGCCGAAGCACGATGTTCACGGCCTTCTGATCGGCGCGGTAGCCGTATTTCAGGGCGACTTCCTCGGGGAGGATGTCGACCCGTTCGATCGCTTCGGTGGGAATGTCGCGAAGCTCGCGGAAGCTCGAAATACGCTGACCATTCAAGAGCAGCACCGGTTGTTCGCCGCCTCGCCCCTGGACGCTTCCGATTTCCGGAGCGATTGCGTCCAGCAGCTCGCTGATGTTGGTCGCTCCGGTCGCGCGAACGTCGCGGGCATCGAGCGTGTTCTCGGGCGGAATGTCGCCCACGACCGAGCCGCGTGGCTTCGCGCCGGTAATGACGATCGCGCCTTCATCGCCGCCGAACTCGTCGGGTATCTCCGAGGACGCAGTCGGAGCTGCCGTCGATGGCGTTGTTGCGGACTCCGGCTGCTCCGCAGACGGCGCAGGCGTTGGCGACGTCGTTGCCGGCGCGGGCTGCTGCTGCGCAAGCGCGGGCGAAGCCGGTATCAGCATGGCGGCGCTGGCGAGCAGCAGTGATCGATTGGTCATGAATGCCCCGCTAGTGGAACGATCTGAATAGTTGCTGACAACGAAATGACCTTCGACAAAGTGCCTACTGCTGCCGACGAAGGGCGGTGTTCGATACGTTGCGCTGGCGGAATTTCCGGCTAGACCCAAGCGTTCCGCTTTACCACTTGGGGAGTTGCGTCAATGCGCAAGATCGCGCTGGCTTTTATCCTTTCGACCTGCCTCACCGGCGCCGCGGCCGCACAGATGAGGCCGCCGCTCAACACGCTGCCTCAAGCGACGGCCAAGGTCGATACGATTCTTCCCGCGCGCGACATTCCCTACCCGGGTACGATCCAGCTGACGGTCGATGCCACCGACGTCACGCGCGGCATCTTCAGGGTCCACCAGCACATCCCCGTTCCTGCCGCGGGCGATTTCGTGCTGCTTTATCCCAAGTGGCTGCCGGGCCACCACTCGCCCTCGGGGCAGATCAACAAGATCGCGGGCTTCCGCGCGACGGCGAACGGCAAGGACCTGTCGTGGGTGCGCGACACGCTCGACGTCTACGCATTTCACGTGACCGTGCCGCAGGGCGTCACTGCGATCGACGTCGATTTCCAATATCTCTCGCCCACCACCGGCAACCAGGGCCGGATCGTCATGACTCCGGACATGTCGAGCATCGAGTGGATCGCGAACTCGCTCTATCCGGCGGGCTATTACACGCGGGACATCCCGGTCCAGGCCTCGGTGATCGTGCCCACTGGCTGGAAGGTAGCAACCGCGCTGCGCCCGAGCGGCCAGACCGGCAATCGGATCGATTATCCCGTCACCAACTATCAAATCCTGACGGACTCGCCGTTGATTGCCGGCGCTCACTATCGCGCCTTTCCGCTCAGCCCCGATGTGACGCTCGATGTGATTGCCGACAATGAACAGGAGCTCGCCGCCAAGCCGGAGATGATCGCGGCGCACCAGAGGCTGGTACAGCAGGCGGTGAAGGCGTTCGGCGCCCAGCACTATGACCATTACAACTTCCTGCTGACGATCTCGGACTATCTCGGCGGCCAGGGTCTCGAGCACCACCGCAGCTCCGAGGACGGAACCCGTCGCGGCTATTTCACTGATTGGGACAATCAGCTTAACGCGCGAAACCTGCTTCCGCACGAGTTCACTCATAGTTGGAACGGCAAGTACCGTCGCGCCGCCGATCTCTGGACGCCTGATTTCCGGACCCCGATGCAGGATACGATGCTGTGGGTCTACGAGGGCCAGACGCAGTTCTGGGGTTATGTGCTCGGAGCCCGCTCCGGGATGCTGTCGAAGCAGGACACGCTAGACGCGATCGCCTCCACAGCGGCGGCCTATAGCGTCGGCACTCCCGGGCGCGTGTGGCGGTCCCTCGAAGACACGACCAACGACCCGATCATTGCCCAGCGGGCACCCCAACCGTGGCGCAGCTGGCAGCGGAGCGAGGATTATTACAGCGAAGGCGAGCTGATGTGGATCGACGTCGACCGGATCATCCGCCAGCGGTCCGGCGGCAAGCGCTCGATCGACGACTTCGCCAAAGCGTTCTTCGGCGTACGCGACCGCGACTGGGGCGAGCTCACCTATACGTTCGACGATGTGGTCGCGACCTTAAACAAGGTGCAGCCGTACGACTGGCGCGGATATCTGCAGCGCCGGGTATACGACATCGCGCCGCAGGCGCCGCTCGAAGGCATCACCGAGGGCGGATATAGACTGATCTACACCGACGAGCCGACGAAGTGGATCAAGAGCCTCGAAAAGGGCCGCAAGTTCATGGAACTCACCTATTCGGGCGGGTTCACGGTCGACAATGAGGGAAAGATCGGCAGTGTCCTGTGGGATAGCCCGGCCTTCAACGCGGGGCTGACGATCGGGTCAGAAATCGTCGCGGTCAATGGGCGCAAGTTCGACATGATGGGCGATGCGCTGAAGAATGCGATTAAGGACGCGGCGGGCAATGGCCCCGCGCCCGAGTTGCTGATCCACGACGGCGACGTGTACCGAACCGTGAAGCTCGATTGGCACGGCGGCTTGCGTTATCCACGGCTGGAGAAGGTCGGCAAGGGCGAGGGAACGCTCGACGCGCTGCTCGCGCCGCACTGATCGTTTGAAGCAGGAGGGGGTAATCATGCGTCACTTGCTCGTCACCAGCGCGCTGGCGTTTGCCGCAGCTTCTCCGGTGGTGGCCCAACCGCAGCCCGGGCCGGCGGAAGTGAACGTCCGCACTGCGCTCGAGCGGATCGCACGCGTCGATCCCTCGCTCCATGCTGTCATCGCCGTCGATCCGACCGCGATCGACCAGGCGCGCCGCGTCGATGCGAGCAACTTGCGCGGTCCGCTCGTCGGCGAGCCGGTGCTGATCAAGGACAACATTGAAGCCGCCGGCCCGCTTCCGACGACGGCGGGCAGTCTCGCGCTTGCCAATAACGTCACGAACCGCGACGCGCCGCTGGTCGCCAGGCTCCGCGCGGCGGGCGCGATCATCCTCGGCAAGACCAATCTCAGCGAATGGGCGAACATCCGTTCGACTCATTCCATTTCCGGATGGAGCGCGGTCGGCGGGCAGACGCACAACCCTTGGGCGCTCGACCGGAATGCCTGCGGCAGCTCGAGCGGCAGCGGCGCGGCCGTCGCCGCCGGCCTCGTCCGAATGGCGATCGGAACGGAAACGGATGGCTCAGTGACCTGTCCGGCGTCGATCAACGGAATTGTCGGCCTAAAGCCGACCGTCGGCCTCGTCAGCCGGACACATATCGTCCCGATCAGCCACAGCCAGGACACGGCCGGTCCAATGGCCGACAATGTCCGCGACGCGGCCGAGCTGCTGACGGTGATTGCCGGAAGCGACCCCACCGATCCGGCGACCAAGGATGCCGACAAGCACAAGCGCGATTATGCGGCCGGACTCGATGCGAACAGCCTCAAGGGCGAGCGGATCGGTGTGCTTCGCTTCGCGTCGACCGAAACGCTGGACCCGGCGTTCAACACGGCGCTTGCGATCCTCCGGCAGCAAGGAGCGATCCTGGTCGACATCAAGAAGTTCGACGACAAGGCGATCGGGAAGAACGAGGGCGTCGTCCTCAATACCGAGCTCAAGGCCGATATGGCCAAATATCTCAAGAGCAGCCCGGCTCCGATCGGCGTCCGGACGCTGGCCGACCTGATCGCCTTCGACAAGGCGCACGAGAGACAGGAGATGGGCCTCTTCGGGCAGGAGTTGTTCGAGCAGGCCGAAAAGACCAAGGGCCTCAACGATCCCGCCTACAAGAAGGCGCGGGCGGTCAGCTTCCAGGCGGCGGGCCCGAACGGGATCGACAAGATGTTGAGGGATCATCATGTGATCGCGCTGATCGGCCCCACCGCCGGGCCGGCGTGGGTGATCGACGCGGCGAACGGCGACCTGTTCACTGGCGGCGGCGCGGGATCATTGCCCGCCGTGGCCGGCTATCCGCACCTCACCGTGCCGATGGGCCTGGTCAAAGGGCTGCCGGTGGGGCTCAGCTTCATCGGGCCAAAATGGTCCGAGCATCTGCTGCTCAACCTCGGCTATGCCTATGAGCAGGCGCGGGGGCCGTTCCCGACGCCGAAATTCTACCGCTCGATCGAGGAAAGCCCGCAAGTTGCGCCACTGCTGCAGCCGCAGCATTAGAACAAGCGTTGTCCGGTCATGCCGGGCGAGCCGCCGATCTTCACCGTTGGCCATTCGACACGGTCGATTCCCGAGTTCGTCGATCTGCTCCGCTGCGGTCCCGTGGACCTGGTCGTCGACGTGCGAACCGTGCCGCGATCGCGACGCAATCCCCAGTACAACGAAGACGTGCTCGGGGCCGAACTCGCGGGATATCAGGTCGGTTATTCGAGAATGTCGGATTTAGGCGGGCTACGCGGCCGCTCGCGCGACGTCCCGCCCGAGGTCAACGGCTTCTGGGAAAACCAGAGCTTTCACAATTATGCGGACTATGCCCTGTCCGACCGCTTTGCCGTCGCGCTTGACGAGCTGACGGCCGTGAGTGAGGCACGGCGTTGCGTGATCATGTGCGCGGAGGCGGTTTGGTGGCGTTGTCACCGGCGGATCATTGCCGACTATCTGCTCGCGCATGGCCGAACCGTGTTTCATCTAATGGACCGGGACCGCGTCGAACCGGCGAACCTCACGCCCGCGGCGCGAGTCGAGGGCGGCAGGATCGTCTATCCGCCAGCAAGCTGACTTCCGCGCCATCGCGTGAATTGCGCATCTGAACGCGCTAACCATGAAGTGCACGATCGAAGGGGGATTCAAAATGGACAGAGCTCCGAACCCGTATCTGGAACTGAGGAAGCAGTTTCTGAGGCCGCTGGAGAAGCGCGAGAACCGGTTCAACGACTGGTTGGCCGTGAAAATCACCAATGTCGTCGGCACGATGTGGTGTGCTTATGCCTTCGCCGTTCTCGCGCTCATCAGCCTGCCCGCGGCGATCAAAGGCGGCACCGCGACCCTGATCGGCTGGATCGCACAGACCTTTCTACAGCTGGTACTGCTGTCGATCATCATGGTCGGTCAGAATATCGCCTCCAGGAAATCGGACCGGCAGCTGGAGCAAACCTACAAGGATTCCGAGGAGCTGCTGAAGATCAGCGACGCGATCCAGGGATTGCTCCAGCAGAACACCGAGCTCACCCAGGAAATCCATGAGGCGGTGCGTCAACCGACAAAAGCTTAGATCAGCTCGTAAACCGCAGCGCGGCGATCGCCGCGACGATCGCCAGGATCAGCAGCATGCGCACCATGCTTGCCGGTTCATGGAACCACAGGATGCCTACGAGTACGGTGCCAACCGCGCCGATTCCGCCCCACACTGCATAAGCGGTGCCCATCGGGATCGAGCGTGAGGCAACCTCGAGCAGGCCCATGCTGACCCCTACCGCCGCCAGGAAAGCGAGGGTCCAAGGCACGTTCCTGAAGCCATCGACGAAGCGCAGCGAGGTAGTGAACCCGACCTCGAACAATCCGCCGACGATCAGCCAAAGCCAGGGCATGAATTTCCTTTCACTGGACGGGCGGGATTCGAGCGATACCCTTCTGCGCGACCGCGGAGCTCCGGACAGCCGAGCGAGTCGATTGGCGAGGAGGGGACGACATGCTTGATCATATTCCTCATCCGCATCTCCTAAGACGCAAGCAGCTCATGGAGCAGCATGAGCAACGAAGGAACCCGGGCAATTTCAATAGCTGGCTGGCGGTCAAAATCACGAACGTCGTGGGGACCATGTGGTGCGCCTATTTGTTCGCGATTCTGGCCCTTATCAGCCTTCCGGACGCGATACACTCGGGCGTCAGTGCGCTGATCGCATGGATCGCGCAGACCTTTCTCCAGCTCGTCCTATTGTCGATCATCATGGTCGGCCAGAAGGTCGCGGCGGAAGCTTCGGATCAGCAATTGAAGCAGACGTATCTCGACGCCGAGGCGCTCCTTCACATCAGCGATGACATGCACAAGCTGCTGAAGCAGAACACCATGCTCACCGAGCAGATCAACAAGCTGATCTGCCATGAAGAGAAGAAATGAACCTAACCGTTCCAATGAAGCTAGGGCGCGCGAGATCGACCCGAACTAGGTTGAAGCCGTGGTGAAATCTCGATCCATCGGCAATGTGATCGCGCCGCCGCGATTCCTCGCGTTCATCGCAGTACTGATCGTTTGCACGGTGATCGGACACGGGCTGTTCCACCGTTGGGCGCTCGGCGCAATGGCTGGATTCGATGTTGCAGCGCTTGTGTTCCTCATCTCATGTATTTCGCTGCTCGGAACGCACGAGGCCTCCGCCATCCGCGAGCACGCGGCGCGCAACGACGCGAACCGCATCGGCCTGTTGGTGATCACCGGAATTGTGGTGGCTGTACTGCTGATCGCCATTGCGGCGGAGGCGGTGGGCAAGAATCCGCAGCCCTTCACCAAGGGGCTGATCATCACCACGCTCGCGCTCGCATGGCTGTTCAGCAATACCATCTTCGCGCTGCATTACGCACACATGGCCTACATGGAGCCCGACCTCGGCTGCATGGGATTCCATTTCCCCCAGACAACGCATCCCGTTTATTGGGACTTCGTCTATTTCTCCTTCGTCTGCGGAATGGCATTCGCGACCTCGGACGTCGAGATCACCAAATCCCGTGTGCGCAAGACGGTGACCTTCCACTGCCTCGCAGCGTTCGCGTTCAACATCGGCGTGCTCGCCTTCACCATCAATCTTCTGGCATCGAGCGGCTAAGCGGCGACGTCGATTTCCGGCGGCGATTTGACCTTCCCGCGCGCGGCAATCAGGCAGCCGCCAACGATCAGGATCGCGCCAGCAAGCGTGTAGGTCGACACGCCCTCGCGAAAGAACAGCCATCCCATCAGCGACGCCCACAGGAATCCGCTATATTCGCTGACGGCGAGATAGCTCGCCGGCCCGCGAGCGTAGCCCCAGGCGAACAGCAAGGTGCCCGCGGTCGAGAACAGCGAGGCGACGATCACCCAGAGCCATTGATCGCCCGGCCATTGGGGCGCTCCGACGATCGGAATCGCGAGCAGCCACAAAACCATGACGGTGACCGACTGGAAGAAGTTGATCTCGAGCGGAAATGCCGCGAGCGCTTGCCGACGCATCAGCACGATGTTGCCGGCATAGCAAAGCGCCGAGCCGATAATGGCGGCGATGCCCAGCAGCACGTCGCTTGCAACATGTGCCCGTGCCTGACCGAATACGATGAGGATGACGCCGGCAAAAGCTCCGATTGAACCGGCGATCGAGCGCGATCCGATCCGCTCGTCGAGGAGCAACGCGGCAAGCAGCATGGCGAGCAGCGGTGCAATGAAGGTCAGCGCGATCGCCTGCGCCAGCGGCACGCGGCCGATTCCCCAGAAGAACAAGGCTGCCATGATCGTCACGTCGACCCCTCGGACGACATGCACGCGAAGCGTCTTTCGATCGGGCCAGCGCGATCGTCGCGGCAGGTACAGCACGGCGCTGAGCGTCAAATTTGCAGCCGCTCGCCAGATGCTGACCGCAACGATGCCGATCACGAGCACCAGGTGCTTCATCAGCGCGTCCATGATCGACAGGACGGCGACTGCGCCGAGCGCGGCGAGGAAGCCCCTGACAGGGTGTTGAGCGACGCGGTTCACGCGTCCGCTTATCGAGGATTAATGTGTGGCGTCGAGTGGCGCTGGCGCGGAAGCGTTATCGATCAGCAGTGGCGGCAGGGATTGCGACGCGGCGAACCCGTTCGCGAGCGCTCCGCCGAGGATCAGGATGAGCAGCAGCTTGATCACCCCGCCAAGCTGCGCCGACAAAGTGAAGAAAGGCTAAACTACTCGGCGGCGTCGAGTGTTGGGAGCTCCTGGGCGGCTTCAATCTCTGCCGCCTTTGCTTCGACCAGCCTGACGATATGGTCGATCAACTCGGCGTCTTTCACGTGATGATCGGTAACGCCCGAGAGATAGACCATGTGCGTACCGTTGCCGCCGCCGGTGATCCCGATATCGGTCTCGCGCGCCTCGCCCGGCCCGTTGACCACACAGCCGAGGACTGAAAGCGACATCGGAGTCTTGATGTGCTGGAGCCGGCTTTCGAGCGCCTCGACGGTGCGAATGACGTCGAAGCCCTGGCGCGCGCAGCTCGGGCAGGAGACGACGCGGACTCCGCGGCTCCTGATGCCAAGCGCCTTCAGAATTTCATAGCCGACACGAACCTCTTCCTCCGGCTCGGCGGACAGCGAGACGCGAATCGTGTCGCCGATGCCCGCCCATAGCAGCGAGCCGATTCCGATCGCCGACTTGACCGTCCCGCCGATGAGGCCGCCAGCCTCGGTGATCCCGAGATGGAGCGGGCAGTCAACCTCGCTCGCGAGCTGCTGATAGGCGGCGACGGCCAGGAACACGTCGCTGGCCTTCACCGCCACCTTGTACTCGCGAAAGCCGTGATCCTCGAGGATTCGGATGTGGTCGAGCGCGCTTTCGACCAGCGCCTCCGGGCAGGGCTCGCCATATTTCTCGAGCAGGTCCTTTTCGAGGCTTCCGGCATTGACCCCGATCCGCATCGCGCAGCCGTTCGCCCGCGCCGCCGCGATCACTTCCCTGACCCGCTCCTCGGAGCCGATGTTGCCGGGGTTGATCCGGAGGCACGCTGCGCCGGCGTCGGCCGCTTCGAGCGCGCGCTTGTAGTGAAAGTGAATGTCGGCGACGATCGGCACCCGCGCCGCCCGGACGATCTCCTTGAGCGCCGCAGTGGCGTCGGCCGTGGGGCAAGACACGCGGATGATGTCCGCGCCGGCATCTTCGCAGCGGCGGATCTGGTCGATGGTCGCCTTCGCGTCCTCGGTCCGCGTGTTGGTCATAGTCTGGACGCTGATCGGCGCGTCTCCGCCGACCGGGACGGAGCCGACCATGATCTGCCGCGACTTGCGGCGTTCGATATCGCGCCAAGGACGAATGGAAGACATGGGCCGCATATAAGCGGTTCGCGCGGCACAGGAAACCGCCGGAGCGGATTCGCTCCACCTATCTCGTTGTGTTAACAGGGTTAACGGGACTCGCTGGGGGCGGCCTATGGCCAAGCTTGCCCGACTGCCGGCATTCGACCGCGCTGCGCGAGCGGACGCGGACATGCGCGTCCCGCGGTTGAGGACACGTTTTTATGCGTTCCTCAGCTACAGCCACAGGGACAAGGAACTCGCCGACTGGCTCCATCGCGAGCTCGAGCGGTTCCGGGTGCCGAACGCGCTTGCCGGCAAATTGACTGCAAACGGCGTCGTGCCACGCCGGCTGGTGCCGATCTTCCGCGATCAGCAGGACCTGTCCGCCGGCGGTGATCTTGCGCAAGAGATCAAGGCAGCCTTGGCTGCATCCCAATTCCTCGTTGTTCTCTGCTCGCCAACGGCGGCGAAGTCTCGCTGGACCAACCAGGAAATCGAATCCTTCAAGCGTACCCGTCCGGAGGGCTGCGTGCTCGCGGCAATCGTCGCCGGCGAGCCTTTCGCCAGCGACATGCCCGGGCGCGAGGAGGAGGAATGCTTCCCGCCGGCGCTGCGATACAAATACGACCGGCGCGGGCACCAGACGAGCAAGCGGGCTGAACCGCTTGCCGCAGACTTTCGTGAGGGAGCCGAAGGCAAGCGTCTTGCCTTCCTGAAGCTGGTCGCCGGGATGCTCGGCGTCGGACTCGACGAGCTCGTCCAGCGCGACCAGACGCGGCGCCAGCGGCGGTTGGCCTATCTTGCGGCGGCCTCGATTGCGGGAATGGCGGTGACCAGCACGCTCGCGGTGACGGCGATCCGGGCCCGCGACGAAGCGCGCGATCAACGGCGGCAGGCCGAAGGGCTGATCGAATTCATGGTCGGCGACTTGAGGGACAAGCTTGAGCCGATCGGGCGGCTTGATGCGCTCGACGGTGTGGGTGCGCGGGTGCTCGCTTACTACAGCAAGCAGGACACTTCCAAGCTGTCCGATGATGCACTGCTCCAGCGCTCCAGCGCACTTAATTTGATGGCCGAAGTCGCCTTCAATCGAGGCAATCTCAAGGAAGCAGAAGCTCTGTACCAGCAAGCGGCGGCGGGCACCGCGGAGGCCGTTCGCCGCTCTCCGAGCGACCCTGAACGCATTTTTGAACATGCGCAGAACGTCTTTTACGTGGGCAATGTTGCCCGATTTGCGGGCAAGCCGACGGAAGCGGAGCGGGCCTTCCGAGAATACCAGCGCCTCGCCAATCAAATGGCCGCATTGGCTCCGGACAGCGTGCGATATCGCATGGAAGTATTCTACGCCGACGAGGATATCGGAATTTCCTTCTACAACGAGCATCGCTTCGCCGATGCGGAACGGCTGTTCGAGAGCGCCGGCGCGTCGATCGAAAAGCTCGCCTCTCTCTACCCGGCCGACACGACATATCAGAAGGAATTGGCGACAGTCCTTGCATGGATCGGTGACGCCCGGCGCTCGCGTGGCAACTTCGCCGGTGCGATTGCCGCTCGAAAGAGGCAAGTCGCCCTGCTCGAACAGCTGCTGAATTCGCAATCGGATGCAAATGCCCGGTCGCAGTTGATTCCTGCCCATGAAGGAGCGGCGCTCGCATTGGCAGAAAGCGGTCAGTCGGACGAAGCAATAAAAGAGTTGCACTCGGCAATCGGCGAAGCAGAAGACCTTATTCCGGTCGAACCGCGCAACGCCTTATGGAAGAGCATGGCGTCAGACGCCCGAATCCTACTGTCGCAGGTGCTGCTTTCGGCAGGCCGACAGAAGGAAGCAGCGCAGCAGGTCGAGGCAGGGTGCGCCCTAGCGGCTAGCCTGCCTGTCTCTTACGCCGACCGCCGCACCCGTCTCTCGACATTGTGCTCGGCAATGCGGAGCCGGGTTTCGCTGGCGAACGGTTCGGCGGAGAGCGCTGCGACATACGCTCGGCAAGCGCTGTCGACAGCCCGGCAACTCCATGGCGAGGACCCGATTTCCGATCGCTACCGAATTGCGATGATTTACACGATTTTGGGTGATGCGCTTGAACGCGATGGCAATTCCGCTGACGCCAGCTTGGCCTGGTCTGCCGGCTTAGCCGAGATCCCGACTCGCGTGGCTGAAAACCCCATCGAAATGAACGAACGATATCAGTTGCTTCGCCGCGCGAACCGCTCGGTCGAGGCTGCTCAAATTGCCGCCCGGCTGACGGCCATCAACTATCATCCGATTGCGTGACGCAGACCCCTGAGGAGTGAGTGAGCACAAACGCACTTGAAGGAGAACGGAAATGCACGACGTCGATACGAAAGAGCGCCGAGACGGTCATTCCGAATGCGACGAAGGACACCCGAAGCTGCAGCGGAAAGGTCCGAACAATAAGCCTTGGGTGATTGATGTGGACGTGTACCTGGATAAGGTGGAGCCGCCGCCTGACCGGACGCCGACCTTCCACCTGGATACTTGCTTGCCGATGGATGCCTCGGGAAACATTTCATTTTCCAACCGGCATCGGAACGGTTTCCAGATCAGATTCAACCTCTGGGACAATACGACCGAGGGAAATTATGTCTTCCACGAGCCGATCAAGTCGCCAACCGATCCGTCGAAATGGGCGCTGTGGTCGAGCAAAGGGCCCGGCTGTCCACCTGATAATTGCAATGCGCAGTGGGAGCAATTCCAATCCGATCATAGCGAGGCGGGCGGTCTCACGCTCGTCGTGAACAATCTGAACAGTGAGCTCACCTATTTCGGCTATACGCTTCGTGTTACGAACAATGGCACCGATTTCGTTAATCTCGATCCGGGCGGGACGAACATGAATGGACCGACTTCGCTATATTGATCGTGCTGCGAAGCGGTCGAGCCGGTAAGCTGGCGGTGTGACAGCGGAAACGGTTGGAGGTCTGGCGGCAACAGCCGAGCCCGTTCCAGGCGCGGCCCCGCCGTCGGTCCCGTTCCTCCTTTCGGTCGGCGTCACCGGCCATCGCGCAGAGGTGCTGGCCGAGGGCGATGTCGAGCGGTTGCGCGAACGCATTCGCGAAACGCTGCTGCTGATCGAAGAGGCCGGACGCGCATTGCTCGAGCGCGAACGCGATTGCTTCGCGCCCGGACCTCCGGTGCTCCGGTTCGTCTCGCCGATCGCCGACGGGGCCGACCAGATCGCCGCCGAGCTTGCGCTGGAGCTCGGCTGGGAACTCCAGGCGATCCTGCCCTTCTCGCGCGATGTCTACCGCGCGAGCCTTGCGAACCACGGCGCGCGCGAGCGGTTCGACACGCTGGCCGGGCGCGCGTGCTGCCTGCTCGAGCTTCCCGGCGACCCCGACGACAGCCTGGACGCCTATATCATGACCGGCCGGGCGACCGTCGCCCATTGCGACGTGCTGATCGCCGTCTGGGACGGCAAGCCGCCCCGGGGCCGTGGCGGCACCGGGGAGGTCGTGCAGCTGGCGCTTACCCGCGGCACCGCGATCATCCATGTGCCAATCAACCCGAAGAGCGAAGTGCGCGTGCTGTGGGCGGCATTCGATCCGACGGTCGTCACGGTTGCCGACGATCCTGGAGTGTCGCGTGCGCTCGACCGGCACGATGTGGATGCGCTGCTCACCGGCTTGCTGATGCCGCCGGCCGACGAGCAGGAGCAGGATTTCCTCAAGGGCTTCATGCGCGAGCGGCTCCGCCACTTCCGCGCGCGAATCGAATATCCGCTGCTGCTCGCAGCGACTGGAGTGAAGCGTTTCAAGCCGACGAGCTACACCGACAAATATTATGCCGCGCAGATCCGTGACGAATGGCAGCGCTACCGCGTCGGTTGCGCGGAGGCGCACAATATCCTCGCGCCGATCGATCTGCTCGAAGAGGCGTACAGCTGGTCCGACCGCCTCGCCACACACTTCGCCCAGACCTACCGGAGCGGGCACATCTTCAACTTCGTGCTCGGCGGCGTCGCGGTCTGCCTGGGTCTCAGCGCGTTCATGGCGCCGCACCTCAAGTTCGAGGAAGCGGCGCTCGAAATGCTGATCACGCTGGGGATCATCGTCAATGCGCGCATCGGGACCAAGCAGGAATGGCACCGCCGGTGGCTCGATTACCGCCAGCTCGCGGAGCGGCTGCGCCCGATGCGCACGCTGAAGCTGCTCGGGATCGCGGCGCCCGACCCGCCCGGAACTGAGACCAATCCGATCTCGAACCGCTGGATCGAATGGTATGCCGGCGGGATCTGGCGCGGCATGGGCTGCCCGTCGGGCAAGATCGACCGCAACTGCGCCGCCCGGCTCGCCAAGGCGATTGCCGATCATGAGGTCGAGCCGCAGGTTTCCTATCACGAACGGCACGCCGAGCAGATCGAAAAGCTCGATCACCGGCTGGAGCAGGTCAGCATGACTTTGTTCGTGGCGACGTTGGTCGCGTCCGTCGCCACGATCGTCGCCTACGGCTTCAACCTGCCCTTCGTGAACATCTACGGCAATTGGTTCACCCTGGTGTCGGCGGGCTTTCCCGCGCTTGGCACGGCGATTTTCGGCATTCGCTTCCAGGCGGATTTCGGCGGTGACGCGGTGCGATCGATGGCGACGTCCAATACGCTCCGCCAGATCGACGAGGAGTTGCGAAAGGACGTGACCTTGTCGCGCGCGGCCGACCTGGCCGAGCAGGCCGGCCGGATCATGCTCGCCGATCTCGACGAGTGGCAGCTGGTCAACCAGCAGCGCGACCTGTCGGTCGGCTAGCGCTTTACGAAGCTCACGATCGCATCAACAAGGCCGGAATCGACCGGCAGTGACGAGTCAGAATAAGTGGCGACATTGGCCGACCGGTCATCGCTCGCGACATCCTTCAGCACATGATTCATCGCGGGAATCAGGACGAGCTTGGCCTTTGGTTGCGCGCCGGCGAGCGCCTTCGCATCCGCGGTCGAGACCTGGATATCGCGTTCGCCCTGCACGATCAGCAGCGGAACCCTGAGTGATGCTGCGAGCTTGGCCGGATCGTGGCGGAAATCATCGATGAGGAAATCCTGCACCTGCGGAGCGAACAGTCTCTGCAGCGCCGGATTCATTCTGGTCACATCGACATGCTCGCCCTTCTCGAGCTTATCGATCGCGGCCATGGCCGAATCGAGCAAGGGGGCATTCGCCGGATTGGCGCGAAGCTGCTCGCGAATCACGTCGCTGAGCTTTCGACCGGCGCCCGAGACCGAGATCACGCCGCAAATGCCATCGGGCCGCTGGGCAGTGGCGAGAGCGACCAATGAGCCTTCGCTATGGCCGAGCACCCAAACGCACGGCACTCCCGTGCGCTTGCGGATTGCCGCGACCCAATTGTGCGTATCCGTCGCGTAGTCGCCGATCGTCACCTTGTTGGGGTCGGCGACCGCGGCTTTGCTTCCGAACATTCCGCGCTTGTCGATTCGGACGCTCGAGACGCCCTTCGTCGCAAGCGCGTCGGCGAGCAGCCGGTAGGGCGCAGCCGTGACGCCCATCGGATTGTCGCCGTCGCGGTCGGTCGGGCCCGAGCCGGGAATGATCAGCACGACGGGCGTTCGCTTTCCCGCATTGAGATAGGTTCCGGCGAGCCTGCCCTCCGGGCCTGGCGCGGTGATCGGAAAGGCTGCAGCGACAGCGGCGGTAATCAACAGCGAGAACATCAGTCTTCATCTCCCCAACGCCAGCGCCAGCCGCCGCGAGTGGTGCGGGCGCAGATCACCATGAATGCTACGGTCAAGGGCACGAGAACGGCAATCAGTTGCACCGGCCGCTTGGCGAAACTGACTGCCGTCAAGATTGCGATAGCGACAAAGCCGAAGGTCAGCGCCCAGCCCTGCCAGCTGATCGGGGTTGCGCCATAGCCGTAGCGCTTCGGTGCGAACCAATCAGGACCGTCACTCATTCGGTTTCTCCCTGGGCGGGCGGCCGCGCTTCCTGAGGGTCGGAGCCTTCAGCCTTACACCGCGAGCTCCGAGCGCTTCGCGCAGCAGGCATTCCACCTGCGCGTTGACGCTTCTGAGGTCGGCCGCCGCCGAGCGCTCGACCGCCGCCCACAAGGCAGGGTCGACACGAAGCGGATAGGCTTTGCGGCCGTCGTCCGGCATCGCGCGCGGCTATTGGTAAAGCGTGCCGGTATTGACGACGGGCTGCGTGTCGCGTTCGCCGCACAGCACGACCATGAGGTTCGAAACCATCGCCGCCCGGCGCTCGTCGGCGAGCTCGACGACGTTCTTCTCCGACAAAGCAACGAGCGCCCATTAGACCAAGCCCACAGCGCCCGCGACCAGGGTCTTGCG
>JBQCCG010000038.1:0-4122 GCA_051962455.1 Sphingomicrobium sp. | reverse complement strand
CGGACTCTACGGCATTCCACCGGCCGATCGGCAGAGCGACGGGCTGCTCGCCGCCATGCACCTGACCGACAAGGCGAACGCTTATTCTCGGACGCTTTCCGGCGGGATGAAGCGGCGGCTGCTGGTGGCAAAGGCCATGGTTCATTCGCCGCCGATCCTGGTGCTCGACGAGCCGACCGCAGGAGTCGACGTCGAGCTTCGGCGGCAGCTGTGGGACTATGTGCGTAAGCTCCACGCCCAGGGCGTCACCATCGTCCTCACCACGCATTACCTCGAGGAGGCAGAGGAGCTGTGCGACCGGATCGCGATCATCAATCACGGCAAGGTGATCGCCAACGAGCCGACCCGCGAACTGGTCTCCAAGGCGCAGGAGAAGGCGGTCGTGGTCACCTTCGACCGCGACATCGTCAACGTGCCGACCGATCCCTGCTTCGAAAACATCGCGCTGATCGACGAGCGGACGCTGGAGATCACCTACCGCAAGGACAAGGTGAATGCCGGTTAGGTGCTGAGCGAACTCACCGCCGACGGACTCGGGATCATCGACGTGTCGACCCGCGACCCGGACCTCGAGGACGTGTTCCTCAGCCTGACTTCGGAAAAGCAAGAGGCCGCATGAAGACCACCGCCGACGTCCTCATCGTCGGCTCGGGCGCGGCGGGGCTGACGGCGGCCCTCAACCTCGCCGAGACCCACAAGGTCGCGGTCATCGCCAAGGGCGCGCTTGGCGACACAGCGAGTGCGCGGGCGCAGGGGGGAATCGCCGCGGTGCTGGAGGAAGGCGACAGCTTCGAGGCGCACGTCAACGACACGATGATCGCGGGGGCCGGACTTAACGACATTCGCGTGGTCGAACATGTAGTCGAAGCGGCACCTCGGGCGATCGGACGCCTGATCGATCTCGGCGTTCCGTTCGCGAGCGAGAACGGCGCGCTCCACCTGACGCGCGAGGGCGGCCACAGTCATCGCCGGATCGTCCATGTCGCCGACGCCACCGGATATGCAGTAAGTCAGGCGCTGGAAGGCGCTGCTGCGATGCACCCGAACATCACGCTCGTGCCGGACATGGTCGCCGTCGACCTCGTAACAGGCCGTCACGCGACCCATTTCTCGACCAGCGGCGCTGTGCACGGACTCTATGCGTACAATCGCAGAAAGAAGCGGGTTGAATCACTGACCGCCAAGGCGACGATCCTCGCGACCGGGGGCGCGGGCCGGGCCTATCTCTATTCGACCGCGCCGCGTGGAGCGACCGGCGATGGAATCGCCATGGCGTGGCGGGCGGGCTGCCGCGTCTCCAACATGGAGATGATGCAGTTCCACCCGACCTGCCTTTACAATCTCCAGGTCAAGAACTTCCTGATCACCGAGGCGGTGCGCGGCGAAGGCGGAATCCTGAAGCACCCCGAAACCGGGCACCGCTTCATGCCCGACTATGACGAGCGCGGAGAGCTCGCTCCGCGCGACATCGTCGCCCGGGCAATCGACCATGAGATCAAGCGCGACGGCCTCGACTATGTCTTCCTCGACATCTCGCACCGCGAGCCCGACTTCGTGAAATCGCACTTCCCGAACATCTACGAGAAGCTGCTCGGGCTCGGAATCGACATCACCCGCGAGCCGATTCCCGTCGTCCCGGCGCAGCATTACACCTGTGGCGGCGTGGTGGTGGACCTCGACGGGCGAACCGACGCGCCGGGGCTCTACGCCGCGGGCGAGGTCACCCAGTCGGGGCTGCATGGCGCCAACCGCCTTGCCTCCAACAGCCTGCTGGAGTGCCTGGTATTCGGGGAAGCGGCGGCGAAGCATATCGTCGCCAATTTCGACGAGCTGCCGGAGGTGCCCGAAATCCGCGCCTGGGACGAAAGCCGCGTCACCGACAGCGATGAAGAGGTCGTGATCGCCCAGACCTGGGGCGAAATCCGCCGCTTCATGTGGAACTATGTCGGTATCGTCCGGACGACCAAGCGGCTCGAACGCGCCAAGCACCGGATCGACATGCTTCGGCGGGAAGTTGCGGACTATTACGGCCACTTCCGGGTGACCCCGGACCTGATCGAGCTTCGCAACCTGGTCGACGTCGCCGACCTCATCATCCGCTCGGCGCTGTCGCGGCACGAAAGCCGGGGCTTGCATTACACGCTCGATTATCCCGACCTGCTTTCGCAAGCGAAAGACACAGTCCTCATTCCCTAGCCCAGCCGTTGCCGTCCAAAGCCAGCCCGATCCGAGGGCGATTGTCCGACTCGTAGACTAGGGATTATTTCCTGCCTCAGGAGGCCGGACCATGTTGAAGGCGAGTAGGGCGCATCTGGCGGAAGTCGGCGAGACCTATTTCGAGCATATGCGGTTCGCGCTCCTTGTTGGCGCCCTGGCGATCGGGGCCGGACTGGCCTGCGTGCTTCACGCGATCGTCCCGGCACTATGCCAGAGCACCTGCAGCCGCACGATGGGCCTGCTGCAGCAGCTGTTCGCCGATCGGAGCCGACTGCCGATAGTCGTCGAAGAATCTTCGGGAGTCCTGATCTTCGTCGTCCTGCTTTTGGTCTCATGCGCGACGGCCGTAGTGATCGCCGTTTGCACGCTCACGACCGCCATCGGCCTCATCGTGATCCCGCAGGTATTCGCGTTGCCGCTGATCTACCTCTGGCAAAACGCGCAACTCGAACCGCTCGCACCCGCCTAGCTTAGATCACCCAAACGGCGCATAGGATCAGCGCCCAGAGCAGGATCGCCGACCCGAGAATCACGCGCATCCTGACTGCGAACGGCGCGCGATCGTCGATGAACTCCTCGGCATCTTCGTCTTCATCGAAGCTGATCTCCGATGGCTGCGCGACAGCGGGAGCCTCGAACGGATTACGCAGCCGCGCCGCGCTAAGCGCAGCCTTGGGGATCGGCTTGGCGAACTCGCAGCCGAAGAAATCGCCGCTCCGCCACACGACCGTCGCGACAGTTACTCCCACTTCGGGCAGTTCGACCTCGATCCGCGCATTCTTTCTGAGCTTCGCCCGAGTCTCGATCAGGAGTCCGGTTGCGGAGAGGTCATGAACGACGACTTCCTCGCCCGAGCCTACCAGGTTCGCATCCAGGCTAAGCTTCAGCCGCGACGAGCTGCGTTGCCGTTGTGCTCCAACCCGCTCGAGCCGTGCCACTGCCTGCATCACGCGTACCTCCGATGCGTCGGGAGTGACGCGAATTGGTAAATCGGGCGTGAACAGCCGTGCGCTTCGGATCGACTTGGGCTATTCAAATCTCGCTTCGCACGCGATCGCGCCATGCGAGCCAAGGGGGGGAGTTGGCCGATGCCCGTTGAACTTCGGATTGCCGCTTACGGCGCGGTGGTGCTCTTCATTCACATCCTCATCGCGACCCAGCTCAAGACCAGCCAATATGGCGCCAAGTGGAACATGGGCGCGCGTGACGAGGGCGTTCCGGTACCGAGCCCGATCACCGGCCGGATGATCCGCGCCGAGGCGAATTTTCTCGAGACCTTCCCGATCGCCATCGTCGCGCTGCTCGGCGTGGTGATCGCGGCAAGGACCAATGCGAGCACCGCGCTCGGCGGGTGGATCTGGCTCGGCGCCAGGATCGTCTACATCCCGCTCTACGCCGCGGGCGTGCCGGTGATCCGGACGCTCTGCTGGATCGTCAGCATCGTCGGGCTGGTGATGGTCATCTGGCCCTTGCTGTTCGGCTAAGCCGCGAAGCCTAGCCCGGCGAACTGTTCGATGGTGCGCGGGGCGATGATCAGGCCATCCACGCCAGGTGTGTCGAGCACGAAACGCAGCGCGCCCTCGGCCATGCTCTGCTCCCGCGCCTCGGCTGATTGCCGCAGCTGCTCGATCGCGGCGAAGGATTTCGCGTTCAGATAGCCGCTGTAGATTTCGCGAGCATGCGCGAGGCGGCTGCCGGACGGCGGCTCCTCGCCAAACCGGTACTTGCCCGTGAGTAACCCGCCGGCGAGCGGGCTGAAGGCCGTGTATCGGAGGCCATGCCCGGCGCAGTAGGGGATCAGCGCGTCGGCATCGCCGGTCGCGAGCTGGGTTAACTCTTTCTGCACATATTCGACGCGCGACCCTAGCGCTCCGCCGGCCAGACGCCTGACCTCCTGCACGTCTG
>JBQCCG010000037.1:0-2047 GCA_051962455.1 Sphingomicrobium sp. | reverse complement strand
CAGCGCTCCACCGCGGCGTCGTTCGGGCGATCTGTGTTCGCTCCCGCACACGATTCCCTGTTCGGCGAAGCTCCTGCACTGTTCGAGGGGGGACGCGCGTGGAGAATTCCGCTTCGATCGCACGGACCGCCGTTGCCAAGGCGTCGTGGCGCATCATCCCACTGCTCGGGCTCGGCTATCTGTGCTCGTATCTCGATCGACTGAACGTCAGCTTCGCCGCGACCCAGATGAACGTCGACCTGAAGTTCAGTGCGACTGTCTATGGTTTCGGCAGCGGCTTTTTCTTCCTCACCTATGCATTGCTCGAAATTCCCTCGGGGATGGTGATGCCACGCTTCGGTGCTCGCCGCTGGGTCGTGCGAATCATGATCAGTTGGGGACTGATATCCGCAGGAATGATGTTCGTTCGAACACCGCTCCAATTCTATATCATGCGCCTTCTTCTCGGTGCCGCGGAGGCGGGCTTCTGGCCGACCTGCATGTACTTTCTCTCAAGCTGGTACCCGGCAGCGCATCGCGGCCGGGCAATCAGCCGCTTCTACTGCTTTGGAGGGGTAACCGGCATCGTAGGCGGCGCTCTCTCAGCCTGGCTGCTCGGACTTGATGGCCTGGGCGGCTTGCGGGGTTGGCAATGGCTGTTCCTGCTGGAGGGATTGCCGACCGTCGCGCTCGGCATTGCAATGTTTTGGATTCTTCCCGATGCGCCCGCGACATCGCGCTGGCTGAGCGACGATGAGCGCGATTGGATCGTGGACACACTCGAGGCCGAGAATGCCCGGCTCTCCGCCGGCAATCAGCCGCACGTGCTTCACGCGCTGAAGGATCCGCTCGTTCTTCAGCTCGCCGCGATCGCCTGCCTCACGATTGGCGGATACATGGGCTTCGCATTGATCGCGCCGCAGGTGCTGATGACCGGCACCGGACTGGACATTCGCCACGTCGGTTATCTCGTCAGTTGCGGCGGCGTGATGAGCGTGATCGGGATGCTGGCTTCGGGGTGGCACAGCGACCGCGTCGGCAGCCGGTTTGGCCACCTCATCGGCAGCCTGCTGCTGGTGGCAGGCAGCTTCGCCGCGATGGCTTACGCGAACGGCGCGGCAATGCTGATCACGGCATATCTCGCGATGTCGTTCTTCTGGCCGGCGGTGACCCTCTCGACCAATCTCGTCGCCACCGAAGTGGTGCCGTGCCGAATGGTCGCCGTGGCTGTCGCCGTCATCAACACGCTTGCGCAGCTCGGCGCATTCCTCGTGCCGATTCTGTGGGGCATCAGCAAGGATTCCTGGGGGTCGTACCACTTCGGATTGGCGTTGGTCCCCCTGCTCTTCATCGCCAGCACTGCGATCACGATCCACCTCCGGCACCAAATTCTGGCCAAGACGCGGCTGGTGATCCCGGCGGTGGTCGTCGCCTAGGCCGACAGCGCTTTTCGCGGCGGCGGGAGTTGGTCTAGGGCGCTCCCATGCTGAAAACGATGACGACGGACATCGAAGCCCTGAAGACCCTCGACGAGCGGCTGCGGTGGCTGTCCGCCTGGACAATCCACCACGCCAACCACATCCGCGAGAACAGCGACGGACTGAAGGTCGGCGGGCACCAGGCGAGCTGCGCCTCGATGACCGCGATCATGGCGGCCCTCTACTTCCATGCGCTCGGCCCGAACGACCGCGTCGCGGTCAAGCCGCACGCGGGGCCGGTACTCCATGCGATCCATTATCTGCTCGGGAGCCAGAGCCGCGAGGCGCTGGAGAACTTCCGCGGCCTCGGCGGCGCGCAGAGCTACCCCAGCCGGACCAAGGATAGGATCCCGGTCGATTTCTCCACGGGCTCGGTCGGCCTTGGAGTCGCGGTCACGCTCTTCGCCAGCCTGGTTCAGGATTATCTGACCGCGCACGGCTGGCTGGGCGAGCAGGACCGCGGCCGCTTCGTCGCGCTGATCGGCGATGCCGAGCTCGACGAGGGCAATATTTACGAGGCGATCATCGAGGGCGCAAAGCACGACGTCCGCAACCTGTGGTGGATTGTCGACTACAATCGCCAGAGCCTC
>JBQCCG010000036.1:0-5741 GCA_051962455.1 Sphingomicrobium sp. | reverse complement strand
GGGGGTTTTGAGTTATTTAAAACAAAACCACCCCGTTTCGGGGTGGGCTACCTGGCGTATTTTGGTGGCGGCCCCGGGTGCCCCCTGCGGAGGAGTCGACCCCTCCGTCAGCGCTTCGCGCTGCCACCTCCCCGTTCCGGGGAGGATTTGAAGAACCGACCTCACTCCGCCGCCTCCAGCAGCTGGCGGCCGGCGCGCTCGGCGATTCGGCGCTCGAGCTCGGGGCGGAAGTGGCGGATCAGGCCCTGGATCGGCCAGGCGGCGGCATCGCCCAGCGCGCAGATGGTATGGCCCTCGACCTGCTTGGTGACATCATAAAGCTTGTCGATGTCGGAGACCTCGACGTCGCCGTCGCGCATCTTCTCCATGATCCGCCACATCCAGCCGGTGCCTTCCCGGCAAGGCGTGCACTGGCCGCAGCTCTCGTGCTTGTAGAAGTAGGAAATCCGGCTGATCGCGCGGACGACGTCGGTTGACTTGTCCATGACGATTACGGCAGCCGTCCCGAGACCGGAGCCGAGCGCCTTCAGCCCGTCGAAGTCCATCGGCGCGTCAAGTATCTCTTCGGCCGGGACCAGCGGGACCGAAGAACCGCCCGGAATGACGGCGAGCAAGTTGCTGAAATCGTCAGCATTCTTGCCGCCGCGAACGCCATGGCCATGGCGGCTGATCAGCTCGCGGAAGCTAATCCCCATCGATTCCTCGACGACGCACGGCGTGTTCACGTGGCCCGATAGCTGGAACAGCTTGGTGCCTTCGTTCTTGGGATTGCCGATGCTCGCGAACCAGCTCGCGCCGCGGCGGAGGATCGTCGGCACGACCGCGATCGATTCGACATTGTTGACCGTGGTCGGGCAGCCGTAGAGGCCCGCGCCCGCGGGGAACGGCGGTTTCAGCCGCGGCTTGCCCTGCTTGCCCTCGAGGCTTTCGAGCATCGCCGTTTCTTCGCCGCAGATGTAGGCGCCGGCGCCGCGATGCACGAAGCAGTCGAAGTCATAGCCGCTGCCGGCCGCGTTCTTGCCGAACAGGCCGGCATCATAGCATTCCTGAACAGCGCGGCGTAACACCTCGGTTTCGCGGATGAATTCGCCGCGAATGTAGATGTAGGCCGCCCTCGCCCGCATGGCGAAGCTGGCGATCAGCGCGCCTTCGAGGAGCTTGTGCGGATCGTGGCGGATGATCTCGCGGTCCTTGCAGCTTCCGGGCTCGGACTCGTCAGCGTTGATCACCAGGAAATTGGGTTTGCCGGGCTTGGGCTCCTTGGGCATGAAGCTCCACTTCATGCCGGTCGGGAAGCCCGCGCCGCCGCGGCCGCGAAGCCCCGACGCTTTCACGGCGTCGATGATGGCGTCCTGCCCGACAGCCATCAGTCCCTTGGTGTCGTCCCAATCGCCGCGCTGCTTCGCCGCCTGCAGGTAAGGCGACTGGAAGCCGTAGACGTTGGTGAAAATGCGGTCCTTGTCCGCAAGTGGTCCGGTGTAGCCCATCAGAACGCCCCCGCCTGATGGGCGGCGAAGATACAGAAAAGCCCGATCACCGCGAGCAGGCCGAGTTTAATCATGCCCTTCACGAGCTTGAACGCACCGAACGCCAGAACGAGAGCGAAGAGGATGTAGAGCCAAATCATTTGAGGCGCTTCTGCCCGACACCTTCGACCAGCTTGACCGCGCCGTAGACGATCAGCCCCGCGACCGCGAGGCCGACGAGCAGGCCGACCAGCCCTTTGACGATCTTCCAGACGATGACGATCACGATGACCGCGACGATGATCTTGAGAATGTCTTTCATGACCAAGCGCTCCCCCTTCCCGTCATTGCGAGCGCAGCGAAGCAATCCAGAAAAATTGGTTTCACGCTAAGGCGCGAAGTCGCAAAGAAGGACGCTACCTTCCCTTCGTGCCTTTGCGCCTTTGCGTGAGACAATCTGAATCGCCGCGTCCCCCAAATCGAAGCCGGGATCCTCGCGATAACGATAAGGCAGGTCACTGCGCCCCCTCCCGCGCCGGGCCGGCGGTCGGAGTCCACAGCGGCCGGTAGTCGTAATTGCGCTCCGCCATCTTCTTGAGCGTGGTCGGTCCGCCGACGGGGCAGCTGGTCTGGCGATCGATCTGGGGGCCCGGCTTGGGCGACTTGCCCGCCGCGAGCGCATCGAGGATCGCGGTCATCCGGTCCTCGTCGAGATCTTCGTAATTGTCGTCGTTGATCTGGACCATCGGCGCATTGGCACAGGCACCGAGGCACTCGACCTCGGTCAGCGTGAACAGCCCGTCCTCGGTGGTGTGGCCCTTCTTCAGGCCGCGCTTGTAGCAGGCGGTGAACACGTCGTCGGAGCCGCGCAGCATGCAAGGCGTCGTCCCGCACACCTGGACGTGGAAGCGACCGACCGGCTCGAGGTTGAACATCGTGTAGAAGGTCGCGACCTCGAGGATGGCGACGTAGGCCATGTCGAGCTCGCGGGCGACGAACTCCATCACCGGGATTGGCAGCCATCCCTGGGTCTTCGTCTCCGCCCCGACCTGCCGCTGGGCGAGGTCGAGCAGCGGGATCGAGGCCGACATCTGCCGCCCCTCGGGGTAGCGGGCGATGATCTCCTTGGCCGAGCGCGCATTCTCGTCGGTCCACCGGAACCCTTCCCAGCGGGCGCGCTGCTCGGCGTCATCGAGGAATGAACCGCCGCCGGACATCAGCGAGGCCTCGCCAGGTTAGCGATGAAAGCAGTGCCGAGAATAAGTGCTGCCGGTGCAACGCCCGAAAGCAGCGCAGCAAGGATGATTAGCAGGTCGGAAGACTGAGCTGACCACGAAATGGTAAAGGTGCTCGCGAAACTCAGAAAAGCGGCCACGGCAGCAGCTGCAACAGCAAAGAATGAGAGCTGGAACGGCGACCTCGACCACTTCTGCAGGCCACAGACAGTCAAAATGGCGGCAAGAAGCGCGGAGCCGATCAAGACGAAATACTCGTGGGTTGTCACCGGTCCACCTCCCCGAACACCGGGTCGATCGCCGACAGCACCGCGGTCGTGTCCGCCAGCATGTGCCCCTTCATCATCATGTCCATCGCCTGCAGGTGGCTGATCATCGTCGGGCGGATCTTGCAGCGGTACGGCTTGTTGGTGCCGTCGGAAACCAGATAGACCCCGAACTCGCCCTTGGGGCTCTCGGTCGCGACGTACACCTCGCCCGCGGGGACGTGATAGCCCTCGGTGTAAAGCTTGAAGTGATGGATCAGCGCTTCCATCGAAGTCTTCATCACCGCGCGCGAGGGCGGGAACACCTTGTTGTCGGCCGATCCGACCGGCCCCTTTGGCATCTGCTGAAGGCATTGCCGCATGATGCGCGCTGATTGCCGCACTTCCTCGACCCGGACCATGAACCGGTCGTAGCAGTCGCTGTTGGTCCCGACCGGGATCTCGAAATCCATTAGGTCATAGACTTCGTACGGCTGCGAGCGGCGGATGTCCCAGGGAATGCCGGCAGCGCGGATCATCGGCCCGGAGAAGCCCCAGCGGATCGCGTCGTCCTTGTGGACGATGGCAATGTCGACGTTGCGCTGCTTGAAGATGCGGTTGTCCGCGACCAGCGCGATCGAATCCTCGAACAGCTGCAGGCGATTGTCGAGCCAGTCCTGGACATCGACGAAGAATTTCTCCGGCAGGTCGTAGCGCACCCCGCCGGCGCGGAAATAATTGGCGTGCATCCGAGCCCCGGACGCCCGTTCGTAGAATTGCAGCGTGTCCTCGCGGATCTCGAACAGCCACAGGTTCGGGGTCATCGCCCCAACGTCCATGATGTGGCTGCCGAGGTTGAGGAAATGGTTCGACATCCGAGTCAGCTCGGCCATCAGCACGCGGATGTATTGGGCGCGGAGCGGCACCTCGAGGCCCATCAATTTCTCGATGGCGAGCACGAAGCTGTGCTCCATGCACATCGGCGAGCAGTAATCGAGCCGGTCGAAGTACGGCAGCGCCTGGGCGTAGGTCTTGTATTCGATCAGCTTCTCGGTACCGCGGTGGAGCAAGCCGATGTGCGGGTCGACGCGCTCGACGATCTCGCCGTCCAGCTCCATGATCAGGCGGAGCACGCCGTGCGCCGCCGGATGCTGCGGGCCGAAGTTGATCGTGTAGTTGCTGATGACCTCGTCGCCGGGATCGCGCGGGTGCCCGATCTCGTCGCGGAAATCCTCGCCCTCGCCGATCGCGCCGAGGCTGACCTGGACGGTGCGGGTCTTGGGCCGCTTGACCACGGGCGTCTCAATGCGGGTGTCGGTCATAGTACCCTCTCCCCTCCGCGGGAGAGGGTCGACTCAGCAAAGCTGAGCGGAGCGAGGGGGCGTGGATCAGAAGCACAACGCCCCCTCACCCTCCCATTGCCGAGCAATGGGTCCCTCCCTCTCCCGCAAAGGGGAGAGGGGTTAAGTGCCATCCGGTACCCGCTCATGCTCTTTTCCCCCGCGGCTTCGCCGGGGAACCGCCGCTCACTTCCTGCTGAGCCTTCTTCGCGCGCGGCTTGCGCGCCTGCTTGGTCGCCTCCTTGTTCGCGGGAGCGCCGCCGCCGGTCTGAGCCGGGCTGTCGGTCGTCTTCGACACCTTCGCCTTCGCCTCGGACTTGAGCGGCGGAGCGGCGGGCGCCGGTGCCGGCGACGGAGCTCCCGGCTCCTCGCCAGTCGCCTTCTCATCGCCCGGAAGCCGGTATTCCGGCCCTTCCCACGGCATCAGGAAGTCGAAGGTGCGGAAATCCTGCGGAAGCGACACTGGTTCATAGACGACCCGCTTCTCAACTTCCGAGTAGCGCAGCTCGACATGACCGGTGAGCGGGAAGTCCTTGCGCTGCGGATAGCCCTCGAAGCCATAGTCGGTGAGCAGCCGGCGAAGGTCCGGATTGCCGGCGAAGGTGACGCCGTACATGTCGTACACTTCGCGCTCGAGCCAGCCGGCGACCGGCCACAGACCGGTGACGCTCGGCACGGGAGTCGCTTCGTCGGTCGATACCCTCACGCGGATTCGCCGGTTCTTCGTCAGCGAGAGCAGGTGGTAGGCGACCTCGAACCGCTCTGGGCGATCCGGATAGTCGACCCCCGCCATCTCCATCAGTTGCTGATATTCGAGCCCAGGAGTATCGCGCAGGGCCTTGAGGACATTGACGATTTCTTCGCGTTTCACGACCAGCGTGACTTCGCCGACGAGATCGCGCGCTTCGATCAACGCCTCGCCGATAACCTTCTTCGCGGCGTCGATAACGCCTTCATCCGAAGCCATCTTCGGCACGTGACTGGCGAGCTGGACGGCCATCAGCGCTCAATCGTCCCTTCGCGGCGGATCTTCCGCTGAAGCTGAAGGATTCCGTAGAGCAAAGCTTCCGCCGTCGGCGGGCAGCCCGGCACGTAGATGTCCACCGGGACGATGCGGTCGCAGCCGCGCACCACCGAATAGCTGTAGTGATAATAGCCGCCGCCGTTGGCGCAGCTTCCCATCGAGATGACGTAGCGCGGCTCGCTCATCTGGTCGTAGACCCGGCGGAGAGCCGGAGCCATCTTGTTGCAGAGCGTCCCAGCGACGATCATGACGTCCGACTGGCGGGGGCTCGCGCGCGGCGCTGCGCCAAATCTTTCAAGGTCATAGCGCGTGATGTTCACATGGATCATCTCGACCGCGCAGCAGGCGAGGCCGAAGGTCATCCACCACAGAGAGCCGGTGCGGGCCCAGGTGAACAAGTCCTCGGCCGTGGTCACCATGAAGCCCTTCTC
>JBQCCG010000035.1:0-4089 GCA_051962455.1 Sphingomicrobium sp. | reverse complement strand
GTTGGGGATCGACCAGCTGCGCCCGTCCCTGTTGACGACGCTATCCTTTGGGTCGGCGCCCATGCGGCAGCCGCCCATCAGGTGCGAGGTGTCGACGTCGTCCCACAATTCCGTGGCGCCGGCGCCCTCGAGCACCGCGCGCATCGAGCCCTTGGAATGTTCGATCAGCCGGCGGTCGTTCTCCGAATAAGAGAAGGTCATGCGCGGGATCGGGAGGCCGAACTGGTCCTTCTCGTCCGCAATTGTGATCGTGTTGTTGGGCCTCGGCTCGGTCTCGCCGACGATCCTCAGGCCCGCGATATGGTTGTAGCGGGTCATCTCCTGCCGGAGCTTCATTCCCCACATGCCGCGGTTGATCGCCACCGCCTGGCTCCAGCCGACCGGCAGCGGCCCCTGGCTCATGAAGGCATAGCCGCCGGTGAAATCCTTCTTGTCGCTGTCGTCGTAATTCCAGTGCTCGGTCACGGCCATGCACGGCGGCGCTTTGTAGCAGCGCACCTCCTCGTCCATGATTCCCCAGACGCCCGGCCCGGAGTGGATCATGATGTGCGTCCCGACGAGCCCGTTCTCATTGGCGAGCCCGTCGGGAAACTGGCCGCATTTGGAATTGAGCAGCAGGCGAGGGGTTTCGATCGCATAGCCGGCGACCACGACATGCTTCGCTTTCTGGTGCCGCCACTCGCCCTTGCGGCAATAAGTGAGGCCGCTCGCTTTCCCGTCCTTGCCCATGTCGACGCGGCCGACCATCGCGAGGTCGCGAATTTCGGCGCCGGCCTCGAGCGCTCGCGGGATGAAAGTGACGAGGACGCTCTGCTTGGCGTTCGTCGAGCAGCCGTAGGCGCAAAAGCCGCGATAGACGCAAGGATGCGCCATTCCGCGCGGAGCGGACAGCGTCGCGAGCGGCAGCGGCGACCATTTGACGCCAATCTTTTCGCAACCGCGCGCCAGCACCAGCCCCGCTGCGTTCACTTCATGCGCGCGATAGGGGTAGCGCTTCCGGTGCCGGCCCCACGGGTAGTCGATCGGCCCTGAAATCTTCAGCGCTTCTTCGGCTTCCTCGTAATAAGGCTCGAGCTCGTCGAAGCTGATCGGCCAGTCGCGGCCGTAGCCGAGCGTCGACTTGCACTTGAACCATTCGGGCCGCCAGCGGAGCGCGATCATCGTGTAATGGACGGTGCTTCCACCCACGCCGCGGCCGCTGTTGTTGGAGCCGAGCTCAACGGGATCGGCGCCGCCGGTGATCCGGTCGTCGGTCCAGAACAGGCCTCCCTGCCAGCTCTCGTCGGAAACGAAGTCCTCGAGCGGACGCCAGAAGGGGCCGGCGTCGAAGGCTACGACCGAGAAACCGGCCTCGGCAAGCTTGCAGGCAAGGGTCCCGCCGCCCGCGCCGGTGCCGACGATCGCGAAATCGACCTCCTCATGATCGTCGTAGGTGCGCATCTCCACCCACTTGCCGGGGCGGAAGACGTCGGGCGCGCGGCCGTTGACCGCTCTCGGTTCGGCGACGTCAAGCATGTTCGGGCTCGAACTGAAGCGCTTCGGCTTCCCAGGGATCGCGTTCGTCGAAGCCGAGGCGCGCATAGCCGCGCGGGGACGCGGGACCGCCGAAGCCAATCTCGCTCCATGCCGCCGGATGCGAGTAATAGATTCCGACGGTCTCCTTCAGCAGGTGATGGAGGAAGAATCCGCCGGCGGGGAGGTCGTCCCAGTAGCGGCTCTCGATCCGGTTGTGCTGGACGTCGGCGAGGAGTTCGTCCTGGTCCTTGGGCGACAGTTGCGAGAAGTCCTTGCCGTAGCGGTTGCGGGTTTCGGCGGCGATCGCGTCAAGCCCCTTGCGCCACGCATCGCGCATCGGCGGCATGTCCGCGTAGCGGAACCCCGGAGTGTGGTTGTGGTGGAGCATGTCGTCGATCCACGGAACGATCGGCACAGGTTCCTCACGGTCGGGCTGCGGGATCAGCCGAGCGACGATCGTCTCGAGCAAATCCCATTGCTCTTTGGTCAGGAAACGCCGTGGCGGCACTTCCTCCAGCCGCTTGCGCACGACCTTCCGCGTCTGGTCGTTCCACGACGGGGAGTTCCATTTGTCGAGAACGTCGTAGGTCAGATAGGGCGTTCGGAAGTCGCTCACCGCCGCTCCTCTTTCAGCAGTGGGAGGATTCCGAGGCCTGCGGCGGCAATGCCGAGGAACGCAGGTGGGGCAGGCAGCGGCGGTCCCTGGAGGATCATCTGGCTCCAGTTCTTCCAGCCGCCCATGTTCCGGCGAATTCCGTAAGCGTGGAACATCGGACCGGCGATCCCGAGCACCGCAGTCGCCTTGAGCAGCGGTTCGGCAATCGGGACTGCGCGCGGGGTCAATGCAGCGGCGCCGACCGCGACCGCGGCGAGCGGTGGGATGGTGACCGGCGCGTACATCGCCGGATCCTGGAACGCGCCGCGGAAGTGCAGCAGACCGGCTTCGGCGACCGTACCGAGGATGGAGAAAGCAATGAGGCCGGCCGTGAATTTGGGCAGCTGCGCGCGGATGGTGCCGCGCCCCTTCAGCATTTCGCCGGCAATTGCGCCATAGAGGCCGGCGAGCGTCAGCGCGGCCGGAGCACCTTCCGGGGCGCCGTAGAACAGGTTGAGCGCGTCGAGCTCTCCGGGGCGTTTCAGGATATTGTACGTGTGGAAACCCATACCGATGAGGCCGGTGGCTCCCACCGTGATCAGCGCAATCTTCGGCAGCGCCTCATTCGCCCGTTCTGGCCGGAAGGCGAAATAGGTCGCGGCCGCGACGCCGAGCGCGGCCATCGTCGGGCCCACAAACATCACCCGATCCTTGAACTCGCCGCGATAGTGCTCGAGCGCGCTGTCGAGCGCGACGCTGACGCAGAGGATCGCCGCGCCAGCCCCGAGCGCCTGCGCCGCGCGATGGCTTGCGTCGCCCTTCGGCTTCCACGCGCGCTGCAGCAGCCATGCCAGACCCGTCGCGGCGGTCAGTGTAACTGCCGCGACCGGGACCAGCGGCCGGTGCGAAGGTTCGGGTTGGCTGCGCGCAAGCAAGGTCAATTCCGCTCGCTTGCTTTCTTGTCCCCCCGTGAAGCGAACATGAAACCAGCGCCGGCCACCGCTGCAGCCGCGCCGAGCACCGCCAGACCGAGCTCCTTCTTGTGCTCGCTGATCCACAGCTCCGCGCTCGAGTCCACCGCCTCGTCGCTGAAGCTGCCGCGCGCGCCGTGATCGCCGGCGACGGGCGCGAAAAGGTTGTCCTTACGATCCGGCTGAACGCGCTCGGGCCGCTGCTGGCTTTTGAAGCCGGTCTCTGCGAGATAATCGTCGAGCAGGCTTGAGGCGACCTTGTTGCCCCAGACCGCGTCGACCGTCGGCAAGCCGACGAGCATTTCCTTTCGCGTGTCGTGCGCCGCCGCGTAGATTGCTCGGCCGGCCACCTCCGGCTGATAGACCTTGCCGACGGGCCTCGGCTGACCGGGGAGCTTCGCGCGTATCCAGTCGAACTGCGGCGTGTTGACGCCGGGCATCTGGACCATCGTGATGGTGACGCTCGTCTTGTCGTGAAGCAGTTCGCAGCGGACGGAATCGATGAAGCCCTGGATCGCGTGCTTGGAGCCGCAATAGGCCGATTGCAGCGGGATACCTCGGTAGGCGAGGGCGGACCCGACCAGCACGATCTTGCCGCGATCGCGGGGGAGCATCCGCTTCAATGCCGCGCGCGTGCCGTTCACCTGACCCAAGTAAGTCACGCGTGTCACCCGCTCATATTCGTCCGGCGTGACGTCCATGAAGCGCGCGAAGATTCCGGCGAACGCATTGTTGACCCAGACGTCGATGGGGCCGAGCTCCTTTTCGGTGCGGTCGGCGGCGGCTTCGACGGCCTTCCAGTCCGCGACGTCCGTGGCAATCGCCAGCGCCCTGCGTCCCATCTCGTCGACCTCGCGCTTTGTCGCGTCGAGACCGTCCTGGCCGCGCGCGAGGATCGCGACGTCATAGCCGTTGCGGGCGAACTCGCGGACCGTGGCGCGGCCAATGCCTGCGGTTCCTCCGGTCACGACGACGATAGGGGCTCTGGTTTCGCTCATCTGACGCTCC
>JBQCCG010000034.1:0-11266 GCA_051962455.1 Sphingomicrobium sp. | reverse complement strand
GCCCGCGAGCTGGCCGCCGCACGAGTTGCGGCGATCGACTCGAAGATTGCCGAGCTCAAGGAAGCGCGCGATGCGCTTGCCGCACTCGCCTCCGCCTGCACGAAGAAGCGCGGAGGACCGTGCCCGATCCTTTCGGCCTTCGACCGCTAGTTCGTTTCACCCGCATTCAGATACGGTGAGCGGAGGCGCTGCCGCGGGCGAGCCGACAACAATCGGCAGTAGTCGTGGGTTGGACTCTCGGGAACTCAACGAGAGAGGAAGTGACATGAAACGGACGATGATTCTTGGCCTGGGCGCGGCAGCGATGGCGACCCTCGCGACGACTCCGGCCGGCGCGCAGCGCTGGCGCAATGCAAGAAACGTCTGGCGGACCGTCGGCTACACGCAGGTGAATGGGCGAGATAGCGACACCATCCGCGTACGCGGCACCGCGGGATACCGGCAGCTCAGGGTCTGCGTCTTTGGAGGCCCGATCAACATGCGTGACGTCGATGTCTGGTTCCGCAACGGCGGGCATCAGGACATCGGAACCCGCGCTTTCATGCGTGCAGGCTCCTGCACCCGCAACCTGGATCTTCGGGGACGGCGCCGAGACGTGAGCTTCGTTCGTCTGGCATACCGACCGCTCGCGCGCGGCTGGACGCGGCCGATCGTACGCGTTCAGGTCCGCTAGGCCGATGGGCAGGGCGGCCCAGGCGCCCGCCCTCGCTTCCAAAAGGAACCATTTGTTCACCGCTTCGGCGGCATAAGCACACCCTTGGGGTAAGTGCACATGGCTCAAAAAGTCCAACCCGACCGCCGCCGCGTCGCCAGGACGGCGCTTCGCCTTGCCGCGACGATGCGCGACGGCAGCCGAAGCAAGGTCGCGGCACGGGTCATCGACATGTCGACTCACGGCTGCCGGATCGAGTGCACGACGATGGTCGAGGACGACAGCTGGGTGTGGCTCAACATCGCCGGGCTCGAGTCGCAATATTCGCGCGTCGTCTGGCACTGCAACGAGTTCATCGGTCTCGAATTCGAAAAGCCACTGGCCGAGGCGGTGTTCGAACGGCTTCTCCAGGGTCCGGAGCAGCTCGAGGAAGAGACGATCGCCGAATTGCGCGACATCGCCAGCCGAACCCATTGGCTCGCCCGCCAGGCCGAGGACGAGCAAATCGCCCTGCTTGCCGATCTGTCGCGCAAATGCGCGGTCGATGCGATCGTCAACGGCCTGCGTCGCAAAGAGACGTCGAAGAACCGCTGAGCGGGCGTCTAAACGCCCGCCCCCCTTTATCAGTTTGCCGCAGCTCCGCTGAGGAGTGGAGCAATCCCGCCCGCTGCCTCGATCCGCTCGGCGAGCGAACCCCGCGGCAGGTCTTCGGCCAGCGCCCAGGCCAGCACCGCCTCGAGCTGCGAGATCGCAACATCGTCGCACAGACCGTCGAACGCGAGCTTGACCACCGGAGTCATCGGCGAGCGCAGCTGAATTTTCAGCCCCTTCGCCTCGACCATTCGGAGATATTCCTCCGGACTGTCCTCGGCATCGAGCGCGAAGTCGTAAGCGGCGCTGAGGCCTTCATAGAGGGCGGAATTCGCCCTCAACCGTGCCTGCCTCGCCTCATCGGCCTTGGCGCGCACTTCAGTTAGTTTGCTCTGCAAGACTCCCTCCGATGCTCTGGTGGGTTGTTTCGCCGGTTTGGCGCGTGCTTCTTCCTCGACCGGTTCCCTCGCAGGCTCCTCGTCGGCGGCTTTCTCTGAAACCTGCTCCTCTTCGGCGGCCTTGGCAGGTTCTTCGGCTTGGGCGGTCTCCGGCTCGGGCTCGGGCTCGGGCGCCGAGTCTTCGTGAGCGTCCGCCGGATTGGTTTCCTCTGGAATGACCGGCTCGACTTTGACCCCCTGCGCGTAGAAACCTGTGAGACCGGCGAGGCTGTCGAACAGCTTCGAGAAACCGGGTGCCGCCTTGGCGATCGCCGCAGCGACGGGTTCCTTGGGCTCTTCTTCCACTTCAAGAGCAGCCGTCTCTTCGATTTCGGCTACTGGTTCCTCGACTTCCTCCGGGTCTGCCTCGGGTTCATCGGAGACGAGCTCCGGCTCTTCGACGGCTTCCGGCTCCGCCTCGGCGACCTGCTCTGCATCATCATCGTTGGGAATCTCTTCGACGACGGGTTCTGGAGCCACGTCCTCCTCGGGGGCGGCTTCGGCAACAGGCTCGGCGATTTCCTCGACTGCAGGCTCTTCGACGTGCTCGACCCGCTCTGGCGCGGCCTCTTTCGCTTCCGCCTTCTTCGCCGGCTTCTCGGCGGACTTGCCGCTCTTGGCGGGCACGGCGTCGAAGCTGACCAGCGCATAGACATAATCGACCCAGGCGCCCCCGCCGCTCAGCGGCAACAGCGTGACCCAGCAGCGGGTCGTTCCCTCGTCGTTGGAATATTCGTCCTCGAAGGCGAGGAAATCGCGGGAGATCGCGACGATCGGCAGCTTCTTGGCAATGCAGGCGAGAATCGATGGATTGGGCGCATCCATGATCTGCTCGGGCCAGCCCTCGTGGCGAAGCGCCTCGCCGAGATGGCGGATGTCGGCGTCATGTCCGCCGCTGATCAGCTCGACCAGCACGCTTGACGGGCCGGCATCGGAAATTTCCAGCGGGTCGAGATCGTGCAGCGGCGGGAATTCCTTGTCGCCGCGGATCGACAGCCAGTAGCTCAGGACCTGCGCGTGCCGCTGCCGCTCGGCAGAATCGATCGTCTTGAACGCCGACAGCAGCCCTTCGGCCGCCGGCTGATCGGCTACTTCAATGCCAGTTTTCGGCACCCCCATTTGCGACTCCGCTCGCGTGACCCGCGCAAGCTTGTGAACCTCCGGTGCTTAGAAAGGGTTAAAGCCGCGTCTGCCGTGTCGCCCTTCGCGACTGGCAAGCCCAACCCCGATCCGCGGCCATCGACAACAAGAGAAGGGCGCCCGCACTACTGCAGGCGCCCCAGTCCAGCGCGTGCTCGTCGCTGGCTTACATCGTGTTGTTGGTGGTTGCGTTCATCTCGGCATTGCCGGTCGCGTTCATCTCCAAGTTCCCGGTGGCGTTCATGTCGACCGCATTCATGTCATTGGTGGCGTAGGTCTCGGTCGGCGCGTTCATTTCGGCCGCGTTTTCGTACGCTGCGTTGTTGGACGTGTTGCTGCTGCAGGCGGCAAGCACTGCGAGTGCCGTCGCGGCCAGGATCGTCATAGCGGATTTCATCGGCTTTCCCCTTGCTTCCCTTCGCAATGCAAAGCGATTGCCGGGCGCATCGGTTCCCACTGCCGAACTCGCCGCGGGGAACCGCCTTTGGCCGCCGATCATTTCCCTCGCATATCCGTGAGCGTCGAGGAGAGGGATATGTCGAGCGCAAACACCACCACCAACCACGACGAGATCCGCCGCTGGGTCGACAAGCGCGGCGGACATCCCGCGGTCGTCGCCGCGACCGAGAACAGCCGCGGCCGTGACGGCGGGCTATTGCGGATCGACTATGACGAGCCCGGCGGCAACGACGACAGCCGCCTGCATCGCATCACCTGGGACGAATTCTTCCGGATCTTCGACGAGAACGCCATCGCCTTTCTTTACGACCCCGACAGCGACAGCCGCTTCAGCAAATTCGTCCAGAAAGAGAAAGCCAGCAGCTAGTCCCGCGGAGCCTGCAAGCAAGAAGGGCGCCCGTCGCCGGACGCCCTTCGACGCGTGCTCTCGCGTGACCTTATTTGGTCTTGTTCTCGGTCGTGTTCGAGGCCGAATTTTTCACCGCCTCAGCCTTGTTCTCGCCCTCGTTCTTGATGGCGGAGGCTTCGTTCGAAGCTTCGTTCTTGACGGCCGACGCCTTGTTCTCAGCGCTGTTCATGATGTTGGCGGCTTCGTTGTTGCCGGCGGCTTCGACGTTCGAGGCCGCGTTCTCGGCATTGGCTTCGATGTTCGAAGCTGCGTTTTCAGCCGCGTTTTTCTTGTTGCAGGCCGCGAGGGCGAGCACGCCCGCGGCAATCATCATCGTGGTCGAGATTTTCATACGCTTTCCCCGTGTTGGTGCCCTTGAATGGCGAGCGCGGCAAATAGCGGCCGGTCGATGACCGCTACATGTCAGCAACATTAACTGGCGTTCGATTCCGCGACGCGCCGGGCCGGCTATTTCAGCGCTCTTACCGCCGCGAGGGTCTTCGACACGTGCTGACTGAAATCGAGGTCGTCATGGACCATGACGATCTTGCCGTTCTTGTCGATCACGTAGGAGGTGCGTGTCGTGATCCCCGGATGGGCTGCCCAGGCGACGTCATACTCCTTCTGAATTAGCGGAGTCGCGGTTGCGACCGGAAAGGCGCTGCGGCACTCCTTGGTCGAGAATTCGTGCAATGTTTTGAGGTCGTCGCCCGACATTCCAATCACCTGGGCGCCCGCTTTCTTGAACTCGTCGATCGACGCGCTGAACGCATGCGCTTCGGCGGTGCAACCGCTAGTGAACGCCTTGGGGAAGAAATAGAGGACGACCGGTCCGTTCTTGAGCATGTCGGCCAAATGAATCTTGAAGTCCTTGCCGCCGACCGCGCCGGTGGTCGCGAAGTCGGGCGCCTTGTCCCCGACCTTGAGTGCGGCGGTAGCAGGCGTTGCGAAGAGGCTGACGGCGGCGAGTGCGAGCAAGTACTTGCGCATGACGGACTCCCTCAAATGGTACCGGTTGCGTCAGTGGGGCACTTACTCCCGGCCGTTCAAAAGCGCGAGGGTGCGCTCGTCCCGCTGTCCGTCAAAAAAGGCTCCGAGCGCGTCGGCGAAGATTTCTGCCGGTTCGATCTGATCGAATAGCGTGAGGCTGGAGTTGAGCTTGAGTGCGTCGACGGGTCCGAGAATCTGCTCCGCACTGAGCCGCTTTGCCCATGGCAATAGCGCTTCAACGCACTCCCGTAGCCGCGAGCCGAGCACCGGATGCTCCAGATAGGCGCGCGCCTCGTCGAGCGAAGCGATTCCGTAGAGCCGGGCTGTCGGACTCCGGCCGAGACCGGCGAGCTGCGGGAAGATGAACCACATCCAGTGGCCCTGCTTCCTTCCAGAGCGAAGTTCGAAAATGGCAGTCTCGTAGACGCCGCTCTGAGCATCGATGAAACGCTCCAGATTGCAGCGGTCGGTCACAGGCCCGTCAGCGGCGCCATTGCGTAGACGGACTTTGCCTTGTGACTGTCCCAGAATTGGCGGCCGGGCATCGGCCGGAGCTCGGAAAAGCCGTTGGTTGGCGGCCTGATGAAATGACCCATGAGGAATAGCCGGCCGGACGGATCCCTCACCGGTATGGCATACTCGACAGGGTTCGTCGGTAGATTCAGCGTTACCGGATTCGCCTCGTTCAGCACATCCCTGCGGACGAACTTGTCGATCCTGGCGATCGACAGATGATAGCATCCCGGAGTGGTTCCTGACGGCGACGTGCACCCGGGCCCTCCACTCGCGTAGAAGACATAGAGGCCGCCATTCCGATCCAATGTTCCGAATACGTCGAGAATGAAGCCTCCCGTCGGATTACCCGGCTGCCGCTGCCAGATATCCGTTGCGAGTGGCGTCGTTGCAGGCACCGGGCCGCCGCCGCCTTTCACCGATACGACGGCTCCGGTGGGCGCGAGTTCAGCCGCGCGGACTCGCCAGTCGATCACCTGGCCGTCCCTGCGCATGCCGGCGGACCAATAGACGTAAAGCCGTCCCGACCGCTCCAGAAGCTGGGGAATGGCCGCAGCCCATGTATAGTCGGGCTGCACTACTCCGCTGACGAGAACCGTGGTGCGCGCCAGATCGATGGTCCGCGATCGAGGGTCGTAGACGCTGATGCAGGACGAAGTCCCGTAGACGTGAAAGCGGCCGCCGTTTTGGAGCGTGCACTCATACGAGACATAATAGGTGCCATTATGAACGGCGACGCTCGGGTCATAGGCCGAGCGGATGATCGCTCCCTTCAGCGGCCCGTCTGAAATCTGCGCGCGTGAGATGCCGGTTCGAGGATCGATGGAGGTGTCGAGGAGCGGCTTCACGACTTCGAACCCGCCGCTATTCCAATCGAAGCGGTCGAGCATCAGGCTCCAGCGGTTATAGCTCTTCCCGATTTTAGAATTCTCGGGATTGCCGCCGGAGCAATCGTTCGCCTGAGACGGCGGAGCAAGCTGGCCGTCGGCGGTCAGGAGTTGGCGCCCGATGAAGAGTGACGGATCGCCAGGCAGCTGTGCAAATGCGGAGGCGTTGCAGCCCGGGAGGGTCAAAATCCTCGCGTTCGATCCAATGTAGGATTGCGATTGTGATTGCGCTCCACGGGGAGCCAGGAAGGCCGCGGCTACGATGAGCCCTGCAACAAGACTGCGGTGGACCATTGGAGGCTCACTTATTGGACGGAACGGATACTCCTCCAACAATAGACCGTTCCACAATGACGTTATTGATTTTCGCTAGCCTAGGAGCGTGAGGCTTGCGCGCGCGCTCGTCAATGAGTGGGCGCGAGCAAGCCTGCGAGAACATAGAAGAGGATCATCACCGGCCCAGTCAGCAGCGTCAGGGCGACAAAGCCGAGGCGGATGATCGTGGGATCGACGCCGCTGTAGTCGGCGAGACCGGCGGCGACACCCATGATCTTGGCGTCGCCCCGATTGATCACGAAACGTCCGTTCATTGCGGTTTTCCTTGTTGGGTTCGAGTGACTTCAGGCGATCGGCAGCGATGTGGCAGCCGACACGAGCAGAAGCGCGGAGATGAATGCGCCGGCGAGGATGGTGGCGGCCTCACGGGCGGACGTGAAAGAATTGAACATCGTGTTTACCCCTAATCATTGTCTTGGCTGACCCGACCATCGGGTCAGCGCCAATATCAATGCAGGGGGCGTGCCAATTCGAAAAAGTGCTTATCTTTCAGTGCGTGGCCGCCGCGACTCACGTAGTTATCCAGCATCGCACGCCGCTTGTTGGTGAAACTTCCCACCTGTTCAAACGAAACGCTGCTTCAGCTCGATGTGGTGCTTCCACCGTCCGGATGCAGCACCTGCCCCGTCATGTAGCTCGAATCCTCGCACGCGAGGAACAGGAGGGAGGGCGCGACCTCGTTCGGCTGGCCGGGCCTCCCCATCGGCGTATCCTTGCCGAACTCCGGTAAGTCCTCCTTCGGCTGCCCGCCCGACGGATTCAGCGGAGTCCAGATCGGTCCGGGTGCGACGGCGTTCACCCGGATGCCTTGCTTGACCAGATTCTTGGCGAGCGATCGAGTGAACCCAACGATCGCGCCCTTGGTCGAGCTGTAATCGAGCAGATCGGGCGATCCCTTGTAGGTCGTTTCCGACGTCGTGTTGATGATTGCAGCGCCTTGCTTGAGGTGCGGTCTGACGGCCTGCGTCATGAAGAACATCCCGAAGATGTTCGTCTGAAAGGTGCGGCGGAGCTGATGCTCGTCGATCTCGGTGACCTTCCTGTCCGGATGCTGTTCGCCTGCATTGTTGACGAGCACGTCGAGGCCGCCGAGCTGGTCGACCGTCTGCTGGACTGCCTTGTCGCAAAACTGCTTGTCGCCGATGTCTCCGGCGATGGTTAGCGCCTTGCGCCCTTCCTTCTCCACGATTTGCTTCGTCTTGTTCGCGTCATCATGTTCGCAGAGGTAGACGATGGCGATGTCGGCGCCCTCACGCGCGAACAGCGCCGCGACTGCCCGCCCGATTCCGCTGTCCGCGCCGGTGACCAGCGCAACCTTGCCCTTGAGGCGGCCCGAGCCGGGGTAGCGCGGCTCCCAATCGGGCTTGGGCTCGAGCTTGCTCTCGTGGCCGGGCTCCTGGTCCTGGTGGACCATCGGTTCCATGACGTCGGACATGGCGGAATCTCCTCATTCCGACGAACCGCCCAGGCGCGGAGCCGTTCCCGCGTTCACGGGATGAATTTGCCGCTTCGGCGCAGGCTTCCTACCTTGGCGCCCGATGGCCGCAGCAGAGCAGAAGCGAGAGACGAAATCGAACGCGGGCTTCGCGGCCCTCTGGCGCTTCCTGCCGATGCTCTGGCCAAGGGGCGAGGCCGAGCTGAAGGCCCGCGTGGTCATCGCCGTTCTGCTGGTCCTCGCCGGCAAGGCGGTCGGCCTGCTCGGCCCCTATGCGCTGAAACTCGCCGTCGACCGGATGAGCGGGCACGCCGCCTTCGCCGTGGTCGCCGGACTGGTGCTTGCTTACGCCGCCGCGCGGTTCGGCGGTGTGCTGTCCGACAATCTCAGAAACGCGATCTTCGAGAAGGTCGGGCAGGACGCGGCGCGGCGGCTCGCCGGGAGCGTGTTCCGCCACGTCCATGATCTAAGCCTGCGCTTCCATCTCGAGCGGCGCACGGGTTCGCTGACCAAGATCGTCGAGCGCGGGACCAAGAGCATCGACATGATGCTCTATTTCATCCTCTTCAACATCGTTCCGACGGTGATCGAGCTCACCGCCATCTGCGTCATCTTCTTCGTGAAGTTCGGCGCCGGGCTGGTCGTGGGCACGTTGGCGATCGTCGTCATCTACATCGCCTTCACCCGCAAGGTGAGCGACTGGCGAACGCACATTCAGCGGCAGATGAACGACGTGGACAACAATGCGATCGGCCGCGCGGTCGACTCGCTGCTCAATTACGAGACGGTCAAATATTTCGGCGCGGAGGACCGCGAGGCGAGGCGCTACGAGGAAGCGGTGGGTGCCTTTGCCCGCGCCTCGGTCCGCAATGAGGTCAGCCTCGCGTGGCTGAACATCGGCCAGTCTCTGATCACCAATCTGATGATGGCCGGGGCGATGATCTTTACGGTCTGGGGATGGAGCCGCGGCCGCTTCACTCCGGGCGACGTGGTGTGGATCAACGGCCTCCTGATGCAGCTCTTCCGTCCGCTCGACATGCTCGGATGGGTCTATCGCTCAATCCGCCAGGGACTGATCGACATGGAAGCGATGTGGGACCTGCTCGATACGCCGGCCGAGGTCGTCGACAGACCCGGCGCTCCGGCGCTGCAGGTACCGCGGGCAAGCATCCGCTTCGAGCATGTCCGCTTCGGCTACGATCCAGGGCGCGATATCCTCAAAGCTCTCGATATCGAGATCCCCGCCGGGACGAGCTGCGCGATCGTCGGGCCGTCCGGCGCGGGCAAGTCGACCATCGCGCGGCTGCTCTACCGCTTCTACGATCCGTCCGCCGGGCGAATCCTGATCGACGGACAGGACATCGCCGACGTGAAACAGGAGAGTCTGCGCGCGGCAATCGGCATCGTCCCGCAGGACACGGTGCTGTTCAACGATACGATCGGCTACAACATCGGCTATGGCCGCGACGGTGCGAGCGAAAGCGAGATCGAGTCCGCTGCACGGGGCGCGGCGATCGATGGATTCATCGGCTCGCTGCCTGAGCGATATGAATCGATGGTCGGCGAGCGCGGTCTCAAGCTTTCCGGCGGCGAGAAGCAGCGCGTTGCGATTGCCAGGACCCTGCTCAAGAACCCGCCGATCCTGGTGCTCGACGAAGCCACCAGCGCGCTCGACAGCCGCACCGAGCAGGCGATCCAGGAAACGCTGGACCGCGTCGCCGAGAGCCGGACGACGATCATGATCGCGCATCGGTTGTCGACGATCGTCAACGCCAACCAGATCGTCGTGCTCGATGAAGGCCGAGTCGCCGAGCGCGGGACTCACGATGAGCTGCTCGACCGCGGCGGCCTCTACGCCGACCTATGGTACCGCCAGGCCGCGGAGCAGATGCTCGAGACCGCCCAGGCGGCGGAATGATCAGATCCGCCTTAACCCCCGAAGCACGTTGCCTTCCGTGCTGAGGTACAGCCGGCGATAGTCGACGCGCGGCGTGTCAGCGAAGATCAGATAGTAATATTTCATCTGCTCCGACCACCAGTAGCCGGGGCAATGGTCGCTCTGGACTTTCGGATCCGCGGTCACGTCGGCGAGATCGGCATAGCCATAGCGCGCCTTGTTCCAGCGCTTCATCGCCAGATAATGGTCGCGGCAGATGTGGCGCCACTCCTCGCGACGGTCGAGCAGCCAAAGATTGAATGCCGCATCGGCCAGCTCCGGCCGGAGCGCGTTGCTGGCGCTGAGCACCTTAGCCGATGACGGGTCATATTCTTCCGGCAGCACGCCATAGCGATTCTGAACGCCCGCCCAGCTCCGGGTATAGGCTGCGCCTTCCCGCATTGCGCCGCCCTGGCCGAGCAGTCCGCCGTAGAAAGACGCAAGCTCGTCCTGATCCCAGTTAATGCGCTTTCCGGTCTCGAAATCCACGTCGACGAACCACAACCCGCCGCCGAGCATTTGCGGCTGGTGCTTGAGGATCGCTGCGGTGCAGGCGCGATACATGGTGAGACAGGAGCGATCGCCGAGCAGGTCCCAGCCGTCCCACAGATATTCGTAATAGCTGTCCGAGGGTGGACCGATGGTTGCGCGCCGGCTTTTCCACTCGCCGGTCATGCAATCGATGGCGTCGGCGAGCAGTCCGATGTTCGAGCGGCGCTCGAACATCGATATCTGCGCCCGGTGGGCGGCGCGGCGGTAGCGATCATCGCCAGTCGCTCGGCTTAGGAAGCCGAATTCGGGGATGAAGGTGCCGGTCTCCGCCGGGTTGGTCTCGCGCCCGCGAAGCGCTCCGGTCCTCAAATTGATGAAACGATGCGGGATTCCGAGCGGCGAGGCGGAGAAGCTCGGCAGCAGCCGGTCGGCAAGATCGCGCGCCTTTGCCAGCAGCACCGCGTCATGCGATGCATTCCAGGCCGACAGCAGGCCGCCGACCAGACGGATCGACGTCTCGAACACCGACACCTCGCCATCGACGTCGAAGTCGAGATTGCGCTTGATCCAGTCAACGCCGTCGCGGAACTCGTCATCGAGGCCCATGATCCAAAGCGTGTCGAGCGCCTCGATCAGCGACAGCCCGAGATGATGGTTCTTGAGCGGGAAGCTTTCGAAACCGCCGCTGATCGGCTTGATCTGATCCTTGCCCCAAGCGTGCTCGCGATACTGAGCCCATGCCCAACGCATTTCGGAGCGGACATCCTCGGCGAGAGCGCGCCAATCCTGGCGACCTCGCGCTATGGCTGTTCGAGGCAGCAGCATCGCTGCGACACTGCCGCCGAGCAGCGTTCGCCGCTGCATGCTGATCTGCCGGAACATCAATTCAGGCTTGCGCAACTGTGCCGGCAGTTCAAGAGAGCGGTGACGCACAAGAGAGTTCGGGGAGAAAGATGATCCGTAAGCTTCTTTTCGCAACGGCGGCACTCGTCATCGTGTCCACCGCGCCG
>JBQCCG010000033.1:0-2984 GCA_051962455.1 Sphingomicrobium sp. | reverse complement strand
GCGCGCGAGATTCTGCGCATGCGCCAGCGCCTCAACGAGCTCTACGCCAAGTACACCGGCCAGCCGCTCGAGGAGATCGAGAAGGCGATGGACCGCGACAAGTTTCTCGAGTCCGACGAGGCGAAGGCGTTCGGCCTGATCGACGAGGTGTTCGACAAGCGCCCCGAGCCGGGCGACGATGCGGGGACGGGCGCGGGGGATGTGACTCCGGCTTAGCGCTTCGCCGCGGCTGGCTGAGGCGACGAGACTGTTCCGGCCTGATCGAACTTGAGCCCGTATCCGGCGAACGTCGCGTCGATGTCGGGTGACAGCTTGCGGGCCGCATCCGCGTCGGCGTCCGCGTGCGCCTCGTCGCCCTTTTTCAGATAGACAAAGGCGCGGCCCATGAGCGAGGCGGCGCCTTCACCCTTCGCGATGGCCTGATTGTAAGCTGCCAGCGCCTCGTCGAGCTTGCCGAGCTTCAGGAGCACCATGCCGAGGCTGTCGATGAAAGCGCCGTTTTCCGGGCTGATTTTCAGCGCTGCCCGGCAATCCTCCAGCGCGGCCTCGAGCCTGATCCCGGCCGTCGCCTGGCTGTAGCACAGGTTGTTGAAGTCCATTGCGCCTTTGGCGCTGGAACGGAGCGCTGTGAGCAGCTTTTCCGCTTCGGCGGTTCGCCCCGCCTTGTACAGAAGGATGCCCCCCTGCAGCTTCGAGTAGAGCGGATACGGATCGTCGGAATCCGGCTTGATCTGAGCGAGCAGCGCAAGCGCACCCTTGTAGTCTCCGCCCTCCGAAAGCAGCTTCGCCTTCTCCTGCAGCGCATCCGGATCGTTCGGATTCAGCTTCAGCGCCGCGTCTAGATCGGCCGTGCGTCCGCGAATATCCGACCGCGGCCGGATTTGGGCTCGATTAATATAGATGTACGCCGCGGGCTTGATCGCGAGAGCGCGGTCGAATGCTTTCATGGCACGATCGCGCTGCCCGAGCGCGGCATAAGTTCTGGCCGCTCCGACCCACGCGTAATCCGATTTGGCATTCTCTTTTGTCATCGCTTCGGCTTCGCCGGCGACGAGATCATGCTTGCCCTGGCGCATGTAGATATTCGCGCGGAGCACGCGCATGCCTGTCCAGCTTGGATTGATCTTCAAGGCGGCCGCGGCGTCAGCGAGCGCGGCGTCATATTTGCCGCTGGTCGATTCGCACGTTGCCCGGTGTCCTAGCGCAAAGTCGTTGTTTGGCTGTTGCTGGAGCGATTTGGTGAAGCCGGCGATGCAGGCGGGAAAGTCGTCCTTTTGTTCGGCGATCATCGCTCGCACCTGATCTAGGCCGCGGTTGGCGGGATCGATCGCCTGGACCGCCTCCACGTCCTTTTCCGCGGAGGCATAGTCGTTCTTCATCAGATAGACGCTTGCCCGCTTCAGGAGCGCCCAGCCATTTTTCGGATCGAGCGCCAGGCCATCGTTGAAATCGCGAAGCGCCTCGTCCGTCTTGCCGCGATCCATGAAGGCGACAGCGCGGGTATAATATTCGAATGCAGAGTCGGGGGTTCCTTGTTGAAGGGCGGCCAAATCTGCGTCGGTTGTCCGATATTGCTCCAAGACCCTCAGATAGACATCGTTCTTGTTGAGCGCCTTCAGTCTCGGAGCCGCGGCGACGGCGTCCTTGTACGGCACCTCCGTCGCGATGCTCCGCTCGCTCGAATCGACGGTGATCAGGTCGCCATTTACGGTCTCCGTCCGCGCATATTCGACGCCGGCGAGCGTCTCGCGCACTGGCGCGGTAAGCTTCTGCCCCGCCGCAAAGCCGGCCGGGAGTCGGATGGTCGCCTCATCCTTCATGTATCTCGGGTGAGTTACCGCGAGAGGCACGTCGTGGAGCGGGCCGGCAGTCCGGTCGAAATCTGCGTTGAACCCGACTGACGAGGTCGGCACATAGAACCAGCCGTCCTTCCAGTTCAGCTTGGCGGTCCCCTTCATGCTGAGGCGCAGCTCGCGCTTGGTCTTGTCGAACTGGATCGAGGAGGAAGCAACGCTGAAGCCATCGAAGAAGCTCTTTGCTTCGTCGCTCATTGCCTGGTCGCGCTGCTGCGCCGTGGCGGCCGAATATTGCGAGTTCAGATCAATGGCGGAATCGCCACGGTAAATCTCGTCGATGGTGATCGCGGCGGGAGCATAGACTCCGCTGCTGGCGTCCATGGTCACATGCCGCTCGAGACTTGGTACCGACAGCGGCGCCGGAACCATGTGGACCAGCTTGGCGCCTGCGACGAGCGGCAGGCCCCAGCCGAAATCGGGAATCTGAATCGAATCCAGATCGGTGTCGCCCGTCCGTGTCCCGTCGAGCCAATAATCCTTGCCGCCGATGTGCGCGCGCACGAGCACATGGTTGAACAGCGCGATCATCGGCAGCCGATCGGCGATTACGTCGCCGGCCCTCGCCTGGACCAGCACCGGCTCGGCCTCGATCCCCAGTGAATGCAGGATTCCAAGCAGCAGCGCCGTCTTGCCTTTGCAGTCGCCGAACCGACGCGACCAGGTCGTTTCCGCAGGTGCCGGGACCAGTCCTCCCTGCCCCATTTCCAGTGCGACGTAGCGCACGCGGTCCTGGACCAGGGCGAGAGCCTGCTCGGCGCGAATCTTCGGATTGGCCGAGGCGGCTCGGATCTTCTCCACTTCCTCGTGCAACGGTCCGGAAGCGGGAATCGCGGACGCGTTCCGATAGAGCGGGACGAACAGGTTCGCGATGTCGGCCCACGAGGAATAGTCCGTCGCTTCTGCCAGTCGGCCGATCTGAAAGCGTTCCGGTGCTCCCTTCGGCGGAATCAGCGGCTGGACATCCTGACCCGCCAGCTCGAGATGATTGATTCCGTTTGCGGATGTCTTTCGTGCGACCGGCAGGTTGGGCGTTTGCCGAATCTGGAGCGTGACGCCTTGGGGCCAGCTGAGCGCCGCGTGGGCGGACTCGGTCGGCAGCCCGCCCCAGTTGGCGAACGCGGCCTCGAC
>JBQCCG010000032.1:0-7994 GCA_051962455.1 Sphingomicrobium sp. | reverse complement strand
TGAAAGTGGCGGTCCTCACCACATTGTCGAGCAGGTTCGTTTGCTTGCGCCGGTCGGTGTCGTAGCGAACCCCCGCCGTAAGTGTCAGCGCGTGGGTCGCGTCATAATCGACCTGGCCGGCCACGCCCCAGTTCGATCGTGTGTAGATCGCCGGGTTTTGGGTGAGCGTCAGTGCCGGGTTGAACGGATCGCTCTGAGGATTGCCTTCGTCGAAGAACAGGTGCGTGTTGATGAACTGACGAGCGTTCAAATAATCCTCGCTGATCAGCCAGCGGAAGCGGGACGAAGTGGGGGATGCGAGGCGGACTTCCTGACTATAGATACGGTTTGAAAAGGGCTGGTTATCCCCGAGTTGGAACGGAAACGCGTTGGGGTGCATTGCGGCGTCGACAGGATTGGTAAAGTCGACGTCGGTGATCTGCACCTGCTTGATCTTGGTGTAGCCGCCGATTGCGGTGAGCGTCGCAAAACCAAGGTCGGAATTGAATTTTGCTGTGAGGTTGGTCGTCCTGCCGTTGCCCCGGTTGGGGAAGTTGCTCTGCGGCAGCTCGAAATCGTTCGGGTTCCCTGACCAGACCGGCACAAAAAAGACGTGACCGGCCCTATAGTCTTCGTGCTGTCCAATGAGGTTCAGCGTCGAGCGGCTGCCGAAATTGAAGAGCAGGTTGCCGCGGATTGTCCAATCGTGCGGAACGCTGTCGTTGGGCACGTGACGGAAGGTGTTGGGAATGACGCCATCGGTGCGGAAATAATCGCCCGCGACCCGAAACAGTATCTTGTCGGGCACGATCGGCCCTGAAATCGCGGCGTTTGAGTCCAGCGTCGATCCTCGGCCATAGGAAACATCCAAATATTCACGGAAGTCATTGGTCGGCTGCGCCGTTGTGATGATGATGGCGCCCGCTTCGGCATTGCGGCCATAGAGCGAGCCCTGCGGTCCCTTCAGAACCTGGATGTCGGATATGTCGAGCAGATGGACGTTGAACTGTTTCGGGTCGTCCTCGGGTACGCCATCGACGATCACCGCCACCGGAGCATCCGCGTTCGCCGCCTGGGCGATGCCCCGCAGCACGATAACGGAGTTGCTGTAGGTGTCGGTCTTTTCGATCGTCAGGTTGGGGACCATTCGAGCAATCTCGCTCGTCGTCTTGATGTGCCGAGCCTGGAGCGTGGCTCCGGTCAGCACGTCGACCTGGATCGGAACATTCTGCAGCAGTTCCGGCCGCTTCTGGGCAGGGACGATGATCGCGTTCTGATTGGCCACGGGTACGACTGCGCCCGAGCCCCCCGGCGCTTGCGTTGCAGTGGGCTTCGCCGGAGGCGCGGGAGGCTGATTTGTTGACGGGTCAGCGTTCGCCATCGCGCATGCGCCAAGGAGTGTTGTCGCCAGCAGCGCGTGGCGGATCATTCTCAAACTGCGCATCGGCACTCCCCTCTCGCGCCGGTCACGCAACCGATCTGCGGCGGACGTCTGCCTAGAAGCCGACGTCCGGTACAAGCTGGATCAGGTGGTGATCGAAAACCTGCCAGCGCTCCCCATTGAAGCGCCAGCCGTTCAAGTAAGCCGCGACCTTTCCCTTGGTCTGTTTGGCGATATCGGCACCGGTCGGCATGCCTTCGCCGAGCGGCGCCTCGCCGCGGAAATCCTCGCGGTTGTAGCGGACGTATCCGACAGTGATGACCTCTTCACCGAAACGGTGGGCGCAGACTTTGACCCATTCGGTGTCCATCGCCTCGACCGCCTTGTCGAGGTCGAGCATCTGCTGCTTGTTGACGCTGAGCGTCGGCCAAGGCTGGGCGGTGCCGAGGAAATCGTCGGTGAAGAAGCCGTCGAGCCAGTCGTGTCGCTGGTTCGCGATGGCATCGCCCCACTCTGTGTAAAGCACTTGGAACTGCTTCGACAAAGCGTCTTCGGACATCGTCTCCCCAACTCATCCCTTACCGCGAGTCGCAATAATAATCTCATTTTGTCGATAAATCGTCAATATTATGCCGACGAAAAGCCGATATCCTATCGACGTTTGGCACGGGATTGGCTATTCCTTGGATGGCGATCGACGGAGGTTTTGCGTCATGAATGTGCGCTCGATGCCTGAGAGTAGCGACCAGTCGCTGAGCGAGGAGCTGTCGCAGCTGGAGATGTCGCTCACGGTCTTGTGGAACTCGGCGCGCCGCTGGCTGAGCAAACGCAGCAGCGTCAATGGTCTCTCCGACCTGGACGTGTTTCTGATGCACATGCTGGCTTATCGGAATACGGCGCTGCGCGCGTCGGATCTCGCATTCGCGCTCGCCATCGACGACATGCACCTCGTTTCCTATTCGCTGAAGAAGCTCACCAAACTCGGCCTGATCACCAGTGCGAAGTCCGGCAAGGAAGTGATCTACCGCGCCACCGCCGCGGCAGCCGAAGATCGCAAGGCCTTCCTCGAGGACCGCAGCCGCTACGTCGAGCCGGCGATTCGCGATTTGATGGCGTCGGGTCTGGACGTCGGTGCGTTGACCAAGGCGCTCCGCACCCTGTCGGGCGTTTACGAGCAGGCGGCTCGCGCCGCCGCATTCGAAAAGGGCTGACGAGGCCCATTTGAACCGTTGGAGTACAAAGGTTACATCGGATTCATGTACACGACCGAGTTACAAAAGACGGCCAAGATCGAGAATCTCGAGGACCCCAAGCTCCTCGATGCGTTCGAGGCGCGCGTTGCGGCCGACGACTTCATCGAGCCGAAGGACTGGATGCCCGAGGCCTATCGCCGGACGCTGACTCGCCAGATCAGCCAGCATGCCCACAGCGAGATTGTCGGCATGCTCCCGGAAGGGAACTGGATCACCCGCGCGCCGTCGCTCCGCCGGAAGGCGATCCTGCTCGCCAAGGTGCAGGACGAGGCCGGGCACGGGCTCTACCTCTATTGCGCGGCGGAGACGCTCGGCACGAGCCGCGAGGAAATGATCGAGGCGCTTCACTCGGGCAGGGCGAAGTACTCGACGATCTTCAATTATCCGACGCTCACCTGGGCGGACATCGGCGCGATCGGCTGGCTGGTCGACGGCGCGGCGATCATGAACCAGGTGCCGCTGCAGCGGACGAGCTACGGGCCGTACGCCCGCGCGATGGTGCGCATCTGCAAGGAAGAGAGCTTCCACCAGCGCCAGGGCTACGAGATCATGATCGCACTGGCGAACGGTACGCCCGAGCAAAGGCGGATGGCGCAGGATGCGCTCAACCGCTGGTGGTGGCCGAGCCTGATGATGTTCGGGCCGCCGGACGAGAATAGCCCGAACACCGAGCAGTCGATGCGCTGGCGGATCAAGCGCGAGACCAATGACGAGCTTCGCCAGAAGTTCGTCGACATCACCGTGCCGCAGGCGGACTTCCTCGATCTGAAGGTGCCTGACCCGGACCTCAGGTGGAACGAGGAGAAGGGCGGCTACGACTTCGGCACCATCAACTGGGAGGAATTCTACGCGGTGGTGCGCGGAGAGGGCCCGGTGGCCAAGGAGCGGATGAAGGCGCGCCGCGAAGCCTGGGACAAGGGCGCCTGGGTTCGCGAGGCGGCGGCAGCGCATGAGGAAAAGCGACGCGCGAGGAAGGCAGCTTGAGCGTGCTTCGAGACGCCGCTTCGACAGGCTCAGCGGCTCCTCAGCATGAGCGGTCTTGTTCTTCCGCGCATCCTGAGGAGAGACTGAGCAGCTGCGCAGCAGCGTGCCGAAGGCTCATCTCGAAGGATCGTGCATGAATGACTGGCCGCTCTGGGAAGTCTTCGTCCGTGCCAAGGGCGGTCTTTCGCATCGCCACGTTGGCAGCGTTCATGCTCCTGACTCGGAGCTCGCGCTCGCCCACGCGAGGGACACGTACACGCGGCGGCTCGAAGGAGTGAGCCTGTGGGTGGTACCGTCGGCAGAGATCGTCGCGAGCGACCCTGAGCAGGCCGGTGAGCTGTTCGAGCCGGCGGAGAGCAAGATCTACCGGCACCCGACCTTCTACGACATTCCGGACGAGGTGAAGCATATATGATGCAGACTGTGCTCCTGCGAAGGCAGGAGCCCAGACTCTTGTCTCGGGCTGGACCCCTGCCTTCGCAGGGGTGCAGGTGATGGCTACCGTCGCCATTGATCCGCGGGAGGATTACCTCCTGCGCCTCGGCGACGACGCGCTCGTTCTAGGGCAGCGCGTCAGCGAATGGTGCGGCCACGGGCCGGTGCTCGAAGTCGACATCAGCCTTGCCAACCTCGCGCTCGATCTGATCGGCCAGGCGACGTTGCTGCTGGGTGAGGCCGGCGATGGCGACGAGCTCGCATTTCACCGCGACGTGCTCGACTTCAAGAATTGCTTGCTGGTGGAGCAGCCCAACGGCGACTTCGCGCAGACGATCGCGCGTCATCTGCTCTACACGACCTGGCAACACATGCTCCTGCAGCGGCTGACGCAGTCGTCAGACCAGTTCCTGCGCGAATTCGCCCACAAGGCGGTGAAGGAAATCGCGTATCATCGCGAGCTGGCGTCCGAATGGACCATCCGTCTCGGCGACGGCACCGAGGAAAGCGCTCGACGGACTGCAGAGGGCCTCGACTGGAATTGGCGATTCATCCCAGAGCTGTTCGAGGTCGACGAGGGCCTGCAAGCGGCGATCGATGCGGGCATTGCGCCCGATCCGCGCGCGTTCGAAGACGAATATCGTTCTGCAATTTCGGCCGTACTCGGCGAGGCGCAGCTCGAAGCGCCCGCTGAGCAGCGGCCGATCCTTGGCGGCCGGCGCGGGCACCACAGTGAGCATCTCGGCCATCTGCTCGCCGTGATGCAGTTCCTGCCGCGCACCTATCCCGACGCAAACTGGTAGGTTAACCGCCGCATATGGCCGAGCATTTCCACGCGCTACGCGTCGCGGAGATTGTCCCCGAGACGAACGAGGCGAATTCAATCCGCTTCCAAATCCCGCCCGAGCTGCGCGAGCGTTTCGCCTTCAAGGCCGGCCAGCATCTGACGCTCCGCGCGACGCTCAACGGCGAGGAGGTGCGCCGCAACTATTCGCTCTGCACCGCGCCCGACGAGCAGGACTGGATGGTGACCGTCAAGCGGATCGGCGGCGGACTCTTCTCAAACTGGGTCGGCGACGCGCTCAAAGCCGGCGACACGCTCGACGTGATGCCGCCGCACGGCAGCTTCACAACCGAATTCGACGCGGCGAAATCGCGGCACCTCGTTGGGATTGCAGGCGGGTCGGGAATCACGCCCGTACTGTCGCTGATCAAGACGACTCTGAAGAGCGAACCGAACAGCCGATTCACTCTGCTCTATGGCAACCGCGACAGCAGCTCCGTCATCTTTTTGGAAGCGCTCGCCGGATTGAAGGACAAGTATTTAGGCAGGTTTGAAATCTATCATTTCCTGGATGCCGAGGAGCAGGACATCGAGCTATTCAACGGCATGCTGAATCGTGAACGGCTGGAGGAAGCCGTTCCGGCGCTGGTGCCTGACGCCGCCGAGGTCGATGGGTGGTTCATCTGCGGACCCGGCCCGATGATGGATGCTGCCGAACGCGTGCTGCTCGACCGCAACATCCCGAAGGACCGAATCCATATCGAGCGCTTCACCGCCGACCGGCCAGCAGGCGCGGCGGTTAAGGAGATGACTCAGCTACAGACGCAGGCCGAAGGCGTGAGTGTCTCGGTGACGCTCGACGGGCGGACGCGCCGAGTGCCGTTCACCGCGGGCAATATCCTCGACAGCGCGCGTGCGGCAGGACTGCCGGCGCCGTTTGCGTGCAAGGCCGGTGTCTGCGCGACCTGCCGCGCGAAAGTCACGAAGGGCAAGGTCGAGATGGCGGCTCGATATGGCCTCACCGATGAGGAAGTCGCCGCCGGCTACGTGCTGACCTGCCAGTCGGTGCCGCTCGGCGACGGTGTTGCCGTGGATTACGACGCTTAGCTTTCCCTCCCTGTCAGGGAGGGAATTGAAGGGTGGGTGTGAACGAGCGAGCTCGACGCTCGCGAGTGAGCTTCTTCCGCGGCATTGAGCCGCTTCAGAAGCACCCACCCCGAGCCGCTCCCTTTCAGGGAGGGGAGTATTCGGCTAATCGCATCCTCATGCTGACGCAGACACACGAGAAGGCGAGAGGCCTCGCCGATCTTCCCCCCGTTCACAGCGATTCGCTGATCGCGCTGATCGGGATGGTCAACGCCGACCCACGGCCAGACAAGATCGATGTCGGCGTTGGCGTGTTCCGCGACGGCGCGGGCAATACGCCGATCCTCAAGGTGATGAAGGAAGCCGAGCAACGCCTGCTCGATACGCAGAAGACCAAGGCCTATCTCGGGAGCGCGGGCGACAAGCGCTTCGCCGAGCTGCTGCGCCCGATCCTCCTCGGTGACCATGCGGGTGATGAGCGAATTCTCGGGCTGCAGACGCCGGGCGGCTGCGGCGCACTCCGCCTCGGGTTCGAGCTGCTGGCGCGGTCCAATCCGCAGGCGCGGGTGTTCCTCGGAACCCCGACCTGGCCCAATCATCCGCCGATCGTCCGCGCGGTCGGCCTGGAAGCGGTCGAATATGCCTATTACGAGCGCGGGCAGGCGATCATTCGCTTCGAGGATATGATAGCGGCGCTGCGCTCGGGCGAACCGGGCGATGTCGCCTTGCTCCACGGCTGTTGCCACAATCCGACCGGCGCCGACCTCAGTGAAGATGAGTGGCGCGAGGTGATGCAGGCAGTCGTCGACCGCGGCCTCATCCCGTTCATCGATATCGCCTATCAGGGATTCGGCCGCGGGCTCGACGAGGATGCGTTCGGCGTCCGGTTGATGCTGGACGCCTGCGAGGAACTCGTGATCGCGCAGAGCTGCGACAAGAACTTCAGCTGCTACCGCGACCGCGTCGGATCACTGTGGATCAAGACCGGCTCGGCCGACGCGACGAAGACGGCGATGGCGCACGTCTATCAGATCGCGCGCGAGATGTGGTCGATGCCGCCCGATCACGGCGCTGCGGCGATCCACATCATCCTGGAGGATGAGGAGCTGCACGCCCGGTGGCTCGTCGAGCTTACGGCCATGCGCGACCGGATCAACTCGGTCCGGCAGCGGATCGCCGCAGCCGACCCGCGCATCGCCTATATCGGCCGCCAGTACGGCATGTTCTCGATGTTGCCGTTGAGCAAGGAGCAGGTGCTGAAGCTTCGCTCCGACGAGGCGATCTACATGGCGGACAGCGGGCGCTTCAATGTAGTCGGAATGGGCGACGACCAGATCGATCGATTTACCGCCGTCGTCGCCGGCGCCCTCGGGAGCTGAGGACGGTCATGGCCGATCGCGACCCGGGCCGGGTGTCGGCCGACGTGGACTGGCGCGAGGTCGCGCGGCTGGTTCTGACCAGCCGGGAGATGGACCGGATCGAGGAGCAGGAGCTCGTCCCCGCCAGGAAGGTCCTCTACCAGTTCAGCGCGCGCGGCCACGACATGGCCCAGGTGCTTCTGGGCTTGCAGCTGAAGGATGGCGACGGGGTCTTCGGCTATTACCGCTCCCGACCGTTGCTGCTGGCGCTGGGAGTGCCGCTCGCCGACGCGCTCGGCTCGGGGATGGGCCTTGCGGGCGGCTATTCGGACGGGCGCGATATCGGCGTCGTCTTCAATTACCCGAATCCCGGCGGGGCTCATGCGCTGCCGATGTGCGGCGGCGTGGGATCGCAATACACGCCGGCGGCGGGTTGGGCACAGGCGATCGCCTATAAGCACGAGGTCCTGAACGAAGGACCCGCGGACGCCATCTCGATCGTGCTCGGCGGTGATGCGAGCTGCGCGACGGGTGGATTTTGGTCGGCGCTAACCATTGTCACGACCCAACAATTGCCATTGCTCATGTACATCGAGGACAATGGCTACGGTATCTCGGTGCCGTCCGAATATCAGACGCCGGGGAAGGACATCGCGGCAAACCTCGCCAACTTCTCCGGCCTGACGATCTTCAACGGAGACGGGACCGATCCGGTGGAGGCCTCTAGGCTGATC
>JBQCCG010000031.1:0-4667 GCA_051962455.1 Sphingomicrobium sp. | reverse complement strand
TGGACTGTGCTCACATTTCAGAGCTGGCTGGATTCGCAGCGAGGTCGCGCGCCCGCTCCGGACTGCCAGGTCGCCGCTGCTGCGGGTTAACCAGCGAAACGCGACCAGCAGTGTTCCGTTTGCAACAAATGGCAAAAATTTACCACCGCAATGGTAGAATGAAACTTCTGTATGGACTAAGGGTTGTGCCATCGTGAGGGGCCACCCCACTGTGCCGGAGGAATGATATGGCCAGTTCTGGGTTGAAGGGATTCGTTGGGGCATTAGTCGCCGGTTCTTTGATGATGAGCTCGACCGCCGCGATGGCGTCGACAACAGCTCCAGTTCAGCAGGCCGATCCGTGGGCCGTGCTTACCGCCATGAGCGGTGGCGCACCCGCCGCCGCCATGTGCGGCGCTGCGGCAGCTGCCGCCGCAGCCCAGCCGGCGGCCGGATGTGTGCTTCCGGTAACCGATGCGGTACCACCGCCGCCGCCTCCACCCGCGCCGCCGCCACCGGCAATGGTTGAAGGGGGCGGAATCAGTCCGCTGCTTCTCGGGCTGCTGGCAATTGCTGCGGGCGTGGGGATTTACCTTGCCGTCCACAACAACAACCATGGAAACAGTCCCGCCTAAGGCGAGGTGACAGGTCTCACTCTGACGAGGAGGGAACAGGGGTCATGAACAGCTGGTATGTCGGACGGCTCGCAAGTGGATTGGTGATCGCGGCCGCGCTTCCCGCCGCTGCGTTCGCGCAAGCCTGGACGCCGGGCTCGGAGATTGCCGGTCAGCCGATCCACGTTACGACAAATGGAGTGACCGATACTGTCGTGCTGACTCCCGGTGGTCAGGCCACAATCACCAGCCCGAATGGCACCAACGTCATCAACGCCAGTTGGACGGCCGCCAATAACCAATTGTGCCTCATCAATGGCGCCGTTCAGGAATGCGTGCCCTATGCGGGGCCGTTCCAGGCCGGGCAGCCGATGACTCTGACAAGTTCCTGCGGCGCGTCGGAGACCTGGCTTGCAGCCTCGACCAACGCTCCGCCGCCGCCGCCTCCGCCGGCACCGCGGGGCGAGCGCGGCCGCTAAGCTCATTAGGTCAGCTTGACTTACTGAAGCGCTCGGACAGCGCTTTGAGCGATCGTTCGTGCGTGAGATCGAGGTGTAGCGGACTGACGGAAACAAAGCCGTCCGCAACTGCTTCAAGATCGGTTGAGTGCCCCGGGGTCTGGACCATCGGCCCCAGCCCGAACCAGTAATAATCATAGCCGCGCGGATCCGTGCGCTGCACGATCCGCAGCCTTCCATAATCGCGCAAGCCTTGCCGGCAGACCCGAATGCCCTTCACGTCCTCGGGCGCGATTGCCGGGAAATTTACGTTGATCAGCGAATGGGGCACCGTCTCGAACGCGAGCAGGGGTCCGAGAACACGCCCCGCCCACTCTTCGGCGGCAGCGAAGGGGACCGTGTCGCCCATGCCTTCGCGTGAGTAGGCCTGGCTAAGCGCAATGGAGCGCACGCCGGCCAGTGCGCCTTCCATCGCAGCCGAGACGGTACCTGAATAAGTGACGTCCTCCGCCAGGTTTGCGCCCCGGTTGATTCCCGAAAGGACCACATCCGGCGGCGAGTCTTTCATGATGTGGGCGAGCGCTAGCTTCAATGCGTCGGTCGGCGTGCCGGTGACGGAAAACCGGCGCTCGTCATGGCGGCGGAGTCGCACTGGGGTGGTGAGGGTCAAGGAGTGGCCAGCTCCCGATTGCTCTTCGGTTGGAGCCACGATCCAGATGTCATCGCTGAACTGGCGAGCGACGCTTTCGAGGAGCTTCAGTCCGCGGGCGTTCACACCGTCATCATTGGTGAGCAGGATGCGCATGTGGGCGCTATGCGGTAGGCGTTTCAATGCTGCAACCGTCCCTCCCGCTAACCGCTCCCGCTCGAGGGCTGGGGTAAGGGGAGCGGGGAATTGCGCCATATTCGCAACAGCTTGGCGATTTCTTCACGGTTCTACCGTAAGTTCTTGTTCAGCATCGGCTCCGTAACTATAGCGCCGAGTTGGGGATGGCCGACTTATCCGGATAAGTCCCGGAAAAGTCAGTCCAATTCGCCTCCGGCTGCACCGGTAGGCCCGGCGCCAGCCAGCGGCGGCGTATCGACGCTCGCGACGGGGTAAGCGCGGGCATGTGCGGGGGAGGGAATGATGGCGACGGCATTAGTCGACCTTTACGGCGGCGACGACTTCGAACGTTTTGACAGGATCATCCTTCCGGAGGGCTACTGCCCGTCGGAAGACGAAGAATTCATGTGCGGGCGCCACCGCGCCTATTTCCTTCGGAAGCTCAAGGCGTGGAAGGAAGCGATCATCGAAGAATCGCGTGCGACCATGGCCCAGCTCCAGGTCGATTCGCTGCGCGAGCCGGACATCGCTGACCGCGCGTCGAGCGAGACCGACTGGTCGATCGAGCTTCGCACCCGCGACCGGCAGCGCAAGCTCATCGCCAAGATCGATTGCGCGATCCGCCGCCTCTACGAAGGCGAATATGGTTATTGCGAGGTGACCGGCGAGCCGATCTCGCTTGGCCGGCTCGAGGCGCGCCCGATCGCGACGATGACGCTCGAGGCGCAGGAGCGACACGAGCGAATCGAGCGAGTTTCCCGGGACGACTGAGTCGAACATCCGGAGCGCCGGTGGCTCGGGAATCGATGAAGATCTGTCGTAACCGCAAGGTCATCGGCTTGGCCGCGGCGCTCTGTGTCGCGCAGTGGGGACCGCCTGCTTCGGCTGCCGGCAGCTCGAACGAGCTGATGATCGCGGATTTCAATTCGGGGACCAAGCCCAACAATATCGGCGGCGATTTCGGATCCTGGATCTACGATCCCAGCGACCCGATGCAGGGCTGCATCGAGGCGTTCGATTCAGCCGATCGTTTCGGCAACCGAGGATACGCGCTGCGGCTCATCTACAGCGTGGAATCGACCAAGCCGGCATTCGGCGGTCTGTGGATGCGGCTGCAGAATCTAGATGCCTCGAAGTTCGACAAACTGGCCTTCCGTGTCCGCGGCGATGCCAAGATGGGCTACACCAGCACGTTCAAGGTCGAGCTGAAGGACGCGTTGGATCAGAGTAGCCACTATTATGTGCGCGGTGTCAACGATCAGTGGCAGGACGTCGAGATTCCCCTGAAGGACTTTCAGGGGATGGCGAATTTCAGGAAGCTCAAGGAATTCGTGATCGTGTTCGAGGACACGACGGCCACGGTGAAGCGGGGCGTGATCTACATCGATGACGTGCGGCTCACAAAAAGCCCGTCCTGACCAATAGCGGAGTCATCGGCGGCTTTCTGCGAAGCCGCAGCGGCGGAAACGTTCCTCGCGTCGCGCAGCGGCGCAACGGAGAACCTGCCAATCCGAGCCGCTAGAGGCGGCTACTCGATTAGTGAGTGAGGTGGCCGGCCAGCTCGTCTTTCAATCTCAGCTTTTCCTTTTTCAGGCGGTGGAGAAGGTCTTCGTCGGGATGGTTTCGATGCTCTTCTTCCTCGATGAGGGCGTGAAGAGCCTGGTGCTTCGATTCCAGTTCCTCGACCATTGCCTTGTCCATTGGTGCGGTTCCTTTCGGTCAGCGTGTCACCACCGCGTAATAAACCACGAATCGCTTCGATTGTCTTGATGCTTGTCACGTCTCGCCGATTTCGAAACGCCGCTCACCGCGAAGGCTGGCTTATGGTTCCGGCAAAGCTTCGGATGGAGTAGAACGAGCCGACGATGAACGATGATCATCCGGCTGCGACGGTGGACGCGCTCAAGGCGGAGCACCGGCAGCTCGACGAGCAAATCCGGCTCCTTTCGTCCGAACCCACCGGAGATCAGCTGGAGATCGCTCGGCTCAAGCGACGCAAGCTGATGATCAAGGATCAAATCCAGCGAATTCTCGATTCGAACATTCCCGACATCATCGCATAATCCGACTTCCTGTCCCGATCGGGGACAGTAAGCTTCGGCGAGACTCGGTCCGGCGAGTCTGACGTTCCCTGAAAGCGTTTAGGATGGCACTGTGATGTGGATGGACGAATCGGACATGCCGCAGCCGCAGGTGCGGATCACCTCGCGCCTGATCGACTCGCTCTATACGGAGGCGATGCTGCTCGCCGACGAGGCGCGCTCCTACTTCGACGACGCCGGCCGCATGGAGCGATCCACCCTTGAGCCGTTCGCCCGTGTCGGCTTCGCCTGCGAGTCGCTCAAGGTAACGACCCGGATCATGCATATCGTCGCCTGGCTACTTACCCAGCGGGCGATCGAATCGGGCGAAATTCCGATGCGCGAAGGACGGCGGCCCGAACGCCGTCTCGGCAACGCGCAGGAAAGCGATCCTGTGGTGGTGGCGACTCTTCCGGCTTCGGCGCAGAAGCTGATCAATTCCAGCGCGGACCTCTACGCGCGCGTGAAACGGCTCGATGACGGCACGCTCGAAACGGAGGTTCCGCAGAGCCCCGCGCGTGCGCTGATGGGCCGGCTCGAGCGCGGCCTCGGCGGCCACAACTAGCTCAGGCGCTACACAGCCGCGCTTTCGCCACGGCATATTGCTCGGCCAGCAGGTCGATGTAGCTGGCGGCGGTGCGCGTCCGGTCGATTACGCCAATGCCCTGGCCCGATCCCCAGATGTCGCGCCACGCCTTGGCCCTGCTCG
>JBQCCG010000030.1:0-8311 GCA_051962455.1 Sphingomicrobium sp. | reverse complement strand
AATGCGATCATCGCAAAGGTCTCCGGCAAGGTCACCTTCATGCGCGACTACAAGGCCAAACGGAAGATCGCGATCGTTCCCGACGACGGGTCGGAGCCGGTCGAGTATCTCGTGCCGAAGTCGAAGATGATCGAGGTCCAGGAAGGCGACTTCGTGAAGCGCGGCGACAACCTCGTCGGCGGTTCACCCGATCCGCACGACATCCTCGAGGTCCTCGGAGTGGAGGCGCTCGCCGAATATCTCGTGAGCGAGATCCAGGAGGTCTACCGGCTGCAGGGCGTGAAGATCAACGACAAGCACATCGAGGTGATCGTTCGCCAGATGCTGCAGAAGGTCGAGATCACCGACGGCGGCGACACCACCTTGCTCGCAGGCGAGCAGGTCGACCGCCAGGAGATGGACGAGACCAACGCCAGGCTGGCCAAGGGCCAGAAGAAGGCCGAAGGAAAGCCGGTGCTGCTCGGCATCACCAAGGCGTCGCTGCAGACGCGCAGCTTCATCTCGGCGGCTTCGTTCCAGGAAACCACGCGCGTGCTGACCGAGGCCGCAGTCCAGGGCAAGGTCGACACGCTCGAAGGCCTCAAGGAGAATGTCATCGTCGGCCGGCTGATCCCGGCGGGCACCGGCGCGGGCATGAACCGCCTGCGCGTCGCCGCATCCTCGCGCGATACGGCGCTTCGTGCCGCGCAGCGCCGGATGCAGGAGGCGCTGATCGCTCCGGACAATGCCGACGAGCTTCGGGCGGCCGAGCTCGCCCGCACTCCGCGGGACAGCACCGGCACCGGCGACGATCCGCTCGCCGAGGTCGTTCCGAGCGGTCACGGTCTCGACGCCGATGCCGGAGATTATTTGCAGGACTGACGGGCTCACCCTCTCCCCTTCAGGGGAGAGGAAGAGCGGCGGAGGAGAGGGGCTGCCCCTCTCCCCAGCCCTCTCCCCTTGAAGGGGAGAGGGTGAAATAAAAAACCCGCCGAGGTCGTGCCTCGGCGGGTTTCTTTTGTTCAGCGTACGGTGCTTGTCAGCACTTGCCGCCGTGCATCGCATTCTCGGTGCAATTGGCGGCCGAGTTCACATCCGACGCGGCGCCGCGGACCGTGTTGCACCCCGCGATCGCCAGCGTTGCCGTAAGCAACGCCGCCGCAACCAATTTCCTGACCATTTTCGCTCCTCCGCTTGGATATCCGAAACACAATGAATCACTGAATTGCCTGTCTGTCCACTGAACCTTTAGCGCGAATCGTGTCGATTCACCCTGTTAACGGTGCAATTCGTGACCGCACCGACACATCAGACCGCGACCGGCGCCGAAATGTGCGGATGCGGATCGTAATTCTCGAACAGGAAATCCTCGGCCTCGTAGCTGAACAGGTCCTGACCGCGGTCCTTAATCATAAGCCGTGGCAGCGGCTTGGGTTCGCGAGTCAGTTGCTGGCGAGCCTGCTCGAGATGGTTCGAATAAAGGTGGCAGTCCCCGCCGGTCCAAACGAACACGCCCGGCTCGAGCCCGCATTCGCGAGCGAGGATGTGTGTGAGCAATGCATAGGAGGCGATGTTGAAAGGAACGCCGAGGAAGACGTCGGCGCTGCGCTGATAGAGCTGAAGATTGAGCCGACCCGCGGCAACCTGCGTCTGAAACAGGCAATGGCAGGGCGCGAGCGCCATGCGGTCGATCTCGACTGGGTTCCAGGCAGTGACGATCTGCCGGCGCGAATAAGGATCGCGGCGGATCAGCTCGACGATATTCGCGATCTGATCGATGTGGCGGCCGTCCGGGGCCTCCCAGTCGCGCCATTGCTTTCCGTAGACCGGACCAAGGTCTCCGTTCTCGTCGGCCCACTCATCCCAGATGCTGACCTTGCGTTCGTTGAGCCAGCGGACGTTGGTGTCGCCGCGCAGGAACCACAGCAGTTCGGTGATGATCGATCTCAGGTGCAGCTTCTTCGTTGTGAGCAGAGGGAACCCGTCGGCAAGGTCGAAGCGCATCTGAGCGCCGAACCACGACAGCGTGCCGGTACCCGTTCGGTCCTGCTGCTCCACTCCGCGGTCGAGGATCAGCTGCATAAGATCGAGATATTGACGCATGAATATTGTGTAGGACCCTTGAAGGACGGTTCCAACGCTATTAATAATTCATAATCCTTGAGGAAAATTCGGAATGATCAGCGCTGAACTAGGTAAGCAACTCGAAGCCTATGTCGGGCGGCTGGTCCGCAGTGGACGGTACAATTCGAAGAGCGAAGTGCTTCGCGAGGGCATTCGCCTGGTGCAAGAGCGCGAAGCGCGCCTGGCCGCGCTCGATGCGTCGATTGCCCGTGGAGTTGCTGACGCCGACAATGGGCGCACGCGAGACCTCGCGGACGTGTTGGACGAACTCGGGCGAAACATCGACTCAGCGTCCCGCTGATGCGGGTCGAAATTACGGCTGAGGCCGAACGCGATCTCCGGGAAATTTTCAGCTACATTGCCAAAGCCGATACCCGGAGAGCGCGCTCCTTCCTTCGAGAGCTGCGCGCCGCGTGCGAGGGGCTGGCCGAATTTCCCGATCGCTTCGCCTTCGTGCCCCGGTATGAACGACTGGGCATCCGGCACCGCGTCCATGGAAATTATCTGATCTTCTACCGGGCCGAGCGCGTTCGTGTGGTTGTCATACACGTTCTGCATGGCGCGCGAGATTTCACCGGTCTCCTTGACGCGCTTTGACCCGCTTCCTCCATTGCTGACGAAACCTCCGCAGTAACGGAGTCGGTTCGGATGGGAGAAGATCTCTTCGCCGCGTAATTGGACGCAATGCGGTATCAGCGTGCCGAACTCCCGCTGAAGCTCGACGGTCTCGCGGCCGCTCGCGACTTCTTCGCCGGGTGCATGGCTGATGCCGATCCGGAGCGCGAAAATCTGTGGGTCGCGCATGTCGACGAGCAGACGCGTTGTCTTCACCTGTCACGCCATTCGGGGAACGAGACGGGAGCCAAGTTCCCGCTGAGGCAGATCATCGCCGACGCGGCGCTTCACCGAAGCGCGGGCATCGTCCTTGCCCACAACCATCCGAGCGGCGATCCTCGGCCGAGCGACAGCGACTGCCGCGCAACCCGGCGCCTTGCCACCGCCGCGGAAGCGCTGGACTGCGCAGTCCTTGACCATCTCATCTTCGCCGGCGCCGAGTGCACAAGCCTTCGAAGGCTCGGATATCTCTAGCCGTTACAGGGCTTAATCTGTTCCGGCGCGGGGCGCGGCGCCGAAGGCCGGAACGCCATGAAATAGGCGTCGCCCCCCGCGAGCATGCTGAACTTCACCGGCGTCATCCCGAGCGACGCGAACTCACACCTCAATTGCACCGGCGGCATTCCATGCTGCTTCACCGGACGGTTGGCGTCGACCACCACGACCAGGCCGCCGGGCTTCACGCCTTCACGCATGTGCCAGAGGAATGCGTAGGGACTCTGGACCTCGTGATACATGTGAACCAGGAACACCCGGTCGAATGATCCCGCCGGAAGCATCGGGTTGTCGGGCGTGCCGAGCTTGACCGCGACGTTGTCGAGGCGGTCGCGTTGGACGCGATCGGTGAGCTGCTGCGTGACGTCCGGAACGATATCCTCGGCGAGCACCCTTCCGTTCGCCCCGACAACGCGCGCCAGACGGACCGTGTAATAGCCCTGGCCGGCGCCCACGTCCGCAACCCACATCCCCGGCTTGACTCCGGCGAGCTGCATCACCTGCTCGGCCTCGCCAAGCCGGTCGCGCGCGTCTTCAGTCGAGAAGGCGCTGCTAATGGTTGGAGCGACGTCGCGGTGCGCGCTCGGGAAATGCGGCTCCGACGGATGGGCGCGACAGGATGCGAGGGTGAGGAGGGCGATGAGCAAAATCCTCCCCGGAACGGGGAGGTGCCAGCGCGAAGCGCTGACGGAGGGGGCCCAGCACGCTACAAATCGCCCCCTCCACCATTCGGCTTCGCCGAACGGTCCCCCTCCCCGTTCCGGGGAGGATTTCCTACTCCACATCCTCGACCTCGATCGTTTCGCCGGTGACCCGCTGTGACAAAGCCGCGGCCATGAACCGATCGAGGTCGCCGTCGAGTACGTCGCTTGGAGCGGTTGAGGTGACTCCCGTGCGCAAGTCCTTCACCAGCTGATAGGGCTGCAGCACATACGAGCGGATCTGGTGGCCCCAGCCAATGTCCGTCTTGGCGGCGTTTGCGGCACTGGCCTCGGCCTCCCGCTTCTGAAGCTCGGCTTCGTAGAGGCGCGCCTTCAGCTGCTTCATCGCCGAAGCCCGGTTCTTGTGCTGCGAGCGCTCGTTTTGACAGGCTACGACGATCCCTGTCGGAATGTGGGTGATCCGGACGGCACTGTCGGTAGTGTTGACGTGCTGCCCACCCGCCCCGGAGGAGCGGTAGGTATCGATCCTCAAGTCCTTGTCCTCGACCTGGATGTCGATGTCCTCGTCGACTTCCGGATAAACCCAGACGCTGGAGAAGCTGGTGTGGCGGCGCGCGTTGGCGTCGTAGGGACTAATCCGCACCAGCCGGTGGACACCGCTTTCGGTCTTGAGATTGCCATAGGCGTTCTCACCCTTGACCAGGATCGTCGCGGACTTGATTCCGGCCTGCTCGCCAGAATGGTGGTCGATCATCTCGACCTTGAAGCCGTGCCGCTCGCCCCACCGCGTGTACATTCGGTGCAGCATCTCGGCCCAGTCCTGGCTCTCGGTCCCGCCAGCCCCGGCGTTGATCTCGACATAGGCATTGTTCGCGTCGGCCTCGCCGGCGAGGAGGGCGGCCACCTTGTCGCGGTCGGCCCGGCCGGCAAGTTCGGCCAGGCTCCGGATCGCATCGTCGACGAGCGCATCGTCGCCCTCGCTCTCGGCGAGCTCGATCAGTTCCGACGTATCGGCAAGTTCCCGCTCTAGGGTCCGCGTAGCACCAATCGCTTCCTCCAGCCGCCGCCGCTCACGCATGACGTCCTGCGCCGCCTTGGGATCATTCCACAGGGTGGGATCTTCGACTTTCGCATTCAGCTCGTCGAGCCGCTTCAGCGCGCGATCCCAGTCGAGGAACCGGCGCAGCAGCGCGGTCGCGGCATTGATCTGGTCGATATGGGCCTGCGCTTCGGCGCGCATCGTGGTGCACTCCAAATCTTCGTCATTCCCGCGAAAGCGGGAATCCCGCTTCTGTCACTCGCTCTTGAAAGAAAAGCGGGACCCCCGCCTTCGCGGGGGTGACGCGTTGCGAATTACTAGAACGTGTTTGCCGTTTGCAAGCCGGGCGGCGGCTGCGCTGCCGATGGCGGCGGCTGGCTTTCTATCGTCGCCCCGCCCTCGTCGAGCGCTCCCTGTTGTTGTTGCTGTTGCTGAACCGCCTGCTCGGCCGCGAGCAGCGCCTGCTGCTGGCGCTGCTCATTATAGGGGTCGCCCATTGTCGGATGGTCGGTGCGCTGCTGCTCCGTCTGCGGTTGGAATGCCTCCCAGATGACTGGCGACTGCGGGTCTTCCTTCGTCGGGAATTGGCCGAAGACCGGCTTTCCACTTGCCCTGTCGATGCGCACCCAGCGAATTCCCGGTGGCGCGACGAACGGCACCTTGGGCTGATCCTTGAGCGCGGTCAGCGCCCATTGCTTCCAGATCGGCGCCGAGATTCGGCCGCCCTGCGCCCAGCCCCCCATCGGCCGCGGATTGTCGTAGCCGAGATAGACTCCCGCGACGATGTCCGGCGTTCCGCCGACGAACCAGACGTTGGTCGGGCCATTGGTGGTGCCGGTCTTGCCGAACAGCGGACGGTTGAGATCGCGCAAGACCGTCGCGGTGCCGCGGATGATCACGCCTTCCATCACATGGACCATCTGGAAGGCGGCCATGGCATCGACCAGCTGCCGGGTACGGCTCGGCGGGCGCGGCATCGGGCCGCCATCCCAGTCCGGCGCATTGCAATTGCCCATGATCGCGCAGCGGTTGTCGGTTCGGTAAATGACCTTGCCGTCGCGATCCTCGACATAATCAATGGTCGTCGGCTTCACCGAGCGGCCGCCGTTCGCAAGGATCGCATAAGCGTTGGTGAGCCGAAGCACCGTCGTGTCGCCGGCGCCAAGCGCGACGGACAGATAGTTCTGATAGTCGCCAACCCCCAATTTGCGTGCGGTATCGGTGATCTTGGGCATGCCGATCGTCGCCGCGGCGCGCACGGTCATCAGGTTGCGCGACTGCTCAAGGCCCCAGCGCAAGGTGTGCGGCCCGGCGGAGCGGTGATCGAAGTTGACGAAACACTTCTGCCCCAGCCCCGCGCCCTGCCAGATGCAGTAAGGCGCATCGAGCTCGATGGTCGCGGGAGTGAAGCCGTTCTGGAGCGCGGTCACATAGACGATCGGCTTGAACGCTGAGCCGGGCTGCCTGAGCGCCTGAATGGCGCGGTTGTAGGGCGAACCGACGACGTCGAAGCCGCCCTGCATCGCCAGCACTCGGCCGGTGTGGACCTCTTCCACCAGCATCCCGCCGGAAATTTCCGGCACCGACCTCAGCTGGAACGTCCCGGGGGCGGTCTGCTTGACGATGATCACCATCCCCGGCTCGAGCTTGTCGAATGCAACGCCACCCACGCCCCGCACCGGCATGGCGGCACCCGAAGCCGGAAGCGTGCCGGTCGAGCCATTCGTGAAGCCGATCGTCGCCGCCCCATCGGCTTTGGACAGAACGACAGCCTTGAGCCAGTCGGGATAGCCGGTCCCGACGGCCGCCTGGTCGAGCTGAGCCGCCCAGTCCTTCGACAGGTCGACCTTGATTCCGAGGTCCTTCCAGCCGGCCGAGCCGCCGAACTTGACCAGGCCGTCACGAAGCGCCTGGGCGGCCGCATCCTGCATCATTGGATTCATCGAGCTGCGCACCCACAGCCCGCCGGCATAGACGCTGTTTGGCCCGTCCTTCGCATTCTCGCCGAAGCGCTTGATCAGCTCGCGGCGGACCTCTTCCATGAAATACCCGCCCTGCTGGGCGAATTTTTCGTTGCTCCCGTAGCGAATGGTGCCGAGCGGAGAGACGGCGGCTGAGTGCCACTGGTCCTCGGTGATGTAGCCATTCTTGTACATCTCCTGGAGCACGTAATTGCGCCGGCCGAGCGCCTTCTGCGTCGCTCGCACGGGATCATAGTTCGAAGGCGCCTTGGGAAGAATGGCGAGATAGGCCGCCTCCGGCAGAGTCAGCTCGTCGACATCCTTGTCGAAATAGGCGCGGGACGCAGCCTGGATTCCGTAGGCGTTCCGCCCGAGGAAGATGGAGTTGAGATAGAGTTCGAGAATCTGCTGCTTGGTCAGCGTGTCTTCGAGGCGGAAGGCGAGGATCGCCTCGCGCGCCTTGCGGCCGACGTTGTAGCTGGTGTCCTTGAGCAGATATTTCGCGACCTGCTGGGTGATCGTCGAGCCGCCCGGAACCCGACCGCTCCGCCCGATATGGGTCGTATAGTTGAAAACCGCCTTGACGAACCCGGTGTAGTCGATGCCGTGGTGATGAAAGAAATCCTTGTCCTCGGCCGAAATGAAGGCCCGGACCACGAGCGGGGGGATTTCGTCGTAGGACAGGTCGACGCGGCGTTCGCGGGCGAAGGTCTGGACCGGGTCGCCGTCATAGCCCCGGACGTTGGTCGGCAGCGGCGGCTTGTACGACAGCAGGAACTGCGCCGACGGGACGGTACTCGCGAAGTAAATCCACCCGGCCGCGAAAAGGACGAACAGCCCCGCGATTGCCCAGCCGATCCAGCGGACCCACCAGCGCGCCCACCAAGGGTCGACGATCCCGTGCACCCTCTCATTGAAGGCGACGAGATCGGGCAGCGGCCAGTGGGGAACGTTCAGGCGCTCGAACTTCATGTGACTGGAGCGTCTAGCCTTTCGGTTCGAAGGCGGGAAGCCGGTTAATGCCCTTAATGGCGAGCGAGCGCGGCGACTTCGGCTTCGATCGCCTGAGCGAGCGCAAGCACCATCTTCGCCCGCTGCTGAGGATCGCTGAGGAGACGCTCATCGTCGGCGTTGCTGAGATAGCCGGCTTCGAACAGCACGGCGGGCGCATCGGCGCGGCGAAGGACATGGAAAGCGGCGAAGCGGTGCGGGTTGGGCCGAAGCTCGACGCGGCCCGCCGCCTTGCTGACGAGCCGCGCCGCGAGGTCGGCCGAAGCGCTCATCTGGTCGCGCATTGCAAGATCGGCGAGCACCGCGTCGACCGAGCCGGCGCTGGTTGCGTCGTCCGCGGGGCCATTCTCGCTCGCCGCGAGGCGGGCCGCCTCGGCGTCCGAAGCGACATCCGATAACGAGTAGACGCTCGCCCCGCGCGCCAG
>JBQCCG010000029.1:0-7294 GCA_051962455.1 Sphingomicrobium sp. | reverse complement strand
AGGTGAAGCGCAGCGGCGCCTCAATGTTCAGCCAATTTTTGGCGGAAGGGGAAAGAGCGTCCGAAAACGCTTCGCGAGTTCGATGTCTCCCTTCACTTCGATCATTTCAAGGGGAGCGCCGCCGTGAATCACGGCAGCGATCTGGCTCGGCCCACCACTGAATTCGACGTCGCAGTTCTCGATGTGCCCGCGCTGGACATCCAGCCGGCCGTCACGGACCGTCGTGACATAACTTACGTCGCCGAAATGGAAGCCAATGCGTGCGCCGAGACCCGCGGCAAGTTCGGGCGAAATCAGCGTCTGCAGCGACATGATTACCGAAACATGGCTCATGCGAAGCGTTGGGTTGTGCCACGGGCTGCGCGCGGCCCAGCGCCCGAGCGACGCAATGAGCGGCACCACCTGCAGTCCCCATTCGGTGGCTTCATACACCTGGATCGACGCGGGCGGAGGGAGGCGCGTCTTGCGTACCAGCTTACGCGCTTCGAGCTCGGTGAGGCGCTGGGTGAGTACGTTCGCGCTGATTCCGGTCAAGTCGGCCTTGAGCTCGGAGAAACGGCGGGGCCCGTAGGCGAGCTCGCGAAGGACGAGCATCGCCCAGCGTTCGCCCAGCAACTCCATCGCATGAGCCAGCCCGCACGCGTCCTCGTAACGCCGTTTCTCCTCACGTGGCCGAGCTGTAGTTACCTTTTCTAACTGCACGGTTGCAATTTATAACTTTGGCGCGCAAAAGGCAAGCGAATCGAGTCGAAACAGGAGAGAAGAGATGTCGCGCATGATTTTCGTGAACCTGCCGGTGAATGACCTGCAGAAATCGCGCGCCTTTGTCGAAGCGCTAGGGGCCGCTAACGAACCCAAGTTCACCGACGAGACCGCTGCGTGCATGAAGCTTAGCGACAGCATTTTCGTCATGCTTCTGACGCACGACAAGTTCAGGCAGTTCACGCCGCGGCCGATTGCTGACGCGCGGGCGGGTTCCGAGGTGCTTCTGTGCCTGTCCGCGGACAGCCGGGAAAGCGTCGACTCGACGCTGGAGCAAGCTGTGGCGGCCGGCGGTACTGCTGATCCGTCGCCGAAACAGGACTATGGGGTGATGTACGGGCGCAGCGTCGCCGACCCGGACGGCCATATCTGGGAGATCATGTGGATGGACCCGACCGCCGCCGAACGCGGCGCCGAGTCGGTCCAGGATGCCATTGCGTCGGCGATTTGAGGGAGCGGAGCCATGCCAATCGACCCCAATGCGGCGATCGAGGTCACCGCGTTCCGCTGGGTACCCGAAGGTGCGCAGGGCTTGGTCAAGGACCTGCGCGTCCGCTGGGCGCTCGAGGAGGCAGGACTCGACTATCGCGTTCGCCTGATCGGGCTGGAACGGCCGGCGGGATATGAAAAGGACCAGGCGTTCAGCCAGGTGCCCTGCTTCCGCGACGATACAGTTCAGATTTTCGAGTCGGGCGCCATCCTCCAATATATCGGCGAAAGGACCGAGGCGCTGCTGCCCGGCGATCCCCTGGGCAAGTATCGCGCGATCCAGTGGACCTATGCGGCGGTCAGCAGCGTCGAACCCTTCGTGCAGCTCCGGGCGCTCCTGAATGTCGTATTCGCCGATCAGGAATGGGCAGAGCCGGCCAAGCCCACGTTCGAGCATTTCGCGCGATTGAGACTCCGGCAGCTTTCCGAATGGCTTGGCGACAAACAATGGTTGGAGGGGGACAGCTTCACCATCGGCGACCTGATGATGGTCACGGTCCTGAGGATCGCCGATCGGAGTGGACAGCTCGCGGACTATCCCATTCTCGCCGCCTATGTGGAGCGAGGGGAAGCGCGACCGGCATTCCAACGGGCGCTCAGCGATCAGCTCGCGGTCTTTGCAGCCAATCAGCCGCAGATGGAAGGAGCAGCAGCATGACCTACTTCGAAGGATTCATCGTGCCGGTGCCGGACGCCAACAAGACGGCGTTTCGCGACCATGCGAACAAAGTGGCCTCCGCTCTCCGGGGAATCGGCGTCCGCCGGCAAGTCGAAGCGTGGGACAGCGACGTTCCGGAAGGCAAGCTGACCGACTTCCGCAAGGCGGTGGATGCACGGCCTGACGAAAAGGTGGTCTTCGCCTGGTTCGAATATCCGGACCGCGCCGCGCGCGACGCAGCCAACGAAAAGATGATGAGCAGTCTCGAAATGGCGGAGATGGGTACCGACGTCCCGTTTGACGCGAAGCGGATGATTCTCGGCGGCTTCGAGGCGATCGTCGAAGAAGGCTCCAGCGGCGGCACCTACACGGATGGTATCGTCGTTCCCGTGCCCGCCAAGAGTCGCGATGATTACGCCCGCCTCGCGGCCCGGAACGCAAAGATCTTCCGGGAATATGGCGCGACGCGGGTGGTCGAAACGCTCGGCGACGATGTGCCGCACGGACAGGTCACCGACTTCTACCGCGCGGTAAAGGCTGAAGATGGCGAGACCGTCGCTTTCTCGTTCATCGAGTGGCCGGACAAAGCGAGCCGCGACTCTGCGTGGCAGAAGATCATGCAGGACGAGCGCATGCAGCACGGCGGCGGACTGTTCGACGGCAAGCGCATGTTCTGGGGTGGTTTCGACAATGTGATCGACACTGCCCGGCAGCAAACCCAGCAGGCGCAGGCGCCCATCACCGCGTAACACAATCGAGAAAGCTCAGAAACGAGGAGGTCGAACCATGTCTGACGTCCATACCCAAGACGCGCCCCCTGCAACCGGGCAGCACCGCAGCGGTCCAAACCCGACCGGCGACTTCATCTGGTACGAGTTGATGACCACCGACGCCGAGGGCGCAAAGCACTTCTACGATGCGGTCGTTGGCTGGAATATCAGCGGCGAGGGGCCGCCAGAATATGGCGGCTATCGCATGATCGGGCGAAGCGACGGCAAGTTCGCCGGGGGCGTTCTGCCGCTCACCGCCGAGATGCAGGAGCACGGCGCGCATCCGACCTGGCTCGGCTACATCAATGTCGCAGATGTAGACGAAGCGGTCGCGTCGATCGAACGCGCCGGCGGCAAGAGGTTGATGACTCACGACGTCCCGAACGTCGGGCGGATCGCGATGGTCACCGATCCCCAGGGCGCTCCCTTCTACGTGATGAAGCCGATCCCACCGGCGAACGATCCGAACGCGAAGAGCGACGTATTCGAGCCGAGGGCCGAACAGCGCTGCGGCTGGAACGAGCTCTCGACCAGCGACCCGATCGCTGCGCGCCGCTTCTATGGCGAGCAGTTCGGATGGACGAGCGAGCAGTTCATGCCGATGGGCGAGCACGGTGAATATCGCTTCTTCGAGCAGAATGGAGTGACCATCGGGGCCGTCGCCAAGGCGATGGACGGCGGCAGGCCGCACTGGCGCTATTATTTTCGGGTGCCGTCCATCTCGAAGGCCAAGGAAGTGGCCGAGGCGAAGGGTGGCAGGATTGCCATGGGCCCCATGGAAGTGCCCGGCGGCGACCACATCATCATCGGATTCGACCCGCAGGGGGCCGAGTTCGCTCTGGTCGGCGCTCAATAGGAGGAAAGAACATGACGAAGATGACCACTTGCCTTTGGTTCGACAAAGGCGAGGCCAGGAAAGCCGCGCAATTTTACGCCTCGATCTTTCCCGACACGCACGTCGGAAGCGCAATGGCGGCTCCCGGCGATTACCCGGGCGGGGAATCCAATGACGAGCTGACGGTCGAGTTCACCCTGCTCGGCCAGTCGTTTGTCGGTCTAAACGGCGGTCCCAACTTCACGCCAAACCAGGCAGTGAGCTTCATGGTCGTGACGGAAAATCAGGAAGAGACCGATCGCTATTGGAACGCAATCGTCGGCAATGGCGGCGAGGAAAGCGCATGCGGCTGGTGCAAGGATCGATGGGGCTTCTCATGGCAGATCACCCCGCGCGCCCTGCTCGAGGCCAACAACAGTCCAGACAAAGCGGCGGCGAAGCGTGCGTTCGAAGCGATGATGACGATGCGCAAGATCGATATCGCGAAGATCGAGGCTGCGCTGAAGGGCGAGCCGGCCGATGCGTAAGCTCACCGGCGCGGTGTTCCAGTCGCTCGACGGCGTAATGCAGGCGCCGGGCGGTCCCGAGGAGGACCCGACGAGCGACTTTCGCTTTGGCGGCTGGTCGCAGCCGATGTTCGCTCAAAACATGGGACCGTTCGAACAGCTGATCATGGGCGAGTACGACCTGCTGCTGGGCAAGCGGACCTACGACATCTTCGCTGCGTTCTGGCCCTACAACCAGGACAATCCGGTCGGAGCAAAATTCCAGCGCATCGATAAATATGTGCTGACCCATTCGGACCAGCCGCTGCGGTGGGAGAATAGTCATCGGATTTCGGGCGATACGGCTGAGACCGTGGCCCTGCTCAAGCAAACGGACGGGCGCGACCTGCTGATCCAGGGCAGCAGCACGATCTATCCGCCTTTGCTCTCCGATCGGCTGATCGACCGGCTGGTCGTGATGACCTTTCCGGTGGTTCTGGGCCAGGGCAAGAGCATCTTCGACGGCTCGGAGAAAGGCGGCGCGCTGAAGCTGATCGACCATTTCGTTTCGGACACGGGCGTCATCATTGCCACCTATGAACCGGCAGGCGACGTCAAGACAGGCACGTTCGCGAGCAAGGACCCAAGCGAGGCCGAGAAGGAGCGCCAGGCGAAAATGAAAGAGGGTAGCTGGTAATGCTCGAACTCTACGGTCACCCGTTCAGCAGTTACACATGGAAGGTCCTGATCCCGCTCTACGCGGACGAAACGGCGTTCGAGTTCCGCCAGGTCCCCGAGAATGAGCAGAATTATGCCGAGCTGAAGCGGATCTGGCCGTTCGGCAGGTTTCCACTGCTGGTTGATGACGGCAAGCCGGTGATCGAATCCACGCCGATCATCGAGCATTTGCAGGCGCATTATCCCGGACCGAACGTCTGGATCCCGGACGGCGATCTCGGCCGCGAGGTCCGGTTCCTCGACCGCTTCTTCGACCTCTATGTCATGGACAATATGCAGGCGATCGTCGGGGACGCGCTCCGCCCGGACGGTTCGCGCGATCCTTATGGCGTGGCGAAGGCTCGTGAGCGCCTGAACGTCGCCTACGGTTGGCTCGAAGCCAATCTCTCCGAGAGCGGATGGGCCGCAGGCGAGAGCTTCACCCTGGCGGACTGCGCTGCTGCACCCTCGCTGTTCTACGCCGACTGGGTCGAGGAGATCGGCGACACGCGACCGAAGCTGAGAGCCTATCGCGCCCGGTTGCTGGCGCACCCGACTGTGGCGCGTGTTGTCGATGAAGCGCGGCCGTACCGCCCCTATTTCCCGCTCGGCGCGCCCGACCGCGATTAGGCGAAAGCCGGCGCCTTCCTCAATAGTTGGTAGGCTTCGATCACCTCGCCGAGCCGGCCCTCGTGCGACCGGTCGCCACCGTTTTTGTCGGGGTGATAGCGGCGGACGAGGTTCGAATAGCGCCGCCGAAGCGAATGGCGATCGGCATCTTCGGCGAGGCCGAGCACCGAAAGCGCTCGCCGCTCGGGCTTGCTGAACCGTGAATGCAAGTCGCGCTCGCCAATGCGCCCGAACCGAGTGGAAATGGCATCCAGCGGGTCGGAGAAATCGCTCCACCGCGGCGGCGGATCGGCTCCATTCGCTGCGAACTTGCGGCTCGGCCTCTCCCAGCCACTCAGCGGCGATTGCGCGCGGCTGATCTCGTCGGGACTCATCCCTTCGAAAAAATTGTACTTGGCGTTGTGCTCGCGGACGTGGTCGAGACAGAGGAACCGCCAGCTCCCCGGCCCGTCGAAGTTGGCGGGCTGGAGCGGCGCCTTGAACTCGCCGGGCGCGGCGCAGCCCGGGACGGCGCACCTCGCCCTCGCCCCTTCGACCCGCCCGTGCATCCTGGATTGCTTCGTCGCCATTGAATTCCACTATATAGGATCGATGACACCCCAGAGAACCGGACCGGTTGCGACTGAAATGCTTCGCCGCCTCAACTCGGCGCTTTCGCCGACGGCAATCGAGCTGACCGACGACAGTGAGCAGCACCGCGGCCATGGCGGATACAATCCCGCCGGCGAGAGCCATTTCACGCTCTGGATCGAAAGCGCGGCCTTTGCGGGGAAGAGCCGTGTCGAACGGCAGCGGATGGTCTATGCCGCTCTGGGCGACTTGATGCGCGAGCGGGTCCACGCCCTGTCGATCCGCGCAATGGCTCCGGGAGAAGGATGATGGCGACGATCGAAACCGCGTTTGAGCAGGTTATCACCCCGGTCACGCACGACCTCGGCGATTTCAAGGTGAACCGGACCCTGCCGGCAAAGCAGCGGACGATGGTCGGACCATTCATCTTCGTCGACGAATTCGGGCCCGCGCGGCTCCCGGCCGGCCGCGGCATGGATGTGCGGCCCCATCCGCACATCAATCTCGCGACCGTCACTTATTTGTTCGAAGGCGCGATCGAGCACCGCGACAGTATCGGCAGCCATGCCGTGATCGAACCGGGCGCAATCAACCTGATGACGGCGGGAAGCGGAATCGTTCATTCGGAGCGCTCGCCGCAGGCGCTTCGGCCCGAGGGACCTGCCCTCTATGGGATGCAGACCTGGCTCGCGCTTCCCGATGGGCGCGAGGAAGTTGACCCGGCTTTCGATCACATCGAAGCCGACGCACTGCCGCTGATTGAGCAGGAAAACGCCAGCGCGCGGGTGCTGATGGGCACCCTGTGGGGCGCCACCGCCGCGACGCCGTGCCACTCGCCGACGATCTATGCCGATATCCTGCTCGGCGCCGGCGCGGGCGTTCCGATCGAGGCCGAAGCGGACGAGCGTGCGGTGATGCTGGTCGGCGGCGAAGCGGAACTGGACGGGCAGAGGCTCGATGCCTTTTCGCTCTACGTGTTGAGACCGGGCCACGAGGCACGACTGACGAGCGCAACGGGGGGCCGTGCGATGCTGCTGGGCGGTCAGGCGTTCGCCACCCGCCGGTACGTGTTCTGGAACTTCGTCTCGTCCTCACGCGACCGGATCAACCAGGCGAAGGCCGACTGGAAGGAGCAGCGCTTCGGGCTGATCCCCGGCGACGATCAGGAGTTCATCCCCCTTCCCGAGGTGCCGATCACGGTCAGCTATCCTTAACTCCCCTCCCCTTGATGGGGAGGGGGTTGGGGGTGGGGTGTTGTTCGTCGTAATCATGGCAAATGCTGACGGGCCCCCCCCCCGGCCCACCCCCCACGAGGGGGGGGGGTGTAGTTTGGCGGTGTACGAAATACCGCGGGTGCCGCGGGGCCCCGCAGTCACCC
>JBQCCG010000028.1:0-3287 GCA_051962455.1 Sphingomicrobium sp. | reverse complement strand
AAGCTGAGAATCGAAGCGCCGCCGCACCCAATGGATACAGCGGCGCCGAATATCGCGGACTCCCTATTTATTTTTACATTGCGAGCGCACGCATTACCGCTTCTGGATCGCTCTCAATGATCTTGAGCAAAACGCGCGCTTGGGCATTCGGAACGCGCTTTGCCTGTTCCCAATTTCGCACTGTGTCGAGCTTGAACCCGAACTTGAGAGCAAACTCGGCTTGAGACAACCTAAGAGCCGAGCGCACGGCGCGCACGTCAATCGCGTCAGGAATCTCGATTGCGTGCTCCCGTGCTTCCAGATCGCCGCGAGCGTGCGCAATAGCCTCATCAAGACCTTTGAGGATTTTGCTTGCGGCTGTCATGTTAGCCTCCATTAACCCCTTTCTACCTTATGCAGTCGGCCGAAAGACCGACGACAGGACAGGCGATACCTGCGAGCGCCATTGCTGTTCGACTAGTTCCTCCACCATTGCTCGCATTCTCGCCTTGTCTGCCTTGTTAAACCGGCACCGCTCACCCGGCAGAAGAACGGTGAGCAGGTAGACCGGCATGTTTAGATCGCGAAAATAGTAAATGACGCGCGCGCCACGACGGCGGCATGCCGGCCATTTCATAATCCGGATGCCGCCAGTGTCGGGGATCACCCTTCCTTCATCTGGCTGCTGCGCAACATACGCGATCAATCCTTCAATCTCTTCTTCCGTCAAAATGGCCGAGGCGGATTTGTCGAACTCCGGCATTTCTGCGACCGTAATCAAATAATTCTGAGCGTCGAACACGCGACCCTCCCCGTTGTTGGCTCCAAGCTTCGCCACTCCATGCCCCCGCGGGTAGGCCTAGGCCAACGGCCTACTAAGTGTCAAATGAAAGTTAAAGGAGCGTTACGATTGCTCCCTCGGGCGTGATGCTATTGTCACAGTCGCTTCGGAGCCCCTTAGTTTCGAGCTTAGACTGGCACCAAAGTTTCCCCTGTTCCGATGACGACCAAGTCGCCGTCGATCTCCTGCACAAGTTCTCCGGTTTCGAGTTTCATCCGGCGCACGCTTCGGAGGAAGCGACGATCCCGAAACTCGTACAAGGTGCATTGATCTCCGTTCCGGTCGACGACCGGGATTGTACGCACAAGCCCCATTGAACCCGCTCCCACTGGCGGATGATTCGGCGCGCGCGAACTTAGACCAGATTGCGGGGACCGCAACCAACGGCAATTAACCGTTGGGCGAACCTGGCTTTCCCTTTTTGGGTGCCTTTTCGGGGACTGCCCCAGCATTGATGCCATCTCGAGTTACGGCAACGCGTAGGTCTGCAATCTGGTCAGTAATGTGGTCGAGCTTGTTGCCGATCTTGTCGTATCTATCGTCGATGCGCCCAGCGAGCAGCAGATACAGCGCGATGATCGCGCCAAGCCCCAGCACAAAAGTAGTTCCGACCGCCTTCCACAGCCAGCCTACACTTTGCTCTAGCTTGCCGAGGGTCACAGCGTGGCCTCCATTGAAGCCGCCGCCGCCGCCGCCCTCACCGGCGGCGGACGAGTTGATGTAAGTCGCCACGGTCTTGTCGCCGCCCGATCCGCCTTCGATGACTTTGAAAATGCGGTTAGCCATCGCTCTTCGGAGGTTCTTGTTCGGTCACTTCTGGAGGGAAGTGTCTGGTCAGGAACGGCCCCCAATTGCGGAGCATCTCCAGCGGAACGGCAAGAACGGCTACAATCTTCGAGGAGAATTTGTTCGTACCGGCTTCCACGCGGTTCTCTACCAAATTCAGCCGAACAACTCCGTTGATAACGCCAGCGCCCCTGATGTCGTCCACAAAGTAGGTCGGCGCTTCGATTCCGGAGGATGCGAACGGAACTTCCGCCGCGTTGACTTCCGTTGTCGTCATGTTGTCGTCTGCCATTGCGCCCCTCGACTCGCGCTGACAGGCTAGCGACGGCGCTCATCCTAGACAACTCCTGAGTCAAGTATATTAGTGCCACGAAAGTTAAACAACAAGATTGGATGGTTAAGTTATCGTTCTGGATGTTTTTCGCGCGATGGTGGCGCGGCGTCCGCGACCGTATTAGCTGTCACGATCATGGAGAAGCGAACGCCGCTCAAAGATCGCGCGGAGCGCTGGCTTGACGAGCATAGAGGCGCACTGGAGTCCTCGAATGCCTTTGTTCGGGCATATGGCCTGCCGCTGAAGGACCTCCGGCAATTCTGAAGAGCATCGCTCTGTCGCTGGTTGCTATAGCCACGCCCGCGTTCGCTCGTGGGAACGTGGTCTTCGCCGGCGGAGCCTGGGCGACGATCGACCGTGGAGCCGAGTGCGAGGCGCTATCGCGCTCGCAAAAGGTCGTCGCCAGGGACAAGATCCAGCCGGTCGCGGGGTTCACCTTCACGCCCGATCACAAGCGATGGGGCGAGTTCCACGCGCGGCTCAGCCGGATGCCGCGCGGCGATGCGACAGTGATGCTCAGGGTCGGCGACCAGCCGTTCCTGCTGGTGACGAGAGGCGGGTGGGCGTGGAGCAACGGGCCGATGCAGGCCGATGCGATCATTGCGGCGGCCCGCGGCGGCGGTTGGATGCAGGTCGAGAGCCGCGACGGCTCGGGCGCGCGCTTCTCCGACCCTTATCTGCTCGACGGCGCGCCGACTGCAATCGACGCCGCGGCCGCCCGCTGCGCGCTTCGCGGCGCTGGCAAAATCCAGTGATCCCACCTAGATAGCGGCCTTCCAATGAGTGCCGACACGACCTTGATGCCCATTCCGGGTGCGATCGATCCCGTGCCCGTTCCGCGCGCAGCGACTCCGCGCGCCGATGGCAGAATCGAGCTGGTCGGGCTGTCGAAGGACGCGATCCGCTCGGCGTTCGAAGCCTCGGGCCTGGAAACCAAGCAGGCGAAGCTTCGCGCCAAGCAGGTCTGGCACTGGATCTACAATCGCGGCGTGAGCGACTTCGCGGCAATGAGCGACATCGCCAAGGCGCAGCGCGGCTGGTTCGCCGAGCGCTTCACCGTTTCGCGGCCCGAAGTGGTCGAGGCGCAGGTCTCGTCCGACGGCACGCGCAAATGGCTGCTGCGCACTCCTGACGGTCATGACTTCGAGATGGTGTTCATCCCCGACGCGGACCGGGGCACGCTATGCGTATCGAGCCAGGTGGGCTGCACGCTCAACTGCCGCTTCTGCCACACTGGAACGATGGCGCTGGTCCGCAACCTTGAGCCCTCGGAGATCGTCGGTCAGGTGATGCTGGCGCGCGATGCGCTCGGAGAATGGCCCAGCCAGCCCGAGGGTCGGATGCTGA
>JBQCCG010000027.1:0-15845 GCA_051962455.1 Sphingomicrobium sp. | reverse complement strand
CCGCATGCACCGCGTCGCTGATTGCCTTCATGTCCGGCTCGAACAGGCCGCAGGTGTTGGGGTTGGTGATCATGACCGCCGCCACGTCGGGCCCGAGCCCGGCCCTCCTCCGCCGTGCGGCGTCGAGAAGGTCTTGTGGAGGTTGATGTGCATCGCGTCGATGCCGAGGTCGCCCGGGCGGACCTTGCCGACGATCGCGTTGAAGTTGGCCCCGTCGCAATAGACGAAGGCGCCCGCGGAATGGACCGCATCGCTGATCGCCTTCATGTCTGGTTCGAACAGCCCGCAGGTATTGGGATTGGTGATCATCACGGCGGCGACATCGGGACCCAGCCGCGCCTTCAGCGCTTCGAGATCGACACGCCCGGCGGCATTGGCGGGGATGTTCTCCACGCGATAGCCGGCGAAAGCGGCAGTCGCCGGGTTGGTCCCGTGAGCGCTCTCCGGAACCAGCACGACCTCACGCTTGTCGCCGCGCGCCTCGAGCGCTGCGCGGATGCAGAGCAGACCGCACAGCTCACCGTGCGCTCCGGCCTTGGGGCTCATCGCGACTCCGTACATGCCGGTGAGGTCGAGCAGCCAGAACGCCAGCTCGTTGATCACCTGCAGCGCACCCTGGACCGTCTCCTGCGGCTGGAGCGGGTGAACATCGGCAAAGCCTGGCAGACGCGCGACCTTCTCGTTGAGGCGCGGATTGTGCTTCATCGTGCACGAACCGAGCGGGAAGAGACCGAGATCGATCGCGTAATTCTGCCGTGAGAGGCGAGTGTAGTGACGGACCGCTTCGGGTTCGGAGAGACCTGGAAGACCGATCGGGCGTGTGCGCGCGAGACCGGCCAATCTGTTCCCCTCCCTGCCAAGGGAGGGGCTAGGGGTGGGTAGCGCAGCTGAGGGCTCGATGCCCGAAGCGGAGCTGCGCTCCGCACCCACCCCCGACCCCTCCCTCACAGGGAGGGGAGAAAAATCCACGCCCGTCTGTTCGGTGCTGCCGATATCGATGATTAGCGGCTCCTCGAGCATCAACGCGCGGTTTCCGGTGACGGTGTGCGCTTCGCCCTGCTCGTTCGCGGGCGTCGACGGCCGCCAGCCGGAAGGATTGACGGTCATCGGACCACCTCCCTCAGAGCAGCTTCGAAGGCGTCGATATCTTCCGCGGTTGCAGTCTCAGTCACTGCGACGACGAGGCCGCTCTCTAGAGAACTCACTCCCGGATAGAGCCGCCCGAGCGATACTCCGCCCAGCACCCCTTCCTCCACCATCGCGTGAACCGCAGGCCGAGCCTCGACCGGCAGCTTCAGCGTGAATTCGTTGAAGAAGCTGTCGTTGACCAGCTCGACCCGGGGAATTGCGGCCAGCCGGTCGGCCACCTCGCACGCGCGCGCGTGATTCAAGGACGCGAGCTCACGCAGCCCCTTTTCGCCGAGCAGGGTCAGATGCGCCGTGAAGGCCAGCGCACACAGCACCGAACTGGTGCAGATGTTCGAGGTCGCTTTCTCACGGCGGATATGCTGCTCGCGGGTCGAGAGCGTCAGCACGAACCCGCGCTTGCCCTCGGCATCGACGGTCTCGCCGGCGAGCCGTCCGGGCATCTGCCGAACATGCTTCTCGCGGCAGGCGAACAGCCCGACATAGGGGCCTCCGAACTGCAGGCCGACGCCGATCGACTGCCCTTCGCCCACGACAATATCCGCGCCCATCTCGCCTGGGGACTTGATCAGGCCCAGCGCTACGGGCTCGGCCACCACCGCAATCAGCAGCGCGCCCGCCGCATGCGCCGCTTCGGCGATCGGCGGGAGGTCGGTGATGCGGCCGAGGATGTCCGGATATTGAACCACGATCGCGCTGGTTTCCGCATCGATTCCGGCGATCAGCCGCTCGGCATCGGTCGCCGCGGTCAGCTCCGGCAGAGCGGTGTCGAGCGCGTCGTCCGTGAACTGCGCCATGCTTCTGGCGACGCTGACGTAATGCGGGTGCACTCCCGACGAAATGAGCGTCTTCTCGCGCCGCGTGATGCGTTGCGCCATCTCGATCGCTTCCCACATCGCGGTCGAGCCGTCGTACATCGACGCATTGGCTACTTCGCAGCCGAACAGCCGCGCGACCTGCGTCTGGAACTCGAACATCATCTGCAGCGTGCCCTGAGCGATCTCCGGCTGGTAGGGCGTGTAACTGGTCAGGAACTCGCCGCGCTGAATGATGTGATCGACGCTCGCCGGGATGTGATGCCGGTAGGCGCCGCAGCCGAGGAAGAAGGGCACGTCGCCCGCGACCATGTTCTTGCGCGACAGAGCCGTCATGTGCCGCTCGACCGCCATTTCGGAGGCGTGCATCGGCAGGCCATGGATCGGCCCTTTCAGCCGCGCCTCCTCGGGCACGTCGCGGAACAGCTCGTCGATCGAGCCCGCGCCGATCACGCGCAGCATCTCGCTGCGGTCGGCGTCGGAAAGGGGAAGGTATCTCAACCCAAACCCCCTTTCGTCATCCCCGCGCAAGCGGGGACCCAGCAAAGAAGAAGGTCTAGGTTCCCGCTTTCGCGGGAATGACGAGTAGTGATCACAATGGCTTCCTCATGATGAAGCGAAGGCGGACGTAATCGGCGACATCGGATCCGAAGCGGCCGGCGACGGCGGCGGCGATTGCCGCCCGCTCCTCTTCGGGAACCTGGGCCCGGTCGAGCCAGCCCTTGCGGAAGGTGGTCACCCACTCGGCGACGCCATGCTCCAGCGGGGTCGGGCGTTCGATCAAGCGGGCATCGATCTCGCGAAAGCCGGCCGCCTCGTACACAGCAGCGAATTCCTCGGGCGATGCATACCAATTGCTTGCCTCGAGAGGCGGAGCGTAGCCGCGGATGATCAGCTCCTCGTCGAGCGCCTCGCGGAGCTTGCGGATGTTCCCGTCCCCGCCCATCTCGCCGGCGAAGCGACCGCCGGGCTTGAGTGCGCGGAAGATCGCGCGCGCCGCCTGCTCCTTCTGGAGCACCCAATGCAGAGTCGCGTTGGAGAAAGCCGCATCGAACTCGGCGAAGAACTGCATGTCTTCGGCCGCGAGCTGCAGCGCATCGACGCCCTTCGCCCGCGCCGCCGCAATCATCTCCGGCGAGTTGTCGACGCCGAGCACCGTCGCGCCGCGTTCGATGATCTTGAGGCTCAGGGTCCCCTCGCCGCAGCCGACGTCTAGGATCCGCTCGCCTGGCTTCGGGTCGAGCAGGTCGAGCGCCGCGCCGCCGAGCTCGGCGACGAATGCTCCGACGCGGGCATAGTCGGCGGCGTCCCATTTGCTGGTCGAGGCTGCCGCGTGGCTCAAAGCGTCTTCACCCAATCGCGGTAGGCGGCTTCGTCCATCAGCCCGTCGAGCTCGCTTGGATTGTCGAGCTTGAGCTTGAAGAACCAGCCCTGCCCTTCCGGATCGCTGTTCACCAGCCCTGGATCGTCGGCGATCGCCTGGTTACCTTCGGTCACCTCTCCCGAGACCGGGGAATAGACGTCGGATGCCGCCTTCACCAATTCGACGACGGCAGCTTCCTGACCCTTGTTCAGGCGCTTTCCGGTTTCAGGGATTTCAGCAAAGACGATATCGCCCAGCTGCTCCTGCGCGTGGTCGGAGATACCGACGGTCGCCGTATCTCCCTCGACCCGGACCCATTCGTGCTCTTTGGTGAAATAGAGGCTCATGCAGAAGCTCCCTTGCGATGATAGCGGTGCGGAACGAAGGGCATGGCGACGACGCGCGAATCGAACAACTTGCCACGCTGTTCGAGTTTCAGCGCCGTCCCTTCCTCGGCCAACGGCGCGGCGACATAGCCCATGGCGATCGGACGCTGCAGCGACGGTGAGAAGCCGCCACTCGTGATCTTGCCGACCTCGTTGCCCTCGCCGTCGAGCACGAGCGCGCCTTCGCGGACCGGCTGCCGTCCCTCGATTTCGAAGCCGACCCGCTTTTCGACCGGGCCGTTCTCGAGCTCGGCGATGATTCGCATCGCGCCGGGAAAGCCGCCCTCGGCTCGGCGGCGCTTGTTGATGGCAAAGGTGAGCCCCGCCATGACGGGCGTGGTCTTGGTGTCGAGGTCATGCCCATAGAGCGGAAGCCCGGCCTCGAGCCGCAGCGAATCGCGCGCGCCGAGGCCGATCGGCTTGGCGAGTTCGTGGGCAACGATCGCATCCGCGAGCTGCTCCGCTGCGATCGCCGGCACCGAAATCTCGAACCCGTCCTCACCGGTATAGCCGGAGCGGCTGATCCACAGGCTCCGCCCCTGCCACTGGAACGGGGCGCCCTGCATGAACCCGAGATCGCTCACGCCGGGGACGATCGTTTCCAGCACCTCGGCGGCGCGCGGGCCCTGGAGCGCAAGCAGCGCCTGCTGCCGCATGTAATCGATCACCACGCCTTCCGGCAGGCGCCGCTCCATGTAGTCGATGTCACCATGTTTGGTCGCGCCGTTGACGACGACGTAGAAGTCATCGCCGCGGCGGGTCGCCATCAAATCGTCGATGATCCCGCCGTCCTCGTCCAGGAGTAGCGAGTATTTGGGCTTCATGTCGACCGCGAACTGGAAGTCGCCTGGCATCAGGCGCTCCAGCGCGGCGTCGGCCGACCGGCCGTGGATGAACAGCTGCCCCATATGGCTGACGTCGAACAGCCCGGCATTCTCGCGAGTCCATAGGTGCTCGGCGATAATCCCCTCATACTGAACGGGCATTTCGTAGCCGGCGAACGGCACCATCCGGCCGCCGCGGGCGCGGTGCCACGAATCGAGCGGCAGCTTGTCGAGTGTTTCGCTTCCGTCGGTCTCGATGCTCATTCAAGGCGCTCCGGCAAAAGGTGCGACCGAAAAGGCTCACCTGCCGAGCCCTTGCCAGCCGCCCCCGTCTGTCCCTAGCGCCTGAGAGCTTTGCCCCTTCGGCGGCCCGCTGATGCCGAAGCTTCGGCGGGCTCTTTCCAGACTGTCAGGCGCGCGCGGTCCTTGGTGCCTGAGAGATTCCGGGGGCGGTTGCTCCTTCGGCGCTCCGCCGTCGCCCGAGGGCTATGGCGGATACTCTCCCGCGCGGCCATTCCGGAAGCTTTCGCGCCCGGCGACGCGGCGTGCCTTGGCCGCGCCAAGTCACTAAGTCAACGCGGCTTTTCGATAGCCCGGCAACCTCAGCGGGTGGCGTTGTACTTCAGTTGGTCCGGGGTGAGCTCGAAACCGACCAGATGCTCGAAGGTCGCATTGGCGACCGCCTCGCGGACCGCGGGATCGGACATCGGGTCGACGGCAGCGTCCGCCTGCCCGGCCTTGCGTGGCCGGGTGAGGATCGCGCGAACCCTGGCGGGCAAAGTCGCCGCATAGCGGCTGACCCGGATGCTCGCCTGAGCGCGAGTGATGGCATGCTGGCTTCCAGCCGGGAAGTTGAGGGCAACGGCGCCGATCTGCTTCGCCTCGATGTTGGTGCCGCCGCGCAGGGCAACATCGAAATAAGGCAGGATCACTTGCCGCGCCGGGCCTGCGTCGCGTCTCAAAGCGGTGACGGTGAAGGTCACGTTGGAGATGACCTCGCTCCCGCCCGGCTCGCAGGTCGAGCGCAGCTGGCTGATCGAGGCGGTGACGTCGATCGCGCTCGAATCCCTGCTGGTCGGCGGGTTGAACAGGGTGATGTCGCCCGTGCCGGCAGGGATCCCCGCGACGGGACAGACGCTGCGGACGGCATAGATGCCCCCGCCGTTTTCGTCGGTGATTTCGCCTTCGTGGCGGCATCCGCCAAGGAGCATGAGGGCAATCAAGGCGGTCGTGCGAAGCTTCACGTGGGGACGATCCTTGCGAGGGCGGACAGGTCCGCGTTCATAGGAAGGGCCTTCTATGGCTGCAAGCGATGCCTGAGGGTTTAGGCTGGTTACCGACAATGACCGCGATCACCTGGACGGGTTTCGCTGACAAGGAGCGCAGCGCCGACGCGTAGCTGAGACTACGCGCAAGCAAGCGACGCCGTTCAGCGGGCGTGTCCGGGCGACCGCTCAAGCGGCGGGCCGATTTTGGTCCATGGCGGCGTCGCCCGTCGATCACGATGCGCTTGGGCATCGCTCTCTCCTCTTTCCTTGCCCTGAGCCAAAATCGGCTCCGTCTCGGCCGTTGCCGGTAACCAGCCTAAACCCTAAATGGCCTGCACCGTGGATGAATTGCCCCCCCTTAGAGTTTTGATCGCCGCGCCGCGCGGCTTTTGCGCGGGCGTCGACCGCGCCATCCAGATCGTCGAGCTGGCGCTCGAGCGCTTCGGAGCGCCCGTCTATGTCCGTCACGAGATCGTCCACAACCGCTTCGTGGTCGAGCGGCTGCGCGGCCTTGGCGCCATATTCGTCGACGAGCTCGACGAGGTCCCCGACGATCGACCGGTGGTCTTCTCCGCCCACGGGGTGCCGAAATCCGTGCCTGCCGCAGCGCAGATTCGCGGCCTGACCTATGTCGACGCCACGTGCCCGCTGGTTTCCAAGGTTCACCGGCAGGCGCAGCGGCTGATCGAGGAGGGCCGCCATATCCTGTTCATCGGCCACGCTGGCCATCCCGAGGTGATCGGCACGTTCGGGCAGGTCCCCCATGGGTCGATCACGCTTGTCGAGACCGTTCGGGATGCCGAGACTGTCGGCATTCCGGAATCGGCGAATCTTGCTTTCCTGACCCAGACGACGCTTTCGGTGGATGACACCGCCGCCATTGTAGAGGCGCTGAAGCGGCGATTTCCTTCGATCCGCGCGCCCCGCAGCGAGGACATCTGCTACGCAACGTCGAATCGCCAGGCTGCGGTCAAGGCGATTGCGGCAGAATGCGATCGGATGCTCGTGATCGGCGCTCCCAACAGCAGCAATTCGCTCCGGCTCGCCGAGGTCGCGGAGCGGTTGGGCGTACCGGCGCGGTTGATCGAGCGGGCGGCCGACATCGACTGGGAATGGCTCGGCTGTCCGCGGACAATTGGCATCACGGCCGGGGCGTCCGCGCCCGAAGTGCTCGTCCGCGAAGTCGTCGATGCGCTCCGCACCCGTTTCGATGTTCGCGAGGAACAAGCCGACCATTTGCCCGAGCGCATGACCTTCAAGCTGCCGCGAGAGCTTGTCGCCTGAGTCTTTATGACTGAACTCCCGCAAGTCGAGCTGTTCACCGACGGCGCTTGCCGCGGCAACCCGGGCCCGGGCGGCTGGGGCGTGCTTCTGCGGATGGGCGACAAGGAGCGTGAGCTGTCCGGCGGCGAGCCGCTGACCACCAACAACCGCATGGAACTGATGGCGGCGATCAAGGGGCTCGAGGCCCTCAAGCGACCCTGCCGAGTCCACCTCCATACGGACAGTATCTACGTTCGGGACGGGATCACGCGCTGGATCCACAACTGGCAACGCAACGGTTGGCGGACGTCGGACAAGAAGCCGGTGAAGAATGCCGAGCTGTGGCAGGAGCTTATCGAGGCCTCGAAGCCGCACCGGATCGACTGGCGCTGGGTCAAAGGCCACAGCGGTCACCCCGAGAACGACCGGGTCGACGCGCTCGCCTGCGCCGCTGCCGACGACCAGCGGCGGCACCACAGGCTGTGAATGAAAGTTCACTTTTGATAGCCGATTCGGGGGACTAAATAGCCGCCCGTCACCGACTCTCTCGTTCCCCTGTTGGATAGTTGGTGAGGGGAGGCGTCACCCGCGCCTCCCCAATTCATGTCAGCTCAACGAGAAATCGGCGCGGCGAAAAGACTTGCGGGTCGATTGCGCTGACGATCTCGTCCGGCTCATCCTGAAGCAGCAGTGCAGCAGCCATCTTCGCCGCCGCCGGGGACGTCTGGATGCCAAACCCGCCCTGCCCCGCACACCAGAAGAAGCCAGGGAGATCGGCATCGAAGCCGTACACCGGCAGCCGGTCCGGCGCGAAGCTCCTGAGCCCCGCCCAGCTGCGCTCCACCCGCTCCACGGGCCAATCGACCACCTGCTCGAATCGGTCGATCGCGGTGGCAACGTCGATCTCCTCGGGAGCCGCATCGCAGGGAGTCGACGGGATCTCGTCATGCGGGCTCAGCCAAACCGTCGAATCGCCCTCGCCCTTGAAATAGAAAGTGCCCTTGGCGTCATCGACGAGCGGCAAATTCTTGAGTCCTGAGCGCCCGACCCGGAGCTGGACCATGGTTCGCCGCTTCGGCGCGATTCCAAGCGCTGCGGCCGAACAGGCGGCTGCGACCTCATCTGCCCAGGCGCCCGCGGCGTTCACGACTATCGAGGCATTGAGCGCCGACCCGTCGTCAAGGTCGATGTTCCAGCCACCGGAGACTGGTCTCGCGCTGACCAGACGGGCGCGCGTGCGGATTTCGCCGCCGGCTCGCCGAAACGCTCGCAAAAAAGCGGCATGCAGTCCGGCCACATCGATGTCGGCGCATCGGGGCTCGAACAAGGCTCGCCGCCACTTCGGCCGGATCCCGGGCACCATCAGCTCGAGTTCCGCGCGCTCGACGATTCGGCTTTCCACCTCAGGCGGGAGATCGGGCAGGTCGCGCGTCGTGACGTGCAGGTCCCCGCGTGTGCGAAGGAAGCCGTGCGCGGAAAATTCCGCGGGCGGAGTATCGAGAAACTCGTGCGAAGCAAGACTGAGCTTCGCGACCTCGGGGCCGCCATAGCTTTCCAGATAGAAAGCGGCCGAGCGGCCGGTCGAGTGATAGCCGCACTGGTCCTCGGCTTCGATGATCAACGTCCTGCGTTGCGCGGCGATTTCCGCGCCAAGGCTCGCTCCGGCGATTCCCCCGCCGACAATGATCACATCGAATTGGCTCATCTTTTAGCCGGTTACGAATTCGAAACGTGCGCCGTCTAGTGGTCGGGTACATGTTCAACGTCGCATTTACCGATCTGGCGCTTGTCGCGCTCGCCGTGCTGCTGGTTGCAGCCGCCGTAATCGACGTTCGCACGTTCACCATTTCGAATCGGCTGAACCTCGCCGTCGCGCTGGCGGCACCATTTTATTGGCTGTCAGTGGGAGTCGCACCGTGGCCAGGCATGGTCGCCCAGCTGGCGGCCGGCGCGATCGTGTTCATGCTGCTCGCCGGCGCCTTCTACGCCGGCATGATGGGGGGCGGTGACGTCAAGCTCGCCGCCGCCCTCGCGCTGTGGTTCCCGCCGATGCTGACGGTCAGATTCCTGATCCTGATGTCGGTTGCCGGCGGCGTCCTCACGCTCGGGATTCTGGTCTGGCACCGGGTCCAGCGGCGGGAGGGCCGGCCGGAGATTCCGTACGGAGTCGCGATCGCGTTCGGCGGCCTCGCCGTACTCGCTCCGATTCTCACCCAACGCTTTCTTAACCAATTTGCCTGATGTCTGAGGCTGTTCAAGGGGCCCGCAAGGGGGAGGCGATTTCGCCATGGATGTGAAGAAGCTCGCGCTGCTCGTTGGAGCGCTGGTCATCGCGGTGGTCACTGCGGTTATGGCCAAGAACATGTTCGCCGGCGCCGGCGCGCAGCAGGCTGCTGCAGCACCGGCGGTTCCGATCGGGCCGAAGATCCTCGTCGCCAAGAAGGCGCTGCCTGCGGGCACGATCATCGATCCCGACAGCTTCACCCTTCAGCCCTGGCCGAAGGAGCTCATGCAGAGCGCTTATTATGTCGAGGGCCAGCCAGACGGCGATCCGAAGAAGCTGATCGGCACCGTCGTCCGCTATCCGATCACGGCCGGCCAGCCCGTCACCCGCGGATCGCTTGTCGGCCCCGGGGATCGCGGCTTTCTCGCCGCGGCGCTCGGACCGGGCATGCGCGCCATCACGGTTCCGGTGAACGTCAACGCCGGCGTCGCCGGGTTCGTATTCCCGGGAGACCACGTCGACCTGGTGCTGACCCAGCAGGTGCAAGGTGGTGGCGATGGGCCGCCGCTGAAGGTCGCTGAAACGATCATCCGCAACCTGCGGGTACTCGCGACCGACCAGCGCATCTCCGGCAAGGACGATGAGGGCAAGACTGTCGTCAAGACCTTCTCGAACGTGACGCTCGAGGTCACTCCGCGCATCGCCGAGAAGATTGCGGTCGCGCAGAGCCTTGGTTCGCTGTCGCTGTCGCTGCGTTCGATCGCCGACAATGCGTCGGATCTCGAGCGAGAGGTTGCTTCGGGGCAGATCAAGATTCCGGCAGGCGCCACTCCGGACCAGGAAAAGCAGATGCTGCTCGCCATGTCCAACCGTCCGATCGACACCAATACCACTTTCTCGACCGGCGCCGACGTGTCGCGCTTCCAGCGCCGGAGCGTTCCGGCGAAGGCTGCCGCGGCGCCCGCGACTGGCCAGGCTGGTGCACCAGCGGCGCCAGCCATGCCGGTGGGTCCGGTCGTACGAATCGCACGCGGCAATTCAATCACCGTTGTTCCGGTGGGAGCTCGCTAAGATGAAGATTCAAGCCAACACCCGCCGAGCACGCCTCGGCACCGCAGTCGCCGCCCTGGCGATCGCGCTGGGGACCGTCGGTGCTGCCGCTCCCGCGGTTGCCGCGCCGGTCACCGCCAAGCCGGCCGAGACGCTCAATTTGAGCAAGGGCACGGGGACCTTGGTCCGCTTGTCCGAGCCGATGAGCGACATCTTCGTCGCGAACGATGGCATCGCCGACGTTCAGGTCCGTTCGTCGACCCAGCTCTATGTCTTCGGCAAGGGCCAGGGCGAGACGACGATCTACGCGACCTCGAAAGGAGGCCGGGTCGTCTATGCGGCGAACGTTCGCGTCGGGAACAACATCAGCTCGCTTGGCGACATGCTTCACCTGGCGATGCCGGATGCAAACATCGAGGCGACGCCAATGAACAACCTGGTGCTGCTCACCGGCACCGTCGCCAACCCCGACGATGTTGCGGAGGCGCAGCGCCTTACCCAGGCATACGTAGGTGAAGGCACGCAGGTGGTCACCCGTCTGAAATCTGCAACACCGCTTCAGGTGATGCTCAAGGTGAGGATCGCCGAAGTTAACCGTTCGCTGCTCAAATCGATGGGGGTGAATCTCCTGAGCCGCGATACCACGGGCGGGTTCCAGTTCGGGATTGGCCGGGGTAACCCAGGAACGTTCGGATCGCCCGCCACCGGAACCACCCCTGCGACGTCCAGTACTTTCAATGTGCTGGGCACGGGCACGACGCTCGGCGCGTTTGGTCACCTCCTCGGTCTCGACTTGCTCGGCACGCTGAATATCGCGGCGAACGACGGGCTTGCCACGATGCTTGCGGAACCGAACCTGACCGCCCTCTCGGGCGAGACGGCGAGCTTCCTTGCCGGCGGCGAATTCCCAATCCCGATTTCGCAGGGCAACAACGCCGTCACCATCGAGTACAAGCAGTATGGCGTCGCTTTGGCCTTCACGCCGATCGTTCTCAGCGACGGCCGCATTTCGATGCGGGTCCGGCCTGAAGTCAGCCAGCTCGACAGTGCGAATGGCGTGAGCCTAAACGGCTATGTCGTGCCGGCACTGACTACTCGCCGCGCGGAGACGACGGTCGAGCTCGGCTCGGGACAATCGTTCATGATTGCCGGCCTTCTCCAGAATTCGGGCAACAACAGCGTCGACAAGACGCCGGTGCTCGGCGACCTTCCGATCCTCGGCGCACTGTTCCGTTCGACCAAGTTCCAGCGCCAGGAAACCGAACTGGTCGTGATCGTGACTCCATATCTCGTGCGTCCGGTCTCCGGTCAGCTCGCGACTCCGATCGACGGCTACCGCACCCCGAGCGACCTCCAGCGAGATTTGTTGGGGCAGACGTTCCACGGTCATAGCGGACAGCTCGATCCGACCGCGGTTGCCGCTCCTGCGGCAGCGGTACCGGCCATCGCCGGTCCCGCGCCGGCGCCGGCCCCCGGCCCCGGGTTCAAGCTGTGATGTCCGGCTTCATCAGGAAGGATTCGACGATGCGCTCGAAGTTTCTCCTCATCGCCCTCGGCTCCGTCCTGGCGGGCTGCCAGACCGCTGGCCAGCCGGATATTCCGGCGCAGGGCGTCGCCCCGGTCAACGTTCCGGTTGTGACGAGCACCGATTACGTGTTCGACGCAGCCGCTCCGGGTGGCTCACTGGCCCCGGGCGAAGGCGACCGCCTGAACGGGTGGTTCCAGGGGCTCGGCCTCGGTTACGGAGACACCATCTACGTCGATGGCGGCTATGCTCCGGGAGCGCGCACTCAGGTCGCTGCCATTGCAGGCCGCTACGGAATGTTGGTCACTCCTGGAGTTCCAATGACCGCAGGCATGGTGCAGCCCGGATCTGTCCGGGTCGTGGTTGCCCGACGCCGCGCGGTGGTCCCGGGCTGTCCGAACTGGACCCGCGGTTCTGACACCGACTGGGAAAACAAGACCACGTCGAACTACGGCTGCTCGATCAACAGCAACCTGGCGGCGATGATCGCCAATCCGGAGGACCTGATCCACGGCCGCGAGGCCGGTGCGGACACCGACACGCTGACTGCAACGCGAGCGATCGAAATGTACCGCGCCAAGCCGCCCACCGGCTCGGGCGATCTGAAGCAGGTCAGCTCCAAGGGAGGCAACTGATGAACGCTCCGTTCCAGGCGCGCGCGGGTTTGCGCGATCCTTTCACCGCCTTCGTCTGCGACGATGCGACAGCCGACATGCTGCGCCCGGTCGCCGTGGAGCACGGCTGGTCGCCGGAAAAGGTCAACAAGGGCGGTCTTCGGAACGCGGTTCAGTCGCTGTCGGTGTCGGCAAGCCCGAACATCCTGTTTGTCGATCTCAGCGAATCCGCCGATCCGCTCAACGACATCAACGCTCTTGCCGAGGTTTGCGAGCCGGGCACGATCGTGATCGCTGCCGGCACCGTCAACGATGTCCGCCTGTATCGCGACCTGGTCGCGAGCGGCATCCACGATTATCTGCTGAAGCCTTTCACGGTCGACCAGCTGCGCGACACGTTCGCACATGCGCAGATGATCCTGTCGGGCCCGCGCGGTGAGGCGCAGGCCGACAAGCCACACGTCATGGCCGCCGTGATCGGCGTCCGCGGCGGCGTCGGGGCGTCGACCATCGCGACGTCGCTCGCCTGGCTGTTCGGTGAAAAGGCGCGGCGCACGACCGCTCTTCTCGACCTCGACGTGCATTTCGGAACCGGCGCCCTGGCGCTCGATCTCAAGCCAGGCCGCGGTCTCACCGACGCGATCGAAAACCCGAGCCGCATCGACGGGCTGTTCATCGAGCGCGCGATGGTTCGCGCGAACGAGCGGCTGTCGGTCCTCTCGGCCGAAGCGCCGATCCACCAGCCGCTGGTGACCGACGGCTCCGCCTTCTTCCAGCTGCAGGAAGAGATGCGGAACGCGTTTGAATCGACCGTGCTCGACCTGCCGCGCCACATGCTGATCCAGTATCCGCACCTGGTGCACGACGCGCATGTCGCGGTCGTGGTCGCCGAGCTCACGCTGGCGGGAACCCGCGATACGATCCGTGTCCTCGCCTGGCTGAAATCGAATGCTCCGCAGACCAAGGTGGTTGTCGTCGCCAACGCCGTGCCTTCGGGCGGCGCGCTGGAGATCAGCCGCAAGGATTTCGAGCAGTCGATCGAGCGGCCCGTCGACGTGGTCTTCCCGTTCGATTCGAAGGTCGCAGCGCAGGCTGCCAAGCTCGGCAAACCGATGGCGGAAGTCGCCTCCGGCAAGCTGGCGGCGCCGTTCAACACCCTTTCGGGCATGGTCCTCAACCATGCCAGCGAGGAAGGTGCGGCTGCCGACGGTTCGAGTGGTGGCCAGGGCAAGTCGCTCGTCAACAACCTGAAGTCGATGCTTTCAAAGCCGAAAGACAAGGCCGCGTAAGCAACCGAATGCACCGGCGCACATCAAGGCGCTGGCGAATGAGAAGTGAGAGGCGAAGGCAAGTATGCTCTTGTGGCTACTCATCATCGGCGGCATCGGCGCGCTGACCCTCGGCTTCATGGCGATGCGCGGTCCTTCCGCGTCAAAGTCGCTGAAGCGTCGTGTGGAGCTTATCAAGGAGCGCCACGGCGACGTCATCGCGGGCAATGCGCAGGCGCAGATCCGCAAGCTGTTCGCCGAGCGGGCCAGCAAGTTCGAGGGCTATGCCTCGACCCTGATCCCGAAGCCGGCACTGCTCCGCAAGCGCCTGGAGATGACCGGCAGGGACATCAGCCTCGGCAAATATGTCGCGATCTGCCTTGGCGTTACCGTCCTGGTGATTGTCGCGATGGTCCTTCGCGGCGCTCCGTTCATCCTGTCGCTGATGCTCGGCCTCTTCTTCGGCGTCGGCGGCCCTCATTTCATCGTCGGCAAAATGATCAAGCGGCGAGTCAACAAGTTCACCTCGAACTTCCCGGATGCGATCGAGCTGATGGTCCGCGGTCTTCGCTCGGGACTTCCGATTACCGAGACCCTGGGCATCGTGGCGAGCGAAGTTCCCGGGCCCGTAGGAATCGAGTTCCGCATGGTTTCGGACAAGATGAAGATCGGCCGGACGATGGAGGCCGCGCTTCAGGAAACGGCGGACCGCCTCGGCACGCCCGAGTTCCAGTTCTTCGTCATTACGCTCGCTATCCAACGCGAAACCGGCGGCAACCTGGCCGAGACTCTGTCGAACCTCGCCGACGTGCTTCGCAAGCGCGCACAGATGAAGCTGAAGATCCGCGCGATGAGCTCGGAATCGAAGGCTTCGGCCTACATCGTCGGCTCGTTGCCATTCGTGGTGTTCGGCCTCGTGTACATGATCAACCCCCATTACATGGGCAACTTCTTCACCGACCAGCGGCTGATGGTCGCCGGTATCGGCGGCATGATCTGGATGGGCATCGGCGCCGCGATCATGGCCAAGATGGTCAACTTCGAGATTTGAGGGAGGCACGTTAGATCATGCAGGTTGCGCCTCCCACCGGGCCCCACATCCTCGGCTTCGACGTCGTCTGGATTGCGACGATGCTCAGCGCCGTCGCGACCTTCGCGGTCATTCTCGCCATCTATGCGGCGACGACCGTGAAGGACCCGATGGCGCGCCGTGTAAAGGCGCTTAACGAGCGCCGCGAGCAGCTCAAGGCCGGCATCGTTGCGTCGACCAACAAGCGCAAGAAGCTGACCAATCGCAACCAGGCGGCCGACAATGTCCGCCAGCTCCTGTCGCAGTTCAAGATGCTTCAGGACGACCAGGTCAAGAAGACGCAGCAGCGGCTGATGCAGGCGGGCATCCGCACCAAGGACCTCGCTTTCTTCATCATCCTCGCGCGCTTCGTCCTGCCCGTCGTGATCGGCATTGTGGCGGTGCTCGGGCTCTACGTCTTCGGCTGGTACCCGAACTGGGGCTGGTTCCGTCGCTATGCGACCGTCGCGGGCCTGCTGATCGGCAGCTACAAGGCGCCCGACATCTGGCTCAAGAACAAGGTCAACAAGCGCAGCCACGCGATCCGCAAGGGCCTGCCGGACGCGCTCGACCTACTGGTCATCTGCGCCGAAGCCGGCCTCACCGTTGACGCAGCGTTCGGCCGGGTGTCACGCGAACTTGGCAAGGCCTACCCGGAGCTCGGCGACGAATTCGGCCTTACGGCGATCGAGCTTGGCTTCCTCAACGAGCGCCGCCAGGCGTTCGAGAACCTTGCCAACCGAGTCGATCTGGAAGCGGTGCGCGGCGTGGTCACCACCATGATCCAGACCGAGAAATACGGTACGCCGCTCGCCAGCGCGCTGCGCGTGCTGTCGGCCGAGTTCCGTCACCAGCGCATGATGCGCGCCGAGGAAAAGGCCGCCCGACTGCCGGCGATCATGACCGTTCCGCTGATCCTGTTCATCCTGCCGACGCTGTTCGTGGTCATCCTTGGCCCGGCGAGCTGCTCGATCAACGACAGCTTCCTGCACGGCAGCTGATCCAGGACGCCGTCGTTCCCTGCCCTGCC
>JBQCCG010000026.1:0-3359 GCA_051962455.1 Sphingomicrobium sp. | reverse complement strand
TGGCCCCTTCGTCTAGCGGTCTAGGACGTCGCCCTCTCACGGCGAAAACACGGGTTCGAGTCCCGTAGGGGTCACCAGTGATTTCAACGGGTTAGCAGGGGTCGAAAGCAGCTTTGCCGGATTTGCTTGAATTTCATCAAGCATTCGTGTCGGAATTTCGTGGGCGAATTTCGGACTTTCCGATTTCGGACTTCTGGCACTCGATATGTTTGACGTTCGAGCGCAAGGTCCAACTGCGGAGTTTCCAAGTCAGCTGTCGCTGGCCCATTCCGATTTTTGGCGACTGAGTTCGATCGAGCTGATGACCCGCGCATGATCGCCAGTCAGCGCCTTTGAGAGCTCGCGGGCAGGCTCAGCGAGCGCGCCCAAGGGCAGCCCGTGCTTCGATTCGCCCAGATGGGATCGGTAGAGTTTGAGCGCGAGGAGGTCGAGCGAGAGCCTCACGGATCGGAGCTTTCGGTCGTTTAGTGGCTCGAATTCTGTCTTGCCGTAGAGGTCGTCGAACAGCTGATTGAAGGTCTGTCCGCATACAGTGGCGCTCTTCATTGTCGACGCTTCAGCGGCGAAGCTCGGCAAGTAGCCCCTTAACTGGAAATCCATTGATAGTTCGATCTTCGAAGCCTTCGAACGGAAGCGCTTGTGCCATAGCGCGGCGGCGGTCGCGATGATGTTTGCAAGTGGAACAAGCTCCGGGTCGCCGTCGGGTTCGGACCGGGTCGGCGACGATGCGCACATTGCGTGATGCCTGCCGCGGCGAAGATGGACGTTCGCGATCCCTCCGCCGCCAAAGCCACCGAGCCGAATATCAGCGTGTACGTCCGGGAAGTCCGCAAGCAACGGCGCCAATGCGTCAACCGGGCTGTCGGTTATGACGATCGACGCTGGGTCGGGCAGTATCATGCCACATTGCGCAAGGACCGCCTGGACGTCGATTCTTTTAGCGTGCTGGCGGCGAGCGATGTCCTTGAGGGTATAGCCGCGTTGCCAGATATATTGCGCAATCGACCGGTTAACCTGGTTGCGCGCATGAAGCCCAGTCGGTTTCCTGGCGGGCACGTCCGGCCACGTCCGAAACGCCGGTACTGACGGGAGCGGAGCCTCATGCTCAGCATGGCCGTTGAACCGCATCTGCTTCTCGGGATGGCCAGGTTCAAGCCGCCGGTCGCAAGGAAGCTCTTGCCCCGATATCGGGTCGAAACGATAGATGACTACATATTCGCAGCCCATGTCGGCAATATTGTCGTGCGTGGAGACTGTCAGTCGGGTGCTGATAGCGCGAAGGTGCCGGATCCCCGCCCTCTCGGCCCAGAACTGTTTCTCGAATTCCGTCGTGGAGCTCTTCGGAGCCTGCCGCATCTCGGCATCCAGGAGCTTAGACCGCTGCTCCTTCGAAGCGTCTTCGCGCGGTCCGATCTTAACTTGCAGATCGATGTCGCCGACGGTCTTCTGCTCATCGCCTCCTCTCGCGAGCGAACCGAAAAGAGCGACCTCAATTATACGGGTAGAGGCGTTCGTCCCGTTAAATCCACGAACCGCGGCAAGGGTGCGATCAAGGAGTGCCTCCGCCTTGTCGACCGGCATTCGCTTGAGTAGCTTCTTCATGCTGTACTGAATGCCGAGGCGGCCGACCCTCCATTGATCAAAACCGTCGTCGTCCTCACCAAGATAAACCAGCCATCCGGCTTCGGCCATGGCGACCAGGGTCCTCGTCCCCTCCGGCTCTCCCAAGTCGAGCGCCTGCATGGCCTCCGGCGTTGTGAATTGCTGTCGATAGTGAGTGGACATATCGCGCAGGAATTTGCGAACCCGGCCCGCATCACCGCCGAATTGCTCGACATTCATCGGATTGGTGGAGAACATCGGAAACCTTTGTACTGGCGCTCACTCTTCAAGAGCGGAAGATGCTTGGACCGATGCGACTCTAGGATTTACCGGGCCCTGGCAAGTCGTGCCCGCGCAAGACGGAACTGCTCGTCCTGGTCGACGGCGTCTTGCCATAAGTGTCCCGACAATGTCTTCATGTCGAACGGCAGCTTCGTTCCTTTCTTTCTGTCCTATGACCGTCTTGGGGATCGGCCGGCCCAACGCATAGCCAAGCTCGAGAAAGCAATTCGGCCGCGATCCAGTCACATCGGCAAGAACCATCTGGCTGCGATGCAGCTTCTCAAAATTTCGTGGTCAACCCGGGCATGATCGAACGGTTGCTCCCGATCGACCACCATAAGCTGGGAGCCGAGCGGGACTTCGATCACCGGCTTCTCCACGCCTTCGAAATAGTCCCGGACATCCGCGAGATCCTCGGCATCCTCGTTGAGGAGGACGGCAAAACCATGCGGCTGCTCAAGCGCCTCGAGAAGGCCGATCAGCGCGGTGACGCAGTCGGCAACTTCTTCGCGCGCGGGAAAGCGGACGCGGTTGAGCCAGCTGTGTGGATCGTCCTTGGTCCTCAAGAGCCGCTTCCTCTGGTCGCGATTTAGGCTGAGCGCGTACAGTCTCCGGGATCCCTGCATTTCGGGTGATCGCGATGTTGTCGCGACTTGCCCGCCGCGTGATAGAGATCGGCAAATTAGAGGATGCGTTCGGTGCCGCCGAGCGTGACTAGGATGTCGCCGGAAGGGCCAGCAATCTCCATCTCTGGCGTCCACGTTCGAATGCGCGGCATTGTCGCAGCCAAGGCGCCTGGCTTGCCCTGAGCTCGTCCCAAACCTTGACCCGCTCGGGTGCGATCTGCTCCTCGGTCTATAAATGCTGGATCGCAGCCGCCAAGCGATCGGCAATGCCGAAAATTCGCGGGCGGTCGGCGCGCCGTCCGGACGCGTGGCTCATGTTGCAGTGACTGCGCCAGCCCGTAGGATTGAACTTCATGCGCACCGACATCGACCATCTGCCCGCGGCAAAGCAGCGCGAACTCGAGCGCGTCGTGCAGATCCTGTTCGAGGAATTCGAGGAGGCCCGGGCGCTCGCGACCCAGGACTGGAAGAAGAAGGGTCGCATCCTCAAGATCATCCTCTACGGCTCCTATGCTCGTGGCGGCTGGGTCGACGAGCCGCACACCGCCAAGGGCTATCGGTCCGATTATGACCTCCTGATCATCGTCAATGACGAGCGCCTGACCGACCGCGTCGAATATTGGGTGAAGGCCGAAGAGCGCCTCAATCGCGAGCTGGCGATCACCAGGACGCTGAAGACTCCGGTCAATTTCATCGTCCATTCGCTGCGCGAGGTGAACGACGGGCTCGCCCATGGACGCTTCTTCTTCATGGACGTCGCGCGCGACGGGATAGCGCTCTACCAGAGCGACGACAGCGAGCTTCATGAGCCCAAGCCGAAGACCCCGAAGCAGGCACTGGCCATGGCCA
>JBQCCG010000025.1:0-2496 GCA_051962455.1 Sphingomicrobium sp. | reverse complement strand
CGCGACATAAGCGAGCATCTGCGCGGCGAAGGACACGATCGACGTGCCGATCGACAGGCTGAAAATCGGGATTCGAAGGAGATCGAGCGGCATCAGCGGCACTTTTTCGCCCCACTCGCGCCACACGAGCGCTATCCCTGCAGCAATTCCGATTGCCACCAGGCCTCCGCCGAGTCCGGCACCTTCCCGCGCGAACATCTCGGCGCCGAAGACGATGCAGCCCATCATCACTGCGCTGAGCACCGCCGAGCCCCAGTCGAACGGCTCCCCGTGGCCATGCGGGTCGGGAAGCGACTTCCTGCCGACGATCAGCGCGGCAACCCCGATCGGCAGGTTGATAAGGAACAGCCACGGCCAGGACGCGATGCCGAGGATCAGCGCGGCGAGCGTCGGGCCGATGGCGGCCGCGACCGAGATCACCATCGCGTTGTAGCCGATCCCGCGGCCGAGCATGTTCGCCGGGTAGGTCGCGCGGACAAGCGCCGCATTCATGCTCATGATGCAGGCGGCTCCGATCCCCTGGAACACGCGCGCGGCGATCAGCAGCCCGAGCGTGTGGCCGAGCGCGCAGGCGCCCGAGCCGATCGTGAACAGCGCCAGCCCGGGGATGTAGATGCACTTGTAGCCGATCCGATCGCCGAGGGCGGCGAGCGGCAACAGCAGAATGGTTATGGTCAGCTGGTAGCCGTTGATCACCCACACCGAGCTGGCCGGCGAGGCACCCAGCTCCCGCGCAATCGTCGGCAGAGCGACATTCGCGATCGCACCGTCGAGCACCGCCATGGTCAGCGCCAGCCAGATGCCGATCACCGACCAGTAGCGGCGCGGGACCGGGAGGCCGTCCTGCTGTTCGATCGTCGCTGCGGGGGTTTCGCGATTCACGTCCGGGTCCTTGAGCGGACGGCTAACGAACCGCAACTTACAACGGATGCGACGGCTGTTCCGCCTGAGGCGCGGCCGCGGAATCGGCGTTCAAGAAGTAAAGGTCTCGTAAACCATTCCGGCCTAGCCTCTCTTGCAAGGGAGGAAGAAGTGGCCGCACAGCGGAAGAAACCGGTGCTCGTCTCGCCGCCGTTGGTCGGCGATTTGCACGCGCAACTCGTCAAGCGCGGAATGGTCGCGCCGCTCCTCTCGGTCGTCGTACCCGTGAAGAACGAGGAGGACGGAATCCTCCCCTTCGTCGAGCGCGTGGGCGCGATCCTCGATGGAATCGCCCATGACGAGGGTTGGGAAATCCTGTTCGTCGATGATGGCAGCAGCGACGCGACGCTCGCGGCGATCGTCGCCGCAAACCATCGCGACCCTCGAGTCCGGGCGCTGTCGCTCTCCCGCAATTTCGGCAAGGAAGCGGCGCTGAGCGCAGGCCTCGACCATGCGCGCGGCAGCGCCGTCATCCCGATGGACGTCGACATGCAGGACCCGCCCGAGGTGCTGCCGGAGATGGTCGCCAAATGGCGCGACGGCTTCGAGATGGTGTTCGGAGTTCGCCGCTGCCGGGACAGCGACGGCTGGGCGAAGCGGGTGACGGCGCGCCTCTTCTACCGGGCGCATAATTTCGTCAGCGAAGACAAAATCCCGGAGAATGCCGGCGATTTCCGGCTGATGGACAAGAAGGTCGTCGACGTGATCCGCGCGCTTCCGGAACGCAACCGGTTCATGAAGGGGCTGTTCGCCTGGGCCGGGTTCCGGCAGGCCGCCGTCGAATATGACCGCGCCGAGCGCGAGACTGGAACGACCAAGTATAACTACTGGAAGCTCTGGACACTGGCGCTCGACGGAATCACGTCCGCTTCGACCGTCCCCTTGCGGATCTGGAGCTATATCGGCGCGATCGTCGCGCTCTTCGCGCTCGGCTATGCCGGCTTCATCACCGCCGATACGTTGATCTTCGGCAACCGAGTGCCCGGCTACGCCTCGCTTATCACCTCGGTGCTGTTCCTTGGCGGAATCCAGCTGATCTCATTGGGCGTGCTCGGCGAATATGTCGGCCGCATCCTGACCGAGACCAAGCAGCGCCCGCTGTATGTGGTCCGCGATACGGTCGGGATCGAATCGCAGGTGGTGCGGTAGCTAATTGTTGGGATCGAATTCTGCATGCTAAGTTGAGCAATGCGCTTGCATCCGCTCCTTTGCGCTGTCTTCTTTGCTGCGCTTTTCGCCACGCCCGTTCACGCCGCTTGCATCTACAATGGGAAGTTGGACGTCCGAACGACAGTTCGACAAGAATTCAATGACTCAAGATGGGTCGTACGGGCTCGTGTGATCTCTGCGGTGGATTGCTGGGGTGAAGGAGCCTGCCGAGACCCGGACGCGCCTTTTACAGTCTATCGCTTGAGAGTTGTGCATAGTTACAAAGGCAAGCTGGAAAGTCCGTTCAGATTCTTCACTGAGCGAAATAGCGGTGGTTTTTACATGGATCGCGCCTGGGTGAAGCTCCCACAGGGACATGACATCGGTGGAGAATATTTGCTCTTCTTAGTGCCCAGCATATGGTCG
>JBQCCG010000024.1:0-6163 GCA_051962455.1 Sphingomicrobium sp. | reverse complement strand
GATCGATTCCGTTCTTGCCAACCACGGTTACCCGCCGGCCATCGAGAAGCTGCTCGCAGAAGCGCTGACGCTGACGGCGCTGCTCGGTTCGCTGCTCAAGGAGCCGGAGGGACAGCTGACGCTCCAGGCGCAGACGGAGGGTGGCATCGTCGACCTGCTGGTATGCGATTACTTGGGCGGCGCGCTGCGCGGCTACGTGCGGCACGATCCCGAGCGGCTCAAGACGGCGAGTGCCGAGCCGACCCTCCAGGAGCTGTTCGGCAAGGGTTATCTCGCGATCACCTTCGACCAGCCGGTCTCGGACGAGCGCTACCAGGGAATTGTGCCACTCGAGGGCAAGAATCTCGGGGACGCCGCGCAAAGCTATTTCGCCCAATCGGAGCAAATCCCGAGCTTGGTCCGTCTCGCTGCAGAAAAAGATGGTGAGCATTGGTTCGCCGGGGGCCTGCTGCTGCAGCATCTACCCGAAGGCGAGGAGGGCAGGGAGCGGCTGCACACACGCCTCGATCATCCCGACTGGCCGCACGTCGCCATCCTCGGCGGCTCGATCAAGGCCGATGAACTGACGGACGCAGGGCTTCCGCTCGACGATCTCATCTGGCGCCTGTTCCACGAGGAAGAGGAATTGCGGACCCTCGACGGAATCGCGCTCAGCCGCGGTTGCCGCTGCGACCCCGATTACGTCCGCTCGGTGATCGCCCGCTTTCCGGCCGACGAGCGCGAAGCGATGGTCGGCGACGACGGCCTGATCCGTGTCGATTGCGCCTTCTGCTCATCGAGTTTCGCGATCCAGCCCAACGAGCTGACCTGAGACCGCCAGACCTCAACTTTCGGGATGTACTCCCGTTAAGCGCGCCGTGTTAAACGGAGTGCAAATGACTCGCATTTCAAGGCTCGTGCTCGCCGGAGGAGGCGTGACCGCGGCGCTGGCGCTGATCGCGGCGGCGAGGCCGGTGGCGCTCGCCGATACCCAGCCGGGACTGTGGGAGATCAGCGGCGCGCCGGGCGCCAGGACTCCGCTTCGGCAGTGCGTGCGTGATATCGCCGCGCTCGCCCGGTTCGAACACCGGTCCAACCTGTGCACGGCGAAGGTGCTGAAGGACGGCCACAGCTCGACGGTGATCGACTATAGCTGCGGGGCAGCCGGCTTCGGCCACAGCGAGATCGATGTGATCACTCCACGCGCGCTCCGGATCAGCACGCAGGGCATCTCGGACGGACTGCCGTTCAACTATGTCTTGCAGGCTCGGCGCATCGACGATTGCCCCAAAAGCACAGCTTTCACACACCATTAAGGCGTCTTTTAACCATGGCGGAGTAAGTGGGAAGCGTGCCGGATTTGGCACGCTTTCCTCCCAATCGGGCGTGTACGCCCGATCGCCTGGGCCGCCGGTAGCAACGATCGGCGGCCCTTCTTTTTATTCCTCCTCGAGCTTGCTGGGGGAGGTGGCGCGCGAAGCGCGACGGAGGGGCCCCTCCACCATTGAATCTTCGTTCAATGGTCCCCCTCCCCTCGAAATCGAGGGGAGGATATAGCGCGCCCGTGCTGTACCTTTTGATCAAAGCCGCGCTGTCGGGCGCCATCGTCGCCGCCGTATCGGAAATTGCCCGACGCTATCCCGGCTGGGGCGGGCTGCTCGCGTCATTGCCGCTGACGTCGCTGCTGGCGATGATCTGGCTTTGGCGCGACAGCCACGATCCGCAGAAGGTTGCCGAGCTCACCTCTAGCACCTTCTGGTTCATCCTGCCGTCGCTGCCGATGTTCCTCGTCCTGCCGTGGCTGCTGAGGTCCGGAATGGCGTTCTGGCTGGCAATGGCGATCAGCGTCGCGGGCACGCTGGCGCTTTATGCCTGCTGGTTCTGGGCGGCGCCGAGGATCGGCATCAAGCTGTGAAGCAGGCGGTCGTTCTTCTTTCCGGCGGCCTCGATTCGATGGTCTGCGCCGCAATCGCGCGGGAGCGGGGCTTCTCGGTCGTCGCGCTTACCGTCGATTACAACCAGAGGCATCGCGTCGAGTTGGACGCGGCCCGGCAGATCGCCGCGCAGCTTGCCGAGCGTCATATCGTGCTGCCGCTGGACCTTCGGGCATTTGGCGGGTCCGCGCTGACCAGCGACATCGAGGTACCAAAGGAGGGTGTCCGGGAGGGCATCCCCGTGACCTACGTCCCGGCGCGCAATACGATCTTCCTCAGCCTGGCGCTCGGCCTCGCCGAGGCGAGCGGGGCACGCGACCTGTTCATCGGCGTCAACGCCCTCGATTATTCTGGCTATCCCGATTGCCGGCCCGAGTTCATCAAGGAATTCGAGAAGCTCGCGAACCTTGCCACGAAGGCGGGCGTCGAGGGCGACCGCTTCATCATCCACGCGCCGCTTCAGCATATGAGCAAGGCGGACATCGCCCGCGAGGCGCGGCGGCTTGGGCTCGACGCGGCGATGAGCCACAGCTGCTACGACCCGCTGCCAGACGGCCGCCATTGCGGGCAATGCGATGCGTGCCGTCTGCGCGCAAAGGGATTCGCGGAGGCGGGGATCGCCGATCCAACGGCCTACGCATGAGCTATGCCGTCAAGGAATGCTTCCTGACGCTTCAGGGCGAAGGGATGCAGTCCGGCAGCCGGGCGGTGTTCCTGCGCTTTGCGGGCTGCAATCTCTGGTCCGGGCGCGAGCAGGACCGGGCGAGCGCGCAGTGCACTTTCTGCGACACGGATTTCGTCGGAACCGACGGGGAGGGCGGGGGAAAATTCGCCGGAGCGGAAGAGCTTGCCAGTTACGTTGAGCGACTATGGGGCGATGCCGACGAGCACCGGCTGGTGGTGATCACCGGCGGCGAGCCGATGCTCCAGCTCGACGGTGCGCTGGTCGACGCGCTGCACGAGCGTGGATTTCGCATCGCGGCCGAGACCAATGGAACCTTGCCCGCAACTCCGGGCATCGACTGGATCTGCGTCAGCCCGAAGGCGGGCACGAAGGTCGTTCAGCGGCAGGGAAACGAGCTGAAGCTCGTGTGGCCGCAGACGGGGATCGACCCCGCCGAACTGGAACGCTGGGCATTCGACCATTTCCTGGTTCAGCCGATGGACTGCGCCGAATGCGAAGCGGCGGTCGAGGCGGCGATTCGGCTGGCGATGGAGCGGCCGAAATGGCGCCTCACGCTTCAGGCGCACAAAGTCGTCGGGCTGCCCTAGTCAGGCGCCGTTGCTGACCGCGTTCGAGCTCGTGTTTTCGACCGGGCTCGGCGCGGGTTTGCTCGTGGAAGTGCTGCCCTGGGGCGTGACGGTCTCCGGCTTCGGCTTGGGGAAGGCTGAAACGTTGCCGGTCTCGTTTTGATCGAGGTTGCCGTAGTTCATATCGACGTCGGCGGCCATGTTGGCGGCGTCGCCGGTCACCGCGTCGATCGCCGTGACATCGTTCGAGACGATGTTTTCGGCGGTCAAATTCTCATCGACGTTCATCGTATTATCGTGCTGATCGTTGTTCTTGCAGGCTGAGAGGCTGAGCGCCGCCGCAGCGACGAGGATCAAGGCACGCATCGGCAAAACTCCGGAGTCGACCATCAAAAAAAGAGGCTGCCGGCACTACCGACAGCCCCTTGAAAAGCCAACGCCCCCATGAAGGGGGCGCCAGACGACTTACATCGCGTTGTTGGTGGTGGTCGTCGTCGTGTTGCCAGTGGCGTTCATGTCCGTGGCGTTCATGTCCGTCGTCGTCGCGTTCATGTCCGTCGCGTTCATGTCCGTCGTCGTGGCGTTCATGTCAGTCGTCGTGAGGTTCTCATCGACGTTCATGGTGTTGTTGGCGTTTTCGTTGCTGCTGCAAGCCGCAACCGCCAGGGCCGCGCCAGCGACCAGGATAAGAGCACGCATTCAAGACTCCCTATTTATTGCGATCTGCAACGGTTTCCCGTCCCGCAAATCGCGCGGACAATAGTCTGAAGCAGGAGCATCCATCAAGACTCTTTGCACGCCCGTTCCAAACTGTTGAGAAACGGCAAGAAACTCCCCTTCAAGGCGGCATCAACCATCGTCATGGCTATTTGTTTCCCAAGCTTATCGATGCTTGTGACGCCAAATTCGGCGATGCCGCACGGCACGATGCCAGTGAAATGGGTCAGGTCCGGAGCGACATTCAGCGCAAAACCGTGCAGCGTCACCCAACGCTTCACCCGCACGCCGAGAGCGCCGATCTTCGCCTCCTGCGGACCCTCGCCGACCCAAATGCCGATGCGGCCTGGAGCGCGATGCGCCTCGATGCCGAGCTCGGCCAAGGTATCGATCATCCAGCCTTCGAGCGAATGGACGAAGCAGCGGATGTCGCGCCCGCGCTTGTCGAGATCGAGCATCACATAGCCGACGCGCTGACCAGGCCCGTGATAGGTGTAACGGCCGCCGCGTCCGGCATCGAACACCGGAAATCCGAGGGGGTTGAACAGCTCGGCCGGATCGGCGCTGGTGCCGGCGGTGAACAGGGGGGGGTGTTCGAGCAGCCAGATGCACTCGCTTGCAGTACCCTCGCGGATCGCGGCAGCGCGCTGCTCCATGAATGCGAGCGCCTCCTGATAAGGGACCGGCGCGTCGCTGATCCGCCACTCGATGTCGTCCGGGACGTCATTCACGATGCGCGACATGGCGTCTCGCCGGAGGACCCGCAAGCGGGCGTTGCCTGATACCCGGCAGCCCCGCATAAGGGCTCGCCGCAAGGATTAAGGGGAATGGAATGGCGAAAGTATCGATCTCCCTCGCCTGGGACGAAAGCCGGGCGGTACTCGCGCGAGACGGCAAGCTGATCGCTTCCGTCGCGCTTGCGCTGCTGGTACTCCCGGGAGTGGTCGTGAACGTCCTGTTCCCCAGGTCTTCCTCGCTCGAGCTGCCTCAGGGCAGCGTATGGATGGTCGCCCTTCTCGTCGCGTTGCTGATCACCTTCGCCGGGCAGCTCTCGATCGTCCGACTCGCGATGGGGCCGCACCTGACCGTAGGCGAGGCGATCCTGCATGGGGCGAAACGCAGCCTGTCTTTCGTCGGCGCATTCCTGATCTGGGTGGTTCCCTTCGTCGTGGTACTGTCGCTGCTCTACGAGCTCATGCGCCGGAACGCGGCGCAACCGCCGATCGCGGTGGCGCTTGGGATGATCGCCATCGCGCTCCTTGGAGTCTTCGTTGCCGTGAAGCTGATCCTGATCGGACCGGTTGCGACGGCGGAGGAGGTTGGCCCGGTGACGATCCTTCGGAGAAGCTGGAAGCTGACTACGGGCAATTGGTGGCGGCTCTTCGGATTCCTGCTCATTTATGCCGTCGGAGCGCTTGCACTGATCTGGGCGGTGACGTCAGTCGTCGGAGTGGTGGCGCGCCTGACGATCGGCGAGCTCAGTCGCGGCAGCGTGGCCGGGCTGGTCTTCGTCCTCGTAGCACAGATTTTGACTGCGGCAATTTATTCGGTGCTGTTCGTCATGCAGGCGCGGATTTACGCCCAGCTTGTACGTGGCGGCGAAGCTCAGGCGAGCGTGCCGAGCAGCGGGACCTGAGGCGCGCAGTTCTTCGGCAAGATACCGAGCAGGCGCGGGTCGGGAAAGCGCTCGATCGCACGCTTGTAGGGTGTGAAACCTGCGCGGCGGTAGGCGGCGAGCGCGGCGGGATGATCGAGGGAGCAGGTGTGCACGTGCACGCGGGTGATTCCCTCGCGCCAGGCGCGATCGACTGCATCCGCCAGCAGCCAGCGCCCATGGCCTTTTCCGGATAGCTCCGGAATTAGCCCGACGAACGCTAGCTCGCATTGACCGCCCTCGCGGAAATCGAGCTCGAGCATCCCGGCGTCACGGCCGGATTCGTCTTCGACTTTGAACAGCTCGACAGACGGGTGCTGAATGATCGCGCCGAGCGCTTCATCGGTCATCGTGAGGCGTGAGAACCACAGCCAGGACGCGCCTACCCGTCGGAACAGGTCGCGATAGTCGGCAAGGCTCGGCTGTTTGATGCGGCGCAGGCGGAGCGGTGAATCCGGAGCCTCGATTGACGGCCGCTCGCGCATCTCGAGGTAGGTCACGACCGCGGCGAGCTCGGTATCTGGCAGGGGATCATAGGCCATAACTTCCTCCCTAGCCGAAGGCTGGGGAGGGGAACCATTCCCCGCAGAGGGGATGGTGGAGGGGTCCTCCGCCGATGCTAATTACC
>JBQCCG010000023.1:0-6729 GCA_051962455.1 Sphingomicrobium sp. | reverse complement strand
TTCGTCATCCTGAGCGCCGGGCCAAACCGCGTCTGCAGCTCTCCTTCGACGCTCAGCCCGCAATGCTCGTAGAAACGCCGCGCCCGCGGGTTGGCGATCACCTTTAGCGCCAGTCCGCGTTTTCGCGCTTCGTACGTCGCCGCGTCGACCAGCGCCCGGCCGATACCGCGGCCCCACAGGTCGGGTTCGACGAACAGTCCGTCGAGTTCCCCGCCGACCACGGCCACAAACCCCGCGATTTCGCCGTCCAGCTCGGCGACGATCACCTGACCATTCGCAAGCTGCCCCGCCGGCAGGTAAATTGCCTCTGGGTCGTCGATCAGCTGATCGCGGTATTCCGGCAGCTCCACAGCGGCGCGGCGCTGCAATTTCTCCAGTTCCTCATGCTCTCCCGGCCGTGCCAGCCGCAGCGTCAGGCTGTCAGCGCGATTTGACATAACTCCCCGGCGCGTCCTCGATCGCCTTGAGCTTCCCCTTTCCGGGTTTCCGTGCTCCGCTGGCTTTCACCGTCTCCGAATCCTGCTTCTTCAGCCACGCGAGCCAGTCGGGCCACCAGCTTCCCTTGCGTTCCTCGGCTTCGTCGATGAACTCTTCCAGCGTGGCCGGGTCTTTGTCGCTGACCCAATATTGGTACTTCTGCGCGGCGGGCGGGTTCACCACGCCAGCGATGTGGCCGGAGCCCGCGAGCACGAACCGCTTGGCACCTGCGAAATGGTCCATGATCTTCCACACGCTTTCCGGCGGCGCGATATGGTCTTCGCGCCCCGCCTGGATGTAGGCGGGCGTCTTCACCCGATCGATGTCGATCGGCGTTCCCGCGACATTGATCTCGCCGGCGAGAACCAGCTTGTTTCCTTTGTAGAGGGTCTCGAGATAGTCGCGGTGCCAGCCAGCGGGCAGGTTGGTCGTATCCGAATTCCAGTGGAGGAGGTCGAACGGCGGCGGCTCCTCGCCCAGCATGTAATTGTTGACGACATAGTTCCATATGAGGTCGCGGCCGCGCAGCAAGTTGAAGGTCGCGGCCATGTATCGGCCGTCGAGGTAGCCCTTCTCCTTGGTCAGCTGATCAAGCAGCGACATGGTCTCGTCGCCGGTGAAGAGCTTGAGGTCGCCGGCCCTGGTGAAGTCGACCTGGGCAGTGAGGAAGGTCGCGGACTTGATCTTCTTCGCCTGGTTGTTCGCCTCCAGATAACCGAGCGTTGCAGCGAGCGTGGTCCCTGCCACGCAATAGCCGATGACATTCACAGCTTCGACTTGAAGCAGGTCGCGAACCGTGTCGATCGCGTCGATCTGACCCTTGAGGATATAATCGTCGAGGCTCGCGTCGGCGATACTCTCGTCGGCCGATTTCCAGCTCACCATGAACAGGCTGATGCCGTTGTCGACGCACCATTTGACGAAGCTTTTCTCAGGGCTGAGGTCGAGGATGTAAAAGCGATTGATCCAGGGCGGGAACACCACCACGGGCGTCTTCAATACTTCATCCGTCGCCGGCGTGTACTGGATGAGCTGATATAGCGGCGTTTGCTTGATCACCTTGCCGGGGGTGGTCGCGAGATTTCGCCCGACCTCGAACACGCCGGGCTTGGTCTGAGTCAGTTGGCCCGACGCAATGTCCTTCAACATATTGGCGAGGCCCTTGAGCAGATTCTCGCCGCGCGTTTCGAGGGTTTTCTTGAGCACCTGCGGGTTGGTCAGAGCGAAGTTGGACGGGCTCATCGCGTCGACGAAGCTCTTGGTGGCGAAACGCATCTTCTCGTGGGTCTCCGCATCCACCCCCTCGATCTCTTCGACGGTCCCGAGCAGCTGGTCGGAAATCTGAAGATAGCTCTTGCGGATCGTGTCGAAGATCGGGTTCTCGCGCCATTCGGGAGCGGCGAAGCGGCGGTCCTTCCGCTCGCTCTGTTCCCCGGGAACGGCAGCGGTGACACCGCCGAGCATCTTGCCCCAGGTCTCCAGTCCCTTCGCCCAGGCCTGAGCGCCGGCGCTCATCAGCGCCATCGGGTCAGTTGGCGGCTGGTCCAATCCGAATCCGAACGCGCTGGCGTTCCAAGAGGGCGCCGGCTGGCCCGTCTTCATCTGCTCAGCCCAGAACTCCATCAGCATTTGCTGCGCGCGGCCCATGATCAGCGTCCAGTGCTGCCAGTCTTCCAGCGTCGGGATCGCGCCGGCCGGTTTCGTCTCGTCCGCCATTTGCGTCACTTAATGCTTCGAGCGCGACATTGCGAACGCTCGCCTCGTCCTATAGCCGCAGAGCATGATCCAATTCTTGTCGGCAGTTGTGCTTGGCGCGTCGGCTGCTTCGGCGGCTGGCCGCTGCCCGACCGAGCCGCAGACCGTCGCCGGAGTGCTCGCAACCGAACGAGCCTGGGTCACGGCGCTCGATCAGCGCGACGCAAGAGCGCTCGGCTGCATCCTCGCGCCGGAATTTGCCGATACCAGCTGGCGCGGCGAGCTGCTCCCGAAGGCCGATGTCATGGCCGCACTGCCGAGCCGGCCGGCCTCGACGCTGAAGCTCACCGAATTGCGCCCAGCATTGATCGGCAATGTCGCGATCGTCCGCGGGGTGAACACGCAGAGTTCCGGCGGCAAAGTCGTCGGCTCGGTCAGGTTCGTCGACCTGTTCGTCTACCGCTCCGCCCGCTGGCAGGCGATCTCCGCCCAGGAGTCGCTGATTCAGCCGAAATAGCTCAGCAGGTCAGGACGTCTCCGCTGTACCACCGGCGGGCGCAATCCTGATTGCGGCTCATCCAGCGCGGGAATGCCCGCTCGGGGCGGTCGTGCCACCAGTCGTTCCACTTGTCCGGATCGAAGCTCCGGTTGGCGTCGTAATCGCCGGGATCGTTGTATCCGGAAGCGAAGAAGCCGCCGTTATCGAACCGACCACCGCCATGGCCGCGGTGGACGCGTACTCCATGAAAGCTTGCGTAGGCGGGACGGCCAACGAATGCAGGGTTTCCGGTGCTGCCGGAACTCGAGCTGAATTCGGCGGTGGCGGCGACGCTCTGTGCGGCGGCGGATGAGGTAGCGATCAAGGCTGCGGCCGAAGCGGCGGCGGCAAGCAACAGACGGTGCATGTGCTGCTCCTTTCAAGTCCGTTGCGGACGAAAGCCTATACGCCTTCACAGCGCGGTTGTTGCTCCGGTAAGTTTACCCATTCGCCGCAACGTTCATTGCAACGAAAGCGAGCGAGGCAGAAAATGGCGCCGATGCCAGCGCCGGGCCTTTCACTGCTTCTTGCGATGCTCGCGCCGGCCGCAAGCGCGACCTCCGCCAGTCCGCCCGATCCGCAGAAAGTCTATGGGCCCGAAGCCGCGGTCACTCCGAAGCCCGCTCCCACACCGCCGGCCAATCCCGAACAGCGGGATTGCACCAACACCAGCAAGGACCCCAACGGCCCGGAGATCGTCATCTGCGCTCCGCGCCCCCAAGGCTACCGGCTCAACCCAGACGTGCTCGAGGCGAAGCGCGAGATGAGGAGCGGCGGACCGCCCAAGTCGCAACAGCAGCGGATGCAGGTGCAAGACAATTGCGCGGTCGGTCCAGCAGGGTGCCAGTACGCCGGGATCAACCTCCTAGCCGCCGCGGTCACTGCGGCGACCATGGCCACACGCCTGGCCAAAGGGGAAGAGATCGGCAGCATGTTCCAGACCGATCCGCATCCCGACGAATATCACCTCTATCTCGCCGCCAAGGCCCGTCGCGAAGCGAAGGAAGCCGAAGCCAAGGCCAAGGCGGTCGCTGCCGCAGCAAAACAGGCCCAGGCGGCGGCTCCGGCACCGCAAACGCCCCCAACCCCCACTCAGCCCAGTTCGGCGGGACAACGCTAACGCCGCAGTAAGCAGTCGAGTTTATAAGGCCGCCTCATGAGCCGCATCGTCCTCGCCCGCTACGTCACGCCGTGGAAGTACAAGCGCGAGCAGGAGCAGCTGCGGCGCATCGCGGAGCTGAGGAACCGCGATGGCGACGAGTGCCGCCGCTGCCGCCGGCCGCTGCGCTTCGATCTTCCCGTCGGACACGATTCCGGGCCGAAGATCGAGCAGGTCGTTCCGACCAGCCCAGACGAAGAGCAATCGCTCTACAATTTCGTCCTCTGCCATCGCCGCTGCACCGCGGAAGCGGCGGACAACACCGCCGAAGTCCAGGAGCGCGTCCGCCGCAAGAGCGAGGCCGAACTCTTCGCCAAGGCCCGCAAGCGCGCCTGACTTCCGCCGCGGCGACCCCCACTCGGCTCCGCGACGGCTCCGAAACGAATTTGGTGCGTTGAGGCATCGGGATCGGCTGGGAATCAGGGGCAACTGGTGCTCCGGTCGATCCCACTCCAAGAAATATTGGCGCTAACCGGACCGTAACCGGCCGGGCGTAGATCGGCTCCGTGATCAAAGAGTCCAAAATCCGCCGCAAGACCGTCGACCTCAACCCGCCGGCGCGCCCGTCGCGAATCCGCCGCGATCCCGTGTCCAGCTCGATGGACAAGACGCTCGGCCTGTTCGGACGGATCGACTTCCGCTCGCGCGAGTGGGAGATCCGGCTTGCGATCGTCGGAATCACCCTGTTCGCGCTGGGAATCAGCGCGGTGGTGCTCGACGTCGGCGAGGCGCTCAGCCACTAGCCGCCGCTGGTTTCGCCGCAGGCGTGTCGCTGCCGATCGAACGCCACAGCTTCATCTTCCCGTCGCCCTCCCGCTTGAAGATCGCGATCCAGTTGCCGTTCTCCTTGCTGCTCGCGCCGTTCGCCGGAGTGATGGTGAAGGTGTAGGGCGCTTCGAAGATGCCGATGTCGCCCGCTCTGGCGACCGTCACCTTCGGCTCGCCGATGTCCCAGTGGACCTTGGCCGCGGCCATTCCCGCCTTCATGCCAGCTTCGTCCGCCGCCGGTCCGTTGATGTTGGCAGTGCCGTGAAACACGCCGACATAATCGGGCGCGTCATAGGCCGCCGCGGCCGTCGCGTTCTGCGCATTGTAGTCGGCGACGAGCGCCAGCGCGTCCCTGCGGACCTGGTCGGCGACGGCGGAACTATCCGCATGGCGCGCGCAGCCGGCCACCAGCGATGCAGCTGCAACCGCACACAGCAGCGAAACGCGAGTTCGGTTCATCATCAGCTTGCCCCCCTTTGGCCGCCCGTTTGTGTCGCTTAGCGTCACTAAAGTCACGGAGCGCGGCACTTTTCCTGTGACTTTAGCGGGCCAAGATGCGCTCAATGTGGACGCCGTGTGCTTGAAACTGGCGAGCACCGTGGCCGGCCATGCGCCCCGGCATGACCGCCCCTTAGTGCTTCCACTTCCTCCACTTCGTAGGATTTGAAGCGCGTCCAGCCGAGCAACAGGTCATGAACCAGACAGGTCAGTGTAGGAAAGCGGAAACTGCTAACGTGAAGGTAAGTGGGCGCGGGTAACGTCGCGCCGATGAGCAGGCATTGGCGACCGGATGGCGAGATCGTTCGCGGGCCATGGGGCAGCCTCCACGACTATATGCCCCGGAGTCGCAGCGCGCCGAAGGTGCGCGGCCGAGGCGTGCTGCTGGTGCTCAGTGCAATATTCGCCGGCGTGATCGGATGGACGGCCTGGCAATCGTGGCCCGCGCGGCCGGTCGAGAGCGGCCCCTCCTCGCCGATCGAGTGGAATGCGGTGCAGGCGGTGCCGACGCGCACGCCCGATCCCGAGGACATCGAGTGGCAGAAACGAGCGCAGGAGCCGCTGGCCGAACCCGTCGCCGCAGCCCCTTCCGCGACCGTGGCGATGCCGTCTGAAGTGGCGCCGGGCACAACAATCTATGTCATCGACGGAGATACGTTCAGCCTGGGCAAGCAGCGCATCCGGATTGCGGGCATCGACGCGCCGGAGATTCACCCGCCGCGTTGCGTCCAGGAAGCGCAGCTCGGCCTTGCAGCAACGCAGAAGCTGAAGGAGCTGCTGAGCAGCGGCACGGTGACGATCAGCGGCTCAGGGCGTGACAAATATGGGCGCGAGCTCAGAGAGGTGTCCGTCAACGGCGTCGACGTGGCGCAGTCGATGATCGCGGCGGGGCTGGCGAGCAGCTACGAAGGGAAGAAGCGCCAGAGTTGGTGCTAATCCCCTCGCCTATTTCATTTCGGCGGGGGTGCCGTCGGACCAATTGCCGACCGGCACCAGGAAGGTGGAGACCGGGTCCGGAGCGCTCGGGTAGGCGTGAAGCACCGGAGAGCCCGGGAGGTTGGCGCCCATGCTCGCCTCGCTCGTTGCGACGAAGAACATCAGGTGCGGATGCCAGCGATGGGTTCCGTCGTCGGACAGGAACTGCTGCTTCGACAGCATGAACGCCATCGCGCCCGGCTCCGGCATCACATAGGTCTTCGCCGCCAGCTCGGACTTCGTGCGCTCGCGCATCTGGGCGACCGAGAGCCCGGCGAGCGCCCATCTGGTCCGCTCGAGAAAGTGCGGGAGCACGCTTCGCGCCGCGGCGGGGTTGAGGCAGTCGGGCCCGCGGACGTGCGGGTTCCAGAATATCGGATTGCCGAGCTCCGCGTCCCACGCGCGTTCGACCAGGCAGGCGAAGCCGTTCGTGCCTTTGACGGCGGTGGAGTAGCCGTGCGGGCGAAGGACGAGAATCTCGGCATGAGCGGAAATCGAGGATGGCGCGGCGGTGCGGGCGAGCGCGACCTCCGCCGCCGGACTCGCCATCATATACTCAGCGATCGGGGCGCGGTTGGGATAGGACGGGGTTGTGGCCTGTGCTGGCGCGGATGTCACT
>JBQCCG010000022.1:0-7068 GCA_051962455.1 Sphingomicrobium sp. | reverse complement strand
ATGGCTGACCGGGATTGTTAAGCGACTGTCGCTTGGCTTTGCGCTTGCTTGGCTTGTTGCTGGGCCTTCGGAGCCGCTTGCCGGACGCCGTCGTCGACGTGATCCGCGAATTGCGAGAAATTCTCGACGAAAAGATCGACGAGCTTCGCTGCCATCGCATCATATTCGGCCGGATTGGCCCAGGTGCTCCTCGGGTCGAGCAGCTTGCTGTCGACCCCCGGCACCGCGACCGGCACTTCGAATCCGAAGTTCGGATCCTTCCGAAATTCCACGTTCTTGAGGCTGCCGTCGAGCGCTGCGTTGAGCAACGCACGGGTTTCCTTGATCGGCATGCGCTTGCCGACGCCATATTTGCCGCCTGTCCAGCCGGTGTTGACCAGCCAGCAATCGACGCTGCCCTCGGCGATGCGCTTCTTGAGCAGGTTGCCGTAAATCGAGGGCTGCCGCGGCATGAACGGCGCACCGAAGCAGGTCGAGAAGGTCGCCTGCGGCTCGGTCACTCCGATCTCGGTCCCGGCGACCTTGGCGGTGTAACCCGAGAGGAAGTGATACATCGCCTGGTCGGGAGTGAGCTTCGCGATCGGCGGAAGAACTCCGAATGCATCGGCGGTAAGCATCACCACATTCTTCGGCGGTGGGCCCATGTTGTCGGGCGAAGAATTGGGAATGAAGTCGATCGGATAAGCGCCGCGGCTGTTCTCGGCCAGCGTCGGATCATCGAGGTCGAGCTCACGGGTCTCGGGATCAATCACGACATTTTCGAGCACCGTTCCGAAGCGCTTCGTGGTCGCGTAGATTTCCGGTTCCGATTCCGCCGAAAGGCGGATCATCTTGGCGTAGCAGCCGCCCTCGAAGTTGAACACCGCGGTGTCCGACCAGCCATGTTCGTCGTCGCCGATGAGCGTTCGGTTCGGATCCGCCGACAGCGTCGTCTTGCCCGTGCCGCTAAGCCCAAAGAAGATCGCCGTGTCGCCTTGGGGACCGATGTTCGCCGAACAGTGCATCGGCATGATGCCGTGGGGCGGAAGGATGAAGTTCAAAAGCCCGAAGACGGACTTTTTCATCTCGCCTGCATATGCCGTGCCGCCGATCAGGATGACCTTCTTGGAGAAGTTGACCGCAACGACGGTCTCGCTGCGGCTGCCGTGACGCTCCGGGTCCGCGCGGAAGGTCGGCAGGTCGATGATCAGATATTCGGGTTCGAAGTCCGGCAGCTCTTCCGTTGCAGGCCGGACGAGCATCGTCCGGATGAAGAGATTGTGCCAGGCGAGTTCGTTGACGACCCGCACGCGGACGCGATGCTCGGGCTGCGACCCGCCGTAGAGGTCCGCGACGTAGAGCTGGTCCTTGTCGGCGAGCGCGAGCAGGAAATCGTCGTAAAGACGGTCGAACGCATCGGGGTCCATCGGCTTGTTGCCGTCATTCCACCAGATCACGTTCTCGGTGAGGTCGTCCTTGACGGTGAACTTGTCCTTGGCGCTCCGCCCGGTGTGATGGCCGGTGCGCGCGACGAGCGGACCGTCCTTGGCCAGCAGGCCCTCGCCCCGGCGAACCGCGTGTTCCACGAGCGGCGCCGTCGTCAGATTCCAGAAGATCTCGGCACCGGTTGCAATGCCCTGCGCCTCCAGCCCGCTGTTCGGAACGCGGTCACTCACGTCGAAACTATCCTTCCTAATGGCCAAAGCGGCGGCGACCATCAGGCTGCCGCCGCATACGTATGCATTAACGCGCCTATAACCCCGAAAATCTTGCGTGGTCAAAACAACATAGCGCTCCAAACCACCGCCGCGGCGGGCGGTAGCGCTAACAATGTCCCGCTTCCGCACAACTCCGGCGATCACGGTCCAAACAAGCGGCGCGCTTGTATGGTTTCCTGCCTGTGGCTATCCCGCGAGGTCCATCGGCTGAGGCACGGATGAGCCAAGTGATCGCCCTGGTCGACGACGACCGCAATATCCTGACGTCTGTTTCGATCGCCCTCCAGCAGGAAGGATTCATTGCGCGGGTCTATTCGGATCCGGCCGTGGCGTTGAAGGCGATCAACGACAACCCGCCCGACCTTGGGGTATTCGATATCAAGATGCCCGGCCTGGACGGCATGGAGCTGCTCCGGCGAGTCCGGGAATTCAGTTCGATTCCGGTCATTTTCCTGACGTCGAAGGACGATGAGCTCGATGAGGCGCTCGGCCTGGCGATGGGCGCCGACGACTATATTTCGAAGCCTTTCTCGCAGCGGCTGCTGATCGCGCGCATCCGGGCGATTCTAAGGCGGCAGGAACTTGAGCGCGGGGAAGCCGCTGCAAGCCAGACGGAGCCAGAACCGGCGACGCTGGAGCGCGGGCGGCTCATGATGGACCCCGCTCGGCACAAGGTCCGGTGGGATAGCCGCGACGTCAGTCTCACCGTCACCGAGTTCCTGATCCTGGAGGCGCTCGCGCAGCGTCCCGGGGTGGTCAAATCGCGCAATCAATTGCTCGACGTTGCCTACAATGACGACGTGTATGTCGACGACCGAACGATCGACAGCCACATCAAGCGGATCCGGCGCAAGTTCCGCGCCGTCGATTCCGAGTTCGACTCAATCGAGACCCTCTATGGCGTCGGCTACCGATTCGACGAATGACGAGTCCGACCTCCGGCTGAGCTGGTCGGGTCGATGGACTCTTTCGCACCGAATCCTCGCGCTCAACCTGATCACCGTCCTGCTGGTCGCGCTCAGTACCTTGTACCTGGACGTGCTCCGCAATCGTCTGAGCAAGGAGCGGGTGCGCGAAAATCGAATCGTGACGACCGCGACCGCGCTCGCCATCGAAGCGGCAGGCCCCGAAGACCGGGAGCCCATTCTAGCGAAAGTGTCCAAGTCGACCGGAAGCCGCCTGCGGCTGTTCGGCCCGGATGGGCAGCTGATCGCCGACAGCTGGCACCTCACTGGTCCGACCTACGAGCTCAAGGACCCTAATTCGCAGAAGTGGACCAAGGACGTCGCCAGAGCGCTCGACCGCGGGTTCAATGTGCTGGTCGGCGCCAAGCAGTTGGATGAATTCGTCGAACCACCGGTCGACCGGCTTCAGTCGTGGCCGGAGGCGGTCCGCGCGAAAATGACCGGCAAGAGCGCGACCGCGGTGCGCAACGCGCCGGATCTGACTCCCGTCCTTTCGGCGGCAGTGCCGCTCGACGGAGGAATCCTCCTCTCCACCGACAATGATCGCGCGTTCACCCGGACCGTGCGCAGGCAGCGCGCCTTTGTCGCTGCGGCGATGGCGGTGGTCGTCGCGATCTCGATCTTCCTCTCGCTCTTCCTTGCGCGAACGATCGTACGGCCGCTGCGGCGGCTGGCCATCGCCGCGCATCGGGTCCGCCTCGGCCGCTCGCGCGAGGTGAACGTCCCGCGGCTGCCGTCGAGAAGCGACGAGATCGGGCTGCTGGCGCGCGCCGTGTCGGACATGAGCCAGTCGCTTAGGCATCGGATCGACAACATCGAGGCGTTCGCGGCGGACGTTACGCACGAGCTCAAGAATCCCCTCGCCTCGCTGCGCTCTGCGGTGGATGGACTCGAGCGCGTCGATGACCCCGAGCTCCGCGACAAGCTCAGGAAGATCGTACGCGAAGACGTCGCTCGGCTCGACCGATTGATCAGCGACATCAGCGAGGCGGCGCGGACCGACGCGGAGCTGGCCCGCGCGAAGTTCGAACGTGTCGACCTGGGTCCACTGATCGAACAAATCGTCCACAGCTGGGAGAGCCGGCGCGAGACGGGAGATGCCCGACTCGCATTCGCACGGCCGCGCAAGGACACGGCAGCGGTCATGGGCAAGCCCGATCGCCTGGCGCGAGCGATCAATGCAATCATCGACAATGCGGTGAGCTTTTCTCCGCCCGGCGGCCTGGTCGAAATTGCCGTCGCGCGGGTCGGCGACGAGGTGCGGATCCGGATCGACGACGAGGGACCAGGCGTCCCTCCAGAGGCGCGTGAGGCGATTTTTAACCGCTTCCATTCAGTACGGCCCGAAGGCGAGAATTTCGGCCGCCATTCCGGCCTCGGCCTGGCCATCGCGCAGGCCATCGTGAACGGCCACGACGGAGAGATTGACGTGCAGGACCGTGACGACGCGCCATCGGGCGCCCGCTTCACCATCAGGCTTCCATCGGCAGACCGCGAATGAACCAGCTTCGCCCAACCGCCGGACCAAGGCTTTCCGCCGAGACGGTTCATGCGAGCACCGTCGCAGCCGATGGCCGCGCTGTTTTGATTAGCGGCCCGTCAGGATCGGGAAAGTCGGACCTGGCGCTTCGCCTGATCGACCGCGGCTTCACGCTCGTCAGCGACGACCAAACGATCGTCAAGAAGGACGGCGAGCGGCTCCTCGCGTCTGCCCCACCGACGATTGCCGGCAAGCTCGAGATTCGGGGGATCGGGATCATCGATGTCGAGCGGACCGAAAATATGCCCATTGCGCTGCTCGTCGAACTCACCAGCGACATCCAGCGCCTGCCGGACGACAGCCGCGAGCGTCCGATCCTCGGAGTGACGCTGCCGCTGATCACCATCGACGCGATGACCGCCTCGGCGGCGTCGAAGGTCGCGCTGGCGCTCGACCGGATGGGCCTCCGGTTCTAGAACCAAGGCGGTGACCTCCCGCCGCGTCCTTCCCCGACTCCTGCTCGTCACGGGCATGTCCGGGGCAGGCAAATCGACCGTCCTCGACGCGCTCGAGGACATGGGCTGGGACGTTGTGGACAATATGCCCGCTGACCTCCTCCAGGAATTCGTCCACGGCGGCGGAACGCGAACGGCCAATGTCGCAATCGGCATGGACGTGCGCAGCCGCGGCTTCGACCCGGGGACGCTCGGCGAACTCATCCACTCGATCGAAGGCGTTGAGCCCGAGCTCCTCTATCTCGATTGTTCAGGCACCGAGCTCATGCGCCGCTACGACGAGACTCGGCGCCGCCATCCGCTTGCTCCAGACCGCCCCGCGGAAGATGGCATCGCTCGGGAGCGGCAACTCACCTGGCCGCTACGCACCGCCGCCGACAGCCTGGTCGACACGACCGATCTGTCTCCGGCCGAGCTTCGCGACGAACTTCGGCGACGGTTCGGAGGAGAGTCCGATCAGCCGGTCCTGACCATTTCCTCTTTTTCCTTCGCCCGCGGGATCTCGCGAACCGCCGACCTGGTGTTCGATCTGAGGTTCATTCCCAACCCGCACTGGGTCGAGGAGCTTCGCCCGCTCACTGGAGCCGACGAGCCCGTCCGTACCTGGCTGGAACAGGATCGGGTCTGGGGAGAGACGATGGATCGCATCGAGGCGCTTCTCATCGACTGGATTCCCCGCTACTGGGCCGCGGGCAAAAGTTACGTGACCGTTGCATTCGGATGTACAGGAGGGCGGCACCGGTCGGTCGCCGCGGCAGTCGAGATGGCGGAACGGTTGCGCAAGGCAGGATTTGCACCGAACGTCCGCCACCGTGATCTGGCCTCACCGCCGAGGGACACGATCGAACGGCAGTCTGGGCGCGCTTCGGAGAGCGAGGACGAGTTGAGTCGATGATTGGATTAGTGCTGGTGACGCACGGCCGCCTTGCAGCCGAATTCGTCACTGCGATGGAACATGTCGTTGGCCCCCAGGAGGCGATCGAATCGATCTGCATCGGTCCCGACGACAATATGGAGCGGCGGCGCAAGGACATCGCCAAGGCCATCCAGAAGGTGGACCAGGGCCAGGGTGTGATCGTCCTCACCGACCTGTTCGGGGGCACTCCATCGAATCTCGCCATCAGCCTGATGAAGAGCGAGAATGTCGAGGTAATCGCCGGCGTGAACCTGCCGATGCTCATCCGCCTCGAAGGCGCTCGCAAGGTGATGCCGGTCCACGCGGCCGTCGCCGCGGCTCGCGAGGCTGGCCGCAAATATATTTCGGTTGCGTCGGAAATCCTCGGGGAAGCCGCCGCTTGAACGCGGTTTCGCGCGAGGTCCGCATCGACAATCAGCGCGGCCTCCACGCCAGGGCCAGCGCCAAATTCGTCAACATCGCCAGCCAGATCGACGCCAAGGTCGAGGTCGAGAAGGACGGCAACCGAGTCTGCGGTACCTCCATCATGGGGCTGATGATGCTCGGCGCGGCGATGGGTGATTCGATCGTCATTCACGTCGAAGGCATGCACGCGGACGAAGCGCTGGCGAAGCTAGTCGAACTGGTGGAAGAGAGATTTGGGGAGGACTGACCGTTCATCCTCCCCTCCCTTCGAGGGAGGGGTCGGGGGTGGGTGCGGGCGCAGTGAGCTTAGCAGAGCCTCGTCCATGCTCGGATGTCCAACCCACCCCTGCCCCTCCCTGCTAGGGAGGGGTTGATGCCCCGCCAGGTCACCGCTTTCTCCAACGCCACCGTGAAACTGCTGCGCTCGCTTCGGGACAAGAAGGCGCGGCGCTCCGAGGGATTGTTCCTGGCAGAGGGCCTCCGAATACTGACCGAGGCGCGGGGCAGCGGCCGCCTGCCCGAAATCGTCGCCTTCTCGGCCGACGGCGCGAAACACCCGCTGGCCGCCGAGATCATCGCCGCGACCGAAGCCGCCGGCGGCGATGCGATCGAAACCACGCCCGACATCCTCTCCAAGATGAGCGGCAAGGACAATCCGCAGATGCTGCTCGGAGCCTACCGGCAGCCGGCGACGTCGCTGGCCGCGATCGATCGGTCGAAGGCGCCGCTGTGGATCGCCGCGCAGGCTCTCCGCGACCCCGGCAATATCGGAACGATCCTCAGGACCGGCGACGCCGTCGGCGCCGGCGGGCTCATCCTGATCGACGATTGCGCCGATCCCTTCTCGGTCGAGGCGGTGCGCGCGTCGATGGGCGCGATCTTCACTCAGGCGGTGGCGACCGCGCGCTGGGGCGAGTTCGTGTCGTGGCTGCGCAGCGGCGAAGGCCAGCTCGTCGGGACCAGCCTCAAGGCGACGCACGATTATCTCGAAGCCGAGTACCGGAAGCCGTGCTTTCTCCTGATCGGCAACGAACAGCAGGGGCTGCCGGCGGATTATGAAGCAGAGTGCGATCTCCTGGTGAAGATCCCG
>JBQCCG010000021.1:0-7869 GCA_051962455.1 Sphingomicrobium sp. | reverse complement strand
GCGAAACGGCGGGTCTGTCGCTGCCAGATGCGGCCCATAAGCTCGCTATCGGCGCGGCTCGTGGAATTGCGCCTGAAGATCGTCTTGCGGCCTTTGAACGCGGTGAAGAAAAGATCACACGGCCCCTGCTGTTAAAGATGGCCAAGCAGTACAGACGACCGTTGATCACCTTTTACCTCCGCGAAACACCGGTGCGCGGCGATCGAGGCGAAGACTTCCGCACGCTACCAGAGCGTCACGACGATGCGGAAGCTCTCGTTGACGCGCTGCTGCGAGATGTCCGCGCCAGACAAGGGATGGTTAGATCGATTCTTGAGGATGAGGAGGATGCTGAGCGCCTACCCTTTATCGGTTCTGTCCGAATGGCAGATGGGGTTGAGAAGGTGGTCCAAGCCATTCGCCGAACGGTCGGCGTCGATCTTACCGAGTTTCGTGCTCAAAGCTCGCCCGAAGGCGCTTTCGCGCTCCTGCGCGAGAAGGTCGAAAGTCTTGGCGTTTTCGTACTCTTGGCAGGGAATCTGGGTAGTCACCACACGGCACTGGATGTCGAGGTGTTCCGCGGATTTGCGCTGGCTGACGACCTGGCGCCTTTCATCGTCATTAACGATCTCGATGCGAGAGCGGCCTGGTCCTTCACGCTGCTACATGAGCTTACGCACCTGTGGCTCGGCCAAACCGGCGTCAGCGGCAGCTATTCTGAAACTCAGGTGGAACGCTTCTGCAATGAAGTAGCTAGCCACTTGCTTTTACCGAGTCTCGAACTTGAAGAGATGGATTGGCATGTTGCGGACGGCCTTCCTGCGACGGTGAAGTCGATCTCCGAGTTTGCGGCTGAGCGACATCTCAGTCGCTCGATGGTCGCTTATCGGCTTCATGGGGCTGGCGTATTGTCCCCACCTCAGTGGCAGGCTCTCCGAGGGATTTTCCGCCAGCAATGGCAGCACGCGCGAGCTGCCCGTCGCGATCAGAATCGCGAGCGTGAAGGCGGACCAAACTACTACGTCGTTCGACGCCATCGGATTGGCGCCGCCCTCCTCAAGTTCGTTGCGCAAAATCTTAATGCGGGTTCGTTGTCCGTTACGAAGGCAAGCAGGGTCTTGGGAGTTAAGCCGCGTAGCGTCGCTCCGCTGTTGAGTGGCGCTGCGCTGCCTGCTGGTCAGGCGGCGTAATGCTCTATCTCATTGACGCGAACGTCCTGATCACGGCGCACAACCTTTACTACCCGGTTGATGCAGTTCCCGAGTTCTGGGGCTGGGTCGCGTACCGATCCGAGAAAGGTGCTATCAAAATGCCGCTCGAGATCTTTGAGGAGGTCAAGGACGGAAGCACGGACGAGGAGAAGGACCACCTCTACGCATGGATTTCTGACGAGCAGCACAAGGCTTCACTCATACTGGAGGAGGAGGTCGATCCGGGGATTGTAGCCGAGGTGGTTTCGAAGGGTTACGCACCCGACCTAACCGACCAAGAGCTGGAACAAATCGGACGCGATCCCTTCCTGATCGCATATGCATTGGCAGCTAAAGACGAGCGCATTGTAGTTACGACGGAATCCTCGGCCTCAAAGAAACAGCGGCAGAATCGGCGAATTCCTGATGTTTGCGCGACATTCGGCGTCAATTGCTGTGATCCTTTCGCCATGCTGAAAGCGCTGAAGTTCTCCACGGGTTGGAAACCGGAATAGCAAACGGGAATTCGGTGACAGTTGCTAGCTGGGCGCTCTCACCAACCGCTCAACCGCCCGCCGCAGCTCCGCCGGCGTATCACCCGCCACCACCTCGACATACCCGATCCCCGCCCGCCGCAGCGCTTCCTTCTTGACCGCATCGCGCGCGGCGGTGGCGTGGGCGCCCTTGAAATGCGCTCCGCCCTGGTACTCGATCGCGTGCAGCGGGCGGCACTCGTCATCGACGATCAGCAGGTCGACGCGCTTTGAGTTGATGCAGGCGTAAGCCGCCTTGTCCTCGCACTTCAGGATTTCGCCGAGCGACACCTGCGCCATCACCTGCCAGCCGGGCCGTAGCTCGATCACCCATTTGTCGATGGCCTTGAACAGCCGCGTTTCGCTCTTGTTGAGCAAAGGCTGCGCCTTGAAGTCGGCTTTCATCACCGTGCGCAGCTGGTCCGCCGCATCGGGCACCTTCGGCACCTGATCGTGCTTCGGACGGAGCGGAAGCACGTCGGCGTTCTTGCGCCGCCACTTCGCGCGCCGCTCGCGGGCGAGCGCCTTCTCCAATTGCATGCCAGCGTACAGACCAATCACGAACGCTATGGCAAAGCCGACGATCTCGGGCGACATGCCCCGAACCTAAGGCAATGCCGCCGTTGAGTCTTTAACGCCAATCTCCGCGCCTCCGCGCCTTTGCGTGAACCAATCTACTTCTGCCTTGCGTCTGCCGTGTCCGCAGGCAAGCTATCGCCATGGCCGCACCGGACCTCCCCTGGCGCCCCGAGTTTCTCGACGCGCTGCGCATGCTCGCGCGGCTGAGCGAGGGGCTTGCGCGGCGCGGGCTGCCGCGGCCGGTGCTGGTCGGCGGCGGCGCCGTCGAATTCTACACCGGCAGCGCGGTGATGACCGGCGACATCGATGTGACTTCGCCGGTCCAGCCCGAGCTCGAGGAGGAGCTGCAGAAGCTCGGCTTCGTGCGGCCCTCCGGCCCCGGCAAATCCACCCGTGGCTGGGTCCACCCGGACCTCGGCCTCGGCTTCGAGGTTGTCGGCAACACGCCGATGGGCGATAGCCCTGACGAGCCGCGAACAATGATCCTTCAAATCTTCAAGGACGAGGGCAGGTTTCGCGTGCTTTCGGTCGAGGACATGATCGCCGACCGCATGGGCCAGTATGCGAGCGGGACGGCTCGCGACCTGCTCGCCCAGGCGAAACTGTTGTACGATCTGGCAGGACGCGTCGACGAGGATTATCTTGAACGGCGCATCCGCACGGAAAGCATGGGTGACTACGGTGCCGAAGACGTCGAAGACTGACGAGCAGAATTGGGGCGAGCCGATCGACCTGGAGGCGTTCGGTCGCGCTCTAGCGGAGCGCCGCGCCGACTACGAAGCGCGCAAAGGCCCCGTCCCCGTCCCCCGCAACGACGGCAAGCGCCGCACAGCGAGCAAGAAGGCCCTCCTCCGCGCCATCGCCGCGACCGGCAAGAAATGGTGAGCCGCTAGAACACCGTCTCGAGCGCGACCGCCAGTCCACCGTAAATCGCGACGGTCATCCAGAAATTGGCCGGCTCGTCGCGGCGGCTGATGGTCCTCCCCCACACGCCCGACTTGGCGATCACCTCGCCGCGGAGCATCGCAAAAAGCGCATAGAGGCCGACCAGCAGCCCGATGATCCGGAACATCGTCATCCCGCCCGCCGCACCAGATAGTCGACCGCCATCCGCAGCAGCCCGAACCCGGCGAGAATGCCGCCGACCGGCACCGCGACCATCGCCAGCAGGCCGAGGCCGATCGGGTTTCCGTCGGCGGGGCCGTACGCGATGTAGAGCAGCAGCGGCCCGGCACCGAGCGCCAGGACCGCGATCCCGGCGGTCAGCATCCTCGGCCCGGAGGGGCCCAATGGCGAGGTGGACGGTTGGTTCATGCGGCCACCTGTTTCTCTTGCGAACGGTCAGCTAAGGGAAGCAGCGCGATCGCTGGCGGTGCTTCCCTTCCCTCGAACCTTAGCGCTGCTTCGAAACCTGGAAGTCGAACGGATACTGCTTCCCGGCGAAGGTCATCACCAGATGGACGTTCTGCGGCCAGTTCCCCTTGAATTTCTCGATCACGAACCGCGCGGCGTAGCTGTCCTGCGGCATCACGGTCGTGGTCTGCAGAATCTCATTGGCGAGCGCGTCACGCGTGGCATCGAGCCGCGCCTGAATGGCTCCAATCGCAACCGAGGTTCCGGCGACCGCGCCTGCGGCAGCGATCTGCCCGCCAACGCTCGGCGTGGTGATGGTGGTGCTGTACATGCCGTGCGGCGTGAAGGTGGTCGCATGGTAGGTGTCCCTGCTGCTCGCTGCTGCCGCCGCGGAGAGGCCGCCGGCCATCGCCATGGCAAACTGGGCCCAGTGCGCGCGATTGCGGGCCATCTGGTCGAGCCTGTCGCGCGAAAGCACCGGCACCGTCTGATTGCCAACGGTTGCCGTCACGTCTTTTCCGAAATTGTCTGGCGCCTGGCTGAGGTTCAGCACGGACACGGCGAAGGTCAACCGGCCATGGTCCAGCCCGATGGGCGTGACCTGGACTGCGGCGGCATCATCCGCGCGATCAAGCGTAGCGACCCCTTTCAAATAGCGGACGTTCACGCCGGCATCTGCAATCGGGTCGAATTTCAGCCGTGTTTCGGCAAATGCTGACGAGGAGGCGAGAGCAAGCGCCCCCGCGAGAATACGCAGGTACATCAATTTCCCCTGTTCAATTCGATCCGGCACCCTACCGGATCGGCAAGACATTGCGTCGCGCCAATTAAGCGGCTTCAACAAACAAGAAGTTAACAACCCCCGCTTTTGAGCGGCTGCACAGCGGCACTGAACTATGGCACAAGGCGCACCGCTTGCGGGGCGTCATGGAAGGTTGAGCGACGGTGCGTTGTCCAGGGTGCGCTGCAGACATCAGCCCGCTGCACGACCTGTGCCCGCATTGCGGCGCGTCGACCGACAGCGTGTTCGACCGGCTCGATCATTCCGTCGAGCGTTCGGCCGAACAGCTCAGCCGCAACCGCAAGACGGTGCTGATCGTCGCCGGCGGCCTCCTGCTCGGGCTGGCCGCCTTCGGGAAAATCAATTTCGGCCACATCTCGATCCCGCACGAGACGATCAGGATCGACACCCGGCGGGTGACCAACGAGGCGGTGACGATCGGCGCGCCCGAGCTGTTTGAGGCCTATCATACAAATTCCGACGCGGCGGACCGGCGCTTCGGCGGACGGCAGATGGTGGTGACCGGCGAATTCGTCCGCACCGTCCCCGACGGCTACGGGAGCATCGACATGCGGCTAAAGACCAACCATCCCGATATGCCGCTCGGGATCGACCTCGACAGCCACTCGGTCGATGAAGCGACGCGGCTGGAGCCGGGGCAGATGGTGACCGTCAGCTGCCAGCGCGTGGCCGGGACCGGGGACGACCCTTGGCTCCAGGATTGCGTGATCCAGCCGCCCGCCGAGGCTGCTCCGACCGAGGCTGGCCCGCCCGCTCCGCCCCCGCCGCCAAAGGCCCCTGTCGCGGGGAGCAGCGGCTGATCGTCCTTCCGGATGAACTGCCCCTCCGCCGTCGTTCTCATCCCGCAACGATGAACTTCGGAGGGTGGGAATGAGCATGTTTGATCCCTTGGCCGGGCGGCAGGCGAGAGAGGCCAATTACATCCTCTATTTCCTCGACGAGCGCGGCCGGATTCGCGGCGCGGAGTGGCTCGCCGCCAGCGACGACTCCGATGCGCTGGCGCAGGTCGGGCGCATGGCCGCCGAGTGCGAATGCGAGCTGTGGCAGCGCGCCCGCAAGGTGGCGAGATTGTCCGCGGCCGACCCGCTCCAGGGAAGTTCCCGCCCTGCGTCGCTCAAAACGCCGGGCGAACGATGAGCGCCTCCACGGCGCTATAGAGGTAGAGCAGGATCAGCGCCGCGAGCACGCCGATGCTGAGCCGCTTGTTCGACGTCGCGATGCCGATGACGAGCAGCGCATAATAGGCTGCGATCGTGATCCAGACGTCGAGGGGGATCGTCCTGAACAGCTCGGCCTGGACCCACCCTTGGCCGATCAGGTTGGACGCAAGCACGGCTCCAAGCACCTGCCGATGATGCGCCATGTAATGCGCGTCGAAGTCCGCGCGGTCGCCGAACTCGCTCGGGAAGACGATCGAGGCGGCGAGATAATAAAGGCCGCTGACCACCAGTCCGATGAAGAGCACCCCGTAGCTGGGCGTCAAATAGGGGCGCGCGCCCCACGCCCAGTCCCAGAAGCTGGCTAGGTCGAGCATCACGAAGATCGCGAGCAGCGGCACCAGCCAGCCGAGATGGACGACGCGTCGGCGCTTCAGCGCGCGCGAGAAGCCGGTCAGCACCTCGACCAGGCTCAGCCCGAGAATGATCGCGAACAGCGAAAAGACGAATTCGAAACCGCCCATGGGAGCCCCCTCCCTTGCACCACCTTACCGTCATTCCCGCGCAAGCGGGAATCCGTCTTTCTTTCGGAAGGAGGCGGATCCCGGATCAAGTCCGGGATGACGACCCGCTCGCCCGCTCAATCCGCGTTGTCGATGTAGCGTACCTCGAGCTCCACGCCGCCCAGCAGGAATTTCCCCTCCCGAACCTCGAACCCGTCGAGCAGCCGCGCGTTGACGCCGACCTTGCCATAGCTCTCGCCGGTGCTCCGCCAGTCGGTGAAGCAGGCGCACACCGGACAGTGGTGGAGCGCGATCATCCGGTCGCCCCAGATGTACGGAACCGTCTCGCCCTCGACCCGCACGCGGCCGTCGTCGGGATAATAAGCCACGAGCGAGCCGAGCTTGCGGCAGATGCTGCAGTTGCAGGATGCGGCCCATTCCGGCGCGCTCGGCACCTCGACCCGAACCGCGCCGCAATGGCATGAACCCGTGAGTGACATGCGCGGAGCTTAGTCCCTGTCGGCCCACTGTCCATTACTGCCGTTCTCGCTTAGGCTCCGCCGCGAGGGGGGCCTCGCATGCCAAATGAATCGCCGAAGGAGTCGTCAAAGCCTTGGCACGACTGGCGCAACGACGGGCGCGAGTTGCTCATCGTCGTAATGGGCGTGCTGATCGCGCTGCTCGCGCAGGAAATCGTGCAGGGTTGGGAATGGCAGCAGAAGATCCGCGCCGCCGAAGCGGCGATGAAGCGGGAGCTGCTGTGGGACGATGGCCCGCAAATCTACCAGCGCGCGATGATGTACCCGTGCCTTCGCCAGCGGCTAGACGCGATCCGTTCCGCAGTCGAGGACCAGGCGCCGAGGGGCCAGATCGTCGCGCTGGTCGACGGCTATCAGGTGTTCCCGCTGACCTATGACGTCGTCGCCCAGCAGGCGGCGACGGCCTCCGACGTGACGACCCACATCAAGCAGGACGTGCTGGAACCCTATCTGCTGCCCTATGCCGTCATGCCTGGCTTCGGACAAACCGCCCAGGTCGAGCAGGAGCATATCGCCCGGCTGCACGCGCTCAGCCGCAAGGGCGGACCGCTCAGCGAAGCAGAGTCGCTCGAGATGCTGAACGCTGTCGAGTTGCTGCGCAACGACAACCACTTCATGAACAGCGCGGCGCGCTGGAGCATTCCCCAGCTGAGGGAGCTCGGGGCCGTCGACGCCGTGCGCCTGAAGACTTTTACCGACATTGCGCGCAAGAGTTTCGGCGACTGCATCAAGCCGCTGCCCGCCGACTTCCCCAAGGGCATCCCGATCGACTGACGAGCGGCGCTGGGGAGTCTCAGAACACCCGGCCGCGCAGTCCGACACTCAGCAAGACCAGCACCGGGAACACCAGATATCTCGACAGCATGAGGATCAGGAGAACGATGCTCGCCCGCCTCGTCTTCACCGCCAATAACGCGATCAGCAGGACGAAATAGCTGAGGAAATTCAGAAAGCCGATCGGCGAGCGCATGAACTCTGCGTGGACCGCGAGCAGGCCGACGGCCGCGGCGATGTTGCAGACCAGTATGCCGCCGTAGACCCACTGCCTGTGCCGGAAATAGTAGATGTCGAAGTCGGGCCACTCGACGAAGTTCCGCGGGAACACCAGCCGCGCCGCGAGGTAATAGATTCCGGCCACGAGCACGCAGGCGATCAGGAAGAGGAAATAGGGCCGGGTGATGCCCCGCATCTGCCACCCGATCTCCCAGAAGGAGGTGAGGTCGAGGATCACGAA
>JBQCCG010000020.1:0-6008 GCA_051962455.1 Sphingomicrobium sp. | reverse complement strand
GGCGAACATCGCCGGATCGCGCGGCGGACTCGTGTGATGCGGCTGGATGCCGAGGTGGTCGGGCGTGAAGCAGAAGGTCACGGTCCTCGAGAAATCCTCCAGCGCCTCCATCTGCCGGTCGAACCAGTCCTCCCATCCGTCGCGATAGCTGTCCCACCAGCTGAGGCCGGTGCGCAGGTGCGTGACGCCGAGATCCTTCATCCAGCGAACCGCATCGTCGAGGCGGTGGTCCTGCCAGTGGAACCACTGCATGATCCCCATTTCGGGCGCATATTGCCTGAAGTCGTCGAGCGCGAGCTTTGGGGTCCCGTCCTCCTTGATCAGGCCCATGTAGAAATGACGGTAATAAGAGGAGCCCTCTGCCTCTTTGTGCCGGGTCGTCGCCTCCCAGGTCCGCGGCAGGTCGAAGAGAGAATACCAGAAGACGCGCGGCACGCGTCCGAGCAGCAGCTCCGCGGTTCGGTTCAGCCCAAACTGCTGGACCTCCTCGGCGCCGAAGCTGCCGACGCCGACCTCGGTGACCCAGATTTCCTTGTCGGGGACGACCGCCTTGATTTCGGCGACTTTGTTCGGCCAATCATTGAGCGGCCACAGGTTCCAGTCGAGCGGGAACCCGTGGAGGGCGACGACTTCGACATGGTCGAGCACGCCGTTGTGCTTCATCCGCTCGATCCAGAAGGGGTCGATCGGCGACATTCCGCCGAGAACTCGCTTCACCTCCGGATTGGCGGCGCGAATCGCTTGCGCGGCCTGGACGGCCATGTCCGCGAACATCGTCCACTCGGGGTCGATCTCCGGGTCCCAATGCGACTTGTTGTTGGGCTCGTTCCAGATCATCGCCGCTTCGATCATTCGGCGGCTCCCTTCGCCGGATAGACCGCTGCCGGCCCGTATTTCTCGTAAGGCCGATCGGCGACGCGGCAGAGATAGACCTCCTCCTCGATGCGCTTGTCGATGCTGAACCCTGCCGATCGCAGCATCGCCTCGGTGCAGGCGCGGTTCGGTACCCACCAATTGGTCCAGTCGTGCGCATATTGGTGCTCAATGAAGCTGAGCTTGGGGAAGCTGCTCTCGAAGAACAGACTGGTTTACGCGAACTCGTAATCGCGGTCGAGCTTCAATACGTGCTTCGACCCGCGCTGCATCGATTGGAACAGCAGCATGTCCCCGGCGACATGCTCGCGGATGAGATCGAGCGAGAGCAGCGGGTGCCGAAGGTGGTACAGCACCCCCATGAAGATCACGAGATCGAACTTCTCGCCGAGTGCCGCGACGTCATAGACGTCGAGATTCGCGAACTCGATGTCATCGAAGCCGAGTGTTTCGCTGGCGAGCCGCGCCTGGTCGAGGTAGCGCTCGTCGCTATCGATGCCGACCACGCGATCAGCGCCGCGGCGCTTCATCTCGATCGAGTAGAAGCCGGCGTTGCAGCCGATGTCGAGCACGCTCTTGCCCCTGACGTCGGGGAGGCCGCGCTCGAAGCGGCGGAATTTCGCGCCGGGATAATCGCCGAGGAAATGGTCGGGCGCGGTCCACACGCCATCGAGGTTGATGTTGTGGAACCAGGGCCCGAGCGCATCGATACGAGCCTCGAGGTCACCCCGCGGGACCGCCCGCAGCCGGGATTGGACCACGTTCATCGGCGGATCGGTTCGGGTTGGCAATGAAAGATCATACGGACGCGGAACAGTTACGAAGCTTTGTTGTTCCATTTGTGACTGCCACAACAGCAGTAATCAGAGACAAACAACAGTAACTGTGTACCAACGTCGAGATGATGAAGAAGAAGATCGTCAGGATATTGAAGAAGAAGATGCTGCGGTGAGCGGCGAGTTCGCGCCAGACCTCCACTGGGTTACGGACCGGGTCGCGATCGGCGGCTGCTTCCCAATCCGGTTCGCTGAGGACCTCAGGGACAGGTTTGAGATCCGCGCCATCGTCGATCTCAGGGCCGAGGAGTGCGACGACGCTGCAGTGCTTAAAGCCGCCGGAATCGAGCTTCTGCACCTGCCGACCACCGACATGCAGCCCGCCAGTCATGAGCATCTCGAGCAAGGCGTGGAGTTCGTGCGTGATCATGCGCAACGCGGGGAAAAGGTATTGATCCATTGCCAGCACGGGATCGGCCGCTCGGCCCTGCTTGCTCTTTGCGTGCTCGTGGATGCCGGGTGGCGGCCTCTCGATGCACTGATACATCTCAAGGACCGCAGGGAGGTCGTATCGCCGAGCCGATCGCAATATGACGGCTGGGCCAATTGGCTGGCATCTCGGGGCCTGGCGCCGCCCGGCTATCATGAGTTCGGCTGCATCGCGTACCGGCACTTGGCGGACGGCTGAGCCGTGCTGGTCTACGGCGACCACAAGGAGACCGTCGATCCGCGCGAGCGGCTCGGCGCCATATCGGAACGGCTCGCCGAAATCGCGAACATGTCCTCCGGGATCGCCCGTCACGGCAAGCTGGTTGGCGCGCTGGTTGAGTCCGGACAGCTACTGCAGGGCGTTGCCGACGATGGCTATCCGGCAACCGAGCTGACCGGATTTGTCTATCGGCTCGCGTCGGCAGTCGTGCGCTCGTGGGACAGTCGCTTTACCGATATGGGAGAACTTCCGGCCGTTCCGACGATGCAACTTCCGAGGATGGTCGAACTGCGGCTGCCGGAGGGGTTCGCCTTCTATGCGGTGTACCCGGAAGCTTATGCGGATGCTGCGAAGCGGCTGAACCTCAAAGGACCGCCGCGAGTCATCGGCATCCGCAGCATCGGCACCACGCTTGCGGCTGTCGCCGCCGCGGCCTTGGGTGCGCCCCCGCCGCTGACGGTCCGCCCATCCGGAGATCCATTCGCCCGGAAGGCGGAGCTGCCCGCTGATGGGATCGACGACGGTGCTCATTACATAATCGTCGATGAAGGCCCTGGGCTCTCGGGAAGTTCGTTCGGATCGGTCGCCGACGCGCTGGAGGATGCCGGAGTCCCTCTCGACCGCATCGCCTTTCTCCCCAGCCATGGCGGAAAGCCGGGGCCGCACGCGAGCGAGCGGCACCGCGAACGGTGGAATCGAGCGCAGCGCGTTCCAGCGGCGCTCGATTACCGCTGGCTTTCAGAACTGTTCGGGCCGCTCGAGGACATCACCGGAACCGGACGCCTGAAGTTTCTCGGCACGCACAACGGCGAGCGCGTCCTCGTCAAATTCGCCGGTCTTGGGGGCATCGGCGAACGCAAGCTAGAGATGGCAAGCGCCCTTTGCGGGGCAGGCCTTACTCCGGAGCCGCTCGGACTCATCCACGGCTTTCTAGTGGAGCGGTGGTGCGAGGGCGCACGACCGCTGCAGCCCGGCGAAAAGCCGATTGAGGACATTGGCCGCTACCTTGGCGCACGAGCGCGGCTGTTTCCGGCGGAAGAGGAGAGCGGCGCGAGCGTCGGCGAGCTTCTCACGATGTGCCGGCGGAATATCTCGCTGACGCTCGGCGAGAAAGCTTGCGAACGGCTTGAACGCTTCGACGCCGCGACGCTGCAGCCTCAGGTTCGACGCATTCGCACGGACAACAGGCTCGACCGGCGCGAGTGGCTACGCATCGAAAGCGGGCGGCTGCTCAAGACCGACGCGGTCGATCACCATCAGGCGCACGACCTGATCGGTTGCCAGGATCTGGCGTGGGACGTCGCGGGCGCGATCGAGGAGTTTGTCCTCGACCCGGATGAGACCCAGAGGCTGATCGCTTCAACCGCGTGTCGCGTCGACTCCGAACTGCTCGATTTCTGTCGCGTGGCTTACGCGAGCTTCCGGCTGGGGCAGGCGGAGCTCGCGGTAGAGGCCGGGAAAGCCGCTCTCTATCGCCGGAGCCTCGAGCATCTTCTTCCTGAACATGACTGCTGCGGAACTCGGCGGGAATCCTCGGTCGGTTGAACTACGGAACGATCCGAAAATGGAACAAAGCTTCTGTTCTTGGGTTCAAGAAGAAGAAGCATCAGCAATACTATCATAACATAAGTTACAAGTAATAAAAACAACAGTAAGCTGAACAACAGTTGTTAGTTTGATCTACATCAATTGTTGCGGAAACGGAAGGAAGGCGGAAATTGGGGGAAAGGATTCTCGTTACCGGCGGAGCAGGCTTCATCGGCCGCGCGGTCGCACGCGAGCTTCTTCGGCGAGGCAACGAAGTCCGGGTCCTCGATAGCCTCATCGAGCAGGTCCATGGTGATCGCGAGCGGCCTGACGACCTGCCCGATGAGGTCGAGCTCATCGTCGGCGATATCCGTAACAAGGATGTCGTCGCGCGCTCTTTGAAAGGCGTCGACAGCGTCGTCCACCTCGCCGCGGAGGTCGGCGTCGGCCAGTCAATGTACGCGGTGGAACGCTATACGTCGGTCAACGAGACCGGCTCGGCAGTGCTGTTTGAAGCACTGATCGACCATCCGGCGCGGCGCGTCGTTACAGCTTCGTCGATGAGCATCTACGGTGAAGGCCTCTATCGCGATGCCGATGGCGAGTTGATCGAAAATGCCGAGCGGAAGCCGCGCGTGAACGGCGAGGGCTGGGACCCGCTCGATAGGCGCGGACGGCCGCTAACGCCTGTTGGTACGCCCGAATGGAAGCAGCCCAGCCTCGCCTCGATCTACGCGCTCGGCAAATACGTCCAGGAGCGCCAGACGCTGATCATGACCCAAGCCTACGGCATGGAAGGAACGTGCCTGCGGCTATTCAACGTTTATGGCCCAGGGCAGGCGCTTTCGAACCCCTATACGGGTGTGCTCGCCATCTTCTCGTCGCGGCTGCTGAACGGTCAGCGCCCGCTCATATTCGAGGACGGCGAGCAGCGGCGCGACTTTGTCTATGTCGGCGATGTTGCCCGCGCGTTCGCCGATGCGCTGGTGCACCCGCAGGCCGCCGGCGAGGTGTTCAATATCGGCTCGGGCGTGGACCGAAACATAAGGCAGGTCGCCCGATCGATCGCCCGCGCTCTCCACCGCAACGATCTCAAACCCGAGATTACCGGCAAAGCGCGGATCGGCGACATCCGTCATTGTTTCTGCGACGGCAGCAAGGCCGCGGAGAGGCTCGGCTTCCGCGCCGAGAAGGATTTCGACGAGGGAATTTCGGAACTCGCCGATTGGGTGGCGGAGCAAGAGGCCGAGGACCGCGTCGAGCAGGCTCGCGCCGAGCTCGAAACTAAGGGGCTGGTCGCATGACCGCCAAACTTCGGCCGATCCTGATCACCGGCGGCGCCGGGTTCATCGGCTCCAACCTCGCCGATCGGCTCGCGGGAGAGGGCCACAGGATCCTCATCTACGATGCGCTTTCGAGACCAGGAGTCGAGCGCAACCTCGCCTGGCTGAACATGCGCCACGGGCGGAACATTACCCACATCGCCGGTGACGTCCGCGACGAAGACGAACTGGTCCACGCCGCGAAGGAGGCCAAAGCCGTATTCCACTTCGCGGCGCAGGTCGCGGTGACGACAAGTCTGGTCGATCCGCGCGAGGATTTCGACATCAACGTTCGGGGCACGATCAACCTGCTCGACGCCGTGCGCATGCGCAGCGAACCGGTGCCCGTGATCTTCGCCTCGACCAACAAGGTCTATGGCGATCTTGGCGACATCGAGTTCGACACGCTTCACAATCGATACGAGCCGAAGGCGTTCGCCGCTCGTCGCGGGATCGACGAAACCCGGCCGCTTGATTTCCATACACCCTACGGCTGCTCGAAGGGTGCCGCCGATCAGTACATGCTCGATTACGCCCGCAGCTTCGGCGTGCCGACCGCCGTTTTCCGGATGAGCTGCATCTATGGCCTTCACCAGATGGGCACCGAAGACCAGGGGTGGGTCGCGCACTTCCTGATTCGGGCGATCGAGGGTAAGCCGCTCGTGCTCTACGGCGACGGACTCCAGGTTCGGGACGTGCTGTTCGTCGAAGATCTGGTGGACGCATTCCTGCTCGCCCAATCCAACATTCACACCCTTTCGGGCCAGGCGTTCAACATTGGCGGCGGCCTGGGAAATACCA
>JBQCCG010000019.1:0-4078 GCA_051962455.1 Sphingomicrobium sp. | reverse complement strand
AAGCTGGTCGTCGATCCGATCAGCCTCGATCTGGTCAAGGGCTCGGCGGTCGATTTCGTCGAGGATCTCGGCGGCGCGGCGTTCAAGGTCACCAACCCCAACGCCCAGTCGGGCTGCGGCTGCGGGTCGAGCTTCAGCGTCTGAGATCCTTCGTCATCCCCGCGCAGGCGGGGATCCGCCTTCCTTCGGTGAAGAAGAAATGGCGGATCCCGGATCAAGTCCGGGATGGCTAATTTCTCGGCTCACGCTAATCCCGAGGCCGTGAAATTAGCCACTTACAATCTTAACGGCATCCGTGCCCGCCTCCCGCGCCTCCTCGAATGGCTCGGACGCGAGCAGCCCGACGTGGTCGCCCTGCAGGAACTCAAATGCGCCGATGAATCGCTGCCGATCGCGGACATCGAGGCGGCGGGATACGGCGCCGTCTGGCACGGCCAGAAAGGCTTCAACGGCGTAGCGGTGCTGGCGAAGGGTGACACGCCCGAGCTGCGCCGAGTGGGTCTTCCGGGTGATCCCGACGACACCCACAGCCGCTACATTGAGGCCGAGGTCAACCGACTGGTCGTCGGCTCGCTATATCTTCCGAACGGTAATCCGGTGGGCACCGAGAAGTTCGCCTACAAGCTCAGCTGGACGGAGCGGCTTTGCGCCCACGCCGCCGAGCTGCTGAAGGAGGAGAAGCCGACCGTCCTCTGCGGCGACTGGAACGTGGTGCCGGAGGACCGCGACGTCTTTTCGGTCCGCGCGACGCAGAATGACGCGGTGATGCGGCCCGAAGCCCGCCAGCTGTGGCGCAGGATCGTCAATCAGGGCTGGACCGATGCTTTGCGCGCCCTGCATCCGAACGAGGAAAAGCTCTACACCTTCTGGGACTATACCGCGGGCTGCTGGCAGCGCGATCTCGGCTTCCGCCTCGACCATCTGCTCTGCTCGCCCGAGGCGACTGACCGGCTTCAGGGCGCTGGCGTCGACAAATGGGCGAGGGGCGAGGAGAAAGCGTCGGACCACGCCCCGACATGGGTTGTCTTGAGCGACCAAGGCTAAGGCGAGCCGAGCGACAGCGGGCGAGACTTAGCCGAGAGATCGCGAAAGCCGGCCGACGACCGGTGCTTGTCCGGTTGGCTTGGATGGACAAGCCACCCAAGCGTCGTGTCGATCGACGTCACGCGATCACTCGCGTGACGGCTTCACTCGAATGGCAGCTTTGGGTGGAAAGCTGCCGCCGCCTCTCCGCAGTAGGCAAGTGTCATATTCGCGAATACATTGGATTCGCGGAGGGGCAGCCGATTGGCCGACGTCTTCATTTCATACAAGGCGGAGGACCGCAGGCGTGTGCGGCCGTTGGTCGACGCTCTCGAGGCCGACGGCATCGCCGTGTGGTGGGATGCCCGCATCGGTGGGGCCGAAGCCTGGCGCGAAACGATCGAAACCGAACTGAATGCCGCAAAATGCGTGATCGTGATTTGGAGCGCCCAGTCGGTCGGCCCTCAAGGCAGCTTCGTCCGCGACGAAGCCTCGCGAGCAGTGGAACAAGGGACCTACCTTCCGGTGAAGATCGACGAATGCAGGCAGCCGCTGGGGTTCGGCGAGACCCAAGCGTTGCCCCTTGTTGGCTGGAAAGGGAAGCGGTCTGATCCGCGTTACCAAAATGTCCTAGGCACGGTTCGGGCGATTGTGGATCGGGCGCCGCCGCCCCGTTCTGCGCTTGAGAGAGGTGGGCCGCCCGTCAGTCGCCGAACTCTGATCGCCGGCGGGGCCATCGCTGGCGTCGTCGTTGCGGGTGCCGGGGGGTGGGCGTGGATTCGATCCAGATCGAACAGCGCAAATCGCAGCATTGCCGTGCTGCCGTTCGAAAACCTCAGCGGAGATCCATCGCAGGCCTATTTCTCGGATGGAATCGCCGAGGAACTCCGCGACGACCTGTCGCAGATCGCCGGCCTGAGGGTGGTGGCGCGCACGTCGTGCGAGGCCGTGCGGAACGACGTCGCGACAGTCGCGGAGAAGAAGCTCGGCGTTAGCAGCATCCTGACGGGGTCGGTTCGCCGTTCTCCCCAACAGATAAGGATCAGCACGCAACTGGTTGACGGCAGCGACGGCCTGGAGCGCTGGTCCCAAACCTACGATCGCGCGCCCGGCGACTTCCTCGCCATTCAAACGGAAATCGCGCGGGAAGTCGCTAATGCGCTCGAGCTCGAACTTGGGGCGGATACACGCCTAACGCTCGGCGGCACCCGAAATCCGCAGGCGCAGGATTTGCTCCTGAAAGCAATGGCCGCCGGAGGCCGTGACACTCCTGAAGGCATGCAGAGTGCCATTGACCTGCTCGACGCGGCCATCGCGCTCGATCCCAATTACGCGCAGGCCTTCGCTCAGAATGCGCTTTTCACACTCTGGTACAATGCGGTCTTCACGACCGACGCCGAGACCTTGCGGAAGTCTGCGGCCAAAGCGCTCGGCTACGCGAACCGAGCCATCGCTATCGCTCCCCGGTATTCGCTCGGTTATGTTGCATTGGCTACTTACTATTCGACACGACTCCAATTGCGGCAGGCTCTCACGGAGTACGAGCGCGCCACCAGCTTGCCGGGCGTTTCTGTCGACGATTTGCTGAATTACGCCGCGGCTCTGCTCTACTTCGGCCGCTTCCGTGATCGCGATGCGATATTCGATCGAGCGCGTGCTCTCGATCCCCTCAATACGGACCTTCTTTCGGAGCAAGTCCGAGGCCTGTATCTGGAAGGCAGGTTCAACGAAGCGGCCGACGCCGCTGCCGTGGGCCTCCGACGATTACCGAACAATCGTGACCTCATCACCTTTCTTGCCTACGCGCAGCTGATGCTTGGGCACACCGACGCAGCAATAGCGCGGTTCAAAGGGCTCGATTCATCGGATTGGCACCAGCTTGACGGTCTCGCGCTCGCGGCCGCTCGTTCCGGAAATCGAGAAGATGCGACTTCACTGCTGCAGCAGTTTGAGAAGCAGCATCCCAGCGGGTCCTTCTACCAGTTCGCGGAGATTCATGCACAGCTTGGCGCTGCCGACGCGGCCTTCGCAGCGTTGGACGACGCGTTCGCCGAGACCGATCCAGGTCTTCAGATCACCAAGGTCGATCCGTTCCTGCAACCGCTGCACGGCGACCGCCGCTTTGGCGCGTTCCTCGGCAAACTGGGGCTCGCGTAGGCACTTAAGGCGCTCGATCGGCGCACAGCGGCGACACCGCCAACTGCGACAATCGAGCGAAGACAGCCGCTGCCGTAGCGGCAGGAATGGGCGGAAAGCTGCCCTTGGCGTATATCCGCTGTCGGCCTGCTTTAGGCGGCTTGTTCATTAGGCACGCGGTCCGGAATTAATGATCCGAATGGCAGTTCCGGCTGTTCCTCGAGGCACGTTCGTAAATTTCGCGCGCCGCGCCCGCCACCGCACTTGGCTGATCGAAGCCAACATATTCCGAGCTGTTCTGAAGGAAGATCTGCTTGGCGTCGCTGGAGAGGTCGAGCCATCGGGATTGGGCGACGGCGGCGTCATATTCCATCTTCAAATGCTCGATCGTTGGCGGAGGCTCCTTGTCGAGGAAATGAACGGCGTGGTTCCCGGTGGTGAAGATCCGCACCGGAGTGCTGCCGAGATAACGGCGATGTTTCTGCAGCCATGTTTCGCCGGCCGGAATGTTCTGCGCCTCGGAGATGTCAGCGTCCCACATCGCGATCTTGTGGCGGGCAATGTCGAGTAGCTTCGCATTGAGCTCGGGGGACCACTCGCGCTCAGGCAGCCCACGGAAGAATCCTTCGATGCACTTGCGCGGGGGTCGCCCTGGCGGAGGCGGCAGTGCAAACTCGGTGTTGCCGGCAGCAATCGCATTTCGACACTCGATGGCCCGCGGCACAAAGCCGAGGATGCCCGCGTCGTCGTGCTTGCGGTTTTCCGGCGTGTCGACGTCGCTCGCGTCCGCATCGAGAAGGATGAGGCCCGCGACATCTTCGGGGAACAGGTCGGCGAACGCGCGGATGTGATTGCCGCCCGATGCCGCGCCGACGAGAATGTAAGGCCCGGCAATCCCTCCTGCGTGGAGGGCGGTGTC
>JBQCCG010000018.1:0-6805 GCA_051962455.1 Sphingomicrobium sp. | reverse complement strand
CAAGGTCGCGATCCTCGATCCTGAACCTATGTCACCCTGATCCTGCTCATCGATGCCACTGGCCTGAAGGTCGCGATTTTGTCCCCTGCCCAGGTCCGACGGAGACGATGAGCCACGAGAGTCAGATGAACAGCAAGCCGGCGCACTTGACGGTCGCCCAGCGGATCCTTGCACGAAAGCTGTCGCGGCCGGGGACGATCAGCTCGACGATCTCCCCCACTTCGAGCATCTGGCGAATGCTGATCTTGCAGCCGTCGGAGGAGAGGTCCGAGATCACGGCGGGGACTTTCCTGCCGCCGCTCAGATGAAGCGACGCGTTCAAATGGACCGGCATTCAGTCGCTCCGTGAAATTCGAGCCATGTTGATGACCGTTATCGTCATGTCCCCGCAGATTATCGGGCATGGCGTGAAACGAACGCTAAGGCTTTCTCCGATGTGGACCAGTCCGGTTAAAGGGCCGGGCGGCAGCCGCTGCGAAGGCGGAAGTGAAGAGAAAGAAGGGCATTCGGCACACCTGCCCTGGATCCGAGGAAATCAGCTCAGCGTCTGTCCGGTTGATGCTCGCGGATCGCCTGGAGCAGTCCCGCGAAGGATCCATCGTCGCCGAGAGGGAAGGCCTGTCCCAGCAAGCGCCCGAGACGCTCCCTTTGTTCGGATTGGAGGACGGGCCTTTGATCCGGCCGCAGCGCGTGGTTGCCCATGTTCCGGGAGCTAACGAAGGTTAGGCCGGAATGTGCCGTCCGCCATGGTCTCGCTTCGCCTCCGCCGATATCGGCCCCCCGAGGTGGATAGCCGGACGAATTGATCGGGGGCGGCCCTTCGGCTCCGCCCACGACTTCAAGCGCCGGCAAGCACGGCAAGGGATTCATCCGAAACGGATCAAGTGCATTCAAGACGTTAACACCAGCGGCGTACAGGCGGGGCCGGAACTGGGGACGAGCGGTCATCATGTCGACGACAGCCGAAAGCCGTGTGCCGGATACGCGCGGCGCATCGAGAGCGAGCCTTTATCTGGCGGCCGCGCTCTATCGCGACGGCAAGCCGTCACCCGTAAAGATCCGCAACATCTCGGCCATCGGCGCACTTGTCGAGGGATCCGTCATTCCGGAGTCCGGTGCGCTCGTTCAGCTGGTCCGCGGCGGACTGATCGTGCACGGGCTGGTGGCCTGGTCATCGGATGGCCGTTGCGGGCTCAAATTCTCCGGCAGCATCGATGTCCAGCAATGGCGCGCTATTCCGGCCAACGCCGAGCAGCAAAGGATCGACGAGGTCGTCAGGCTGGTGAAAGCAGGGGCGGTGCCATTGCCGGTTTCTTCCCTTGGCCAAAGTCGTCAGCTCGAGCTGCAGGAGCGGGACGCGGAGCTCTCCGGAGATCTCCAGCGGGCCCTTGAGCTTCTCGACAATCTTGGCGGAGTGCTTGCCGGGGACCCCGATGTCGTGCGCCGTTACGGTCACGCGCTCCAGAATCTCGATGTCGCCATGCAGGTGATTGCCGCTGTCCAGGCGATCACCGCCGACCCGAACAATCTCGAGACCGACGCTACGAAGCTGACCGCGTTGCGCAGAAGCGCGGACCAGGCCTTGCGGCGGGATTTCGCCGCCTGAACCGCGGTTGAGCCGACCCCTGGTCGGCACGATGGAGAAACGCCCGGAGCGATGAACGGGCGACGTGAATTTCCGGTGCCTTCCGCCGCTCGCCCAAGAAACCCGGAGGCTCGCTCCTTTTATTGAGCCGCCCCAATCGCGCGCTCGGCAGCCTTGAATGCTTATCCTCGCGTTAGGCATCCTCGTTGATTTGGCCTTAAATGGGCGCTCGTACATGGCCGATTGGCGTTCTTATTCCGGATCGCGGTTTTGTCAGCGGTTGCGTATCGATGTTGTGCCACGATCATTCAGGACGACCAGCTGAGCTCGGCATCGAGCAGGCCGAAGCGCTTTTCCCTTGGCGGCGGTCGGCGCCGCGTCACGGGACGCTATCCGCCGAATCCGTCACAGCCGTGGCTCCCGGCGAGGCGGGGGAATTTGCATACACCGGCACGATATCCACGGGGAGCGCTGAACGATCGCATGGCGGTGCGCCGGCAGGAGAGGGGGAGTGAACATCTTTCTCGTGATCGCCCTGGTGTGGCTCGCCTGCTTCGCCATCGTCATCTGGATCTTCAGGCAATCCGCGAAGCCCTAGCCGCCGCTGCATTCTCATCCGTTCCGGACCAAAGGGCAATCGATGCTTAATCGATCGGCGGCTAAAGGCTTCTCGCAGGCAGCTTCCTGGCCCCACTGGGAAGAATGCTGGATCGAGTGAGCCCTGTTTCCGCGCCACAGAGGAGACAGGGCTCATAATCCGCCGTCCCGCGACGAAAAGCTAAAGCACCAGCGCCAGGCCCAGAAGCTCGGCGAGCGAATGGCTCGCGCGGCTTGAAGGGCCGTGCAAGCGCGATCTCCGCCTGGAAGGGGAACGGCGCCGCGGCGGCGGTTCGGAATCGTCGCTGGGGCACGCGCGGTCCCCGCACCGGGCCGGATCTGGCCGTCGCGCATCGATCCCGGGCATCTGCCGATGTGCGAACCAGCGCCCCCCGCCAGTGGACGGGCGACGGGTGCCGTCGCGAAGGACTTGTGTTGTTGGACTGGACGGCGGCTTTCCATTAACGTTCATGGGACTGCGACCCAGTGGGGGGCCTCGGCATGACCAACCCTAGAATTCGGGCAAGTGCGCCTTCAGCTCCCGCGGGCGCGCCGCGGCTTGCCCGCCATTCCCATTCGGCGTTCGACGTTGTCCGGGATTTTGTCGAAAGCGGAGCGACGATCGACAATATGATCCATCTTCGGGAAGCGATCGACGCCGGCTGCCGTGAGCTCGGTTTCGATTATTTTGCGATCGTTCATCATATCCGGTTCGGCCGCCCGTCGACCGACAAGGTCCGGCTGTCCAACTATCCTCTGGAATGGCTTGCGAGACTTCGGGAGGACGAGGATTTTCGAGAGCCGGTCCTGAAAGCCGCCGAGCGCTCCTCGACCGGCTTCCTGTGGAGCGAGCTCGGCGAGCATGTCGCACTCGACGAGCGCGAGAGGCGCTACATGGAGATTGCCGGCCATTTCGGGCTCGCGGAGGGCTTCACGGTTCCCAATCATGTTCCCGGCGAGACCTTCGGCTCCTGTCATTTCGCGGTCCGCAGGAAAGCCGACCTTCCGGCGCACAATCTTCCGGCCGCGCAGGCGCTCGGCTGCTTCGCGTTCGAGAAGGCGCGCCAGATCCTTCTTCGCGATCGTCAGCCGAGCGAGGAATATGTGATCCCTGCTCCGCTCACCGAACGGCAGCGCGATTGCCTGCTGTTCGCCGCCCGGGGGAAAAGCGATTCGGTGATCGCGGATCTGCTCAACATCCGGCCGCGGACCGTCAACGAGCATATCGAGGCGGCCAAACGGCGTTATTCGGTCGCCACTCGGACGCAGCTCATCGTGCGCGCCCTGTTCAGAAGCGAGATCTGCTTCAGCGAAGTGCTCGACTAAAGGCGCCTGAGCTCGAGCCTGAGGCCGCCTTTCGGGCGGCAATTGGGCCAGTGATACCAGCGCGGCGCCTCCGAATCGCACAGCACCAGCCGATGCTGCTCGAGAATGATTCGAAGCAGCGCGCGTGCCTGGAGGGAGGCGAAATTCGCGCCGAGGCAGGCGTGGACTCCGGCGCCGAACGGAACGAACGCGAACCGATGCCGGGCTCTCGAATTCTCCGGACTGAACCGCGAGGGATCGAACGCGTCCGGATCCTCCCAGACCGAGGGAAGGAGGTGGGTTAGCATCGGATTGACCCCGGTGACCGTCCCCTCGGGAAGTCGGTAGCCTTGGAATTCGACGTCTCTCACGGCGCGCCGCCAGAGGACCGGCGCGGCGGCGTTGAGGCGGAGTGCCTCCTTCACCGCCCAGTCGCTCTCCTGGGAGGACTGGAGCTGGGCGAGGTTCATGCCCTCGCAATCCGGAATCGAACTCAGAAGGTCGGCCCGGACCCGCTCCTGCCAATCGGGATTTCTCGCCAGATAATAAAGCGTCGAGATGGTTCCCGACGACAAGGCGTCGAACGACGCGGCGATGGTGAAGGTGAGATGCGCCAGCACTTCGCGGCGCGTCAGCAGCTCCTCGTGCATCATGCGCACCAGCACCGCCGCAAGATCGGTCCGCTGAGGATCGGGCTCGCGGTCGAACATCGGCTCGATCAGCCTTGCGATATGGCCCCTTGCCCAGGTCGCGCGACCGTGAGCAGTGCCGGGAAGCGACCAGGGCAGCACTGCGGCGGCGGAGCGCATCATATATCGGAAGGCGAGAAGATCCTGCCTTGTCGCCAGCCGCGAATCCCGGCCGAGGAAGGCGGCATAGCCATTGGCGAAGGTCAGTTGCTGCGAAAGCTCATAGGCGTCGAGCGTCCGGCCCGACCAGTTTCGAGCGGCCGCCTGGATGTTGGGCCTGAAGAAACCGACATAGGCCTCCAGCTGATCCTGCTTGAACGCGCTCGCGAGGAGCTTGCGGTGCCATTGATGATCGGTCCCGTCGCGAAGCAGCAGGCCGCCGTCGAAGTGGCGTCCGAACACCGGCTTCCACCCGCCATAAGCCGAGAAGTTGCAGTCGCGGTCGAACAGGACGAATTCATTGGCTTCGGGTCCGACCAGCTGAACGTTCCAGTTGCCGCACGCATAGAAGCAGTGGACAGGCCCGAACTGGTCATGCATTCGCCGAGTGAATGCGAACGGGTCGCTCACCGCCTCGGGCAGGATCCCGAGCAGCGGCAGTCCCTTGCGGCCGGGAATGCCTCGAAGGCCTGAACGCGGCACGTCGGGGAACGTTCGGTCGTTGCGGACCGGCTTTTGCCGGCTCGCAATGGCTGGGAAGGGTTGAGCGGTCATGTCCCGGTCTCCACGGTCGTGGAGCGGCTATAACCGCCCGATGACCTCTCTGCCTTCCCCGTAACTACCGGGGCTGCGAAGCGGGCGCGGCTGTGCCACTCAACCGCTCATGATCGACGTCGTGCTTCCCGAAACCCGCCTCGAGCATGCCGCGGCGCTGATGCATATGTATCACGACCGCAAACGCGTGTTCGTCGACCGGCTGGGCTGGAGCCTTCCCGCTCGGCAAAGCTGGATCGAGGTCGACGAGTTCGACAATGAATTCGCCGTCTATCTGCTGGCCCGCTCGGAAGCGAGCGGGCGCCACGAGGGGTCGGTCCGCCTCATCCCGTCCACCCAGCGTCACATGCTGGGGTCGATCTTCAGCGATCTGTGCTCGGGTCCGTTTCCGACCGGCGAGGATTGCTGGGAAATTTCGCGGCTGGTTACGTCCCCGCCGGCGATCGCCGGGACGTCGATCGTCAAGCTTCACCGGCTGCTCGCGCTCGCTTTGCTTGAATTTGCCTTCATGAACTCGATCGCGCGCTACACTCTGGTCGCCGAAACGCACCGGGTGCCCGCTTTGCTGTCGATCGGCTGGCGGGTCCTTCCGCTCGGCCTTCCCGTCGAGGCGATGGGCCAGAGCCTGCAGGCGCTGCAGATCTTGGTCGACGAGCGGATTCTTGATGAGCTCCGCTCGAGGCTGCGGCTCAAGGAGAGCATATTGCGGGTCAGCGCCGAGCACCGGCGCGCGGCATGAGCATCAGGCGCCTGCTCACGAGCTCGGGGTCCGGAATGGCGAGCAGCGACTTTGAGCTGATCGAGACTGCCCGGCGCATCGCGGCCGGTCGAAGGCTCCGGCGCGAGAATTTTCCGGAAAGCCTTTTCGGCGAAACCGGTTGGGACATCCTGTTGACTTTATATTCGGCTTCGCCCGGGGAGCGACAGAATGCCGCCGCGCTTGCGGCACTCCTGCAAGCACCGCCGACCGCGACAGTGCGCTGGGTCGACCATCTCGAGGAGCAGGGTTTCGTTCTGCGGGAGCATGATCATCCCGAACGATTTCTGGCGACGCTGCATTTGACTGCCAAGGCGCAGAAAGCGCTTCGCGCCTATCTCTCCAGGATTGCTCGGGGATGGAGGATGAACGAAACTGGTTTTGAAATGTTCGAACGCCGCTGGCCGGGCAAGACCGCCGACAATAGTCAGTGACCAGGTGCTTGGATCCGCCGAATCGGAATAATCGGAATACATCTTGCGAATAAGTTACGAGTATTTGAGGTCGTCGCTATGCTGCGCGTGTCATGGCCATGGCATCCTCTAGTGGAGAATAGCCATGAAGCGCGAACAAGCTGACCGTAAGTCGCCTCGTCTGATCGACCTCGGCGCGGCGAGCGTTGAAACCAAGGCACTGACCTACGGTGCCGACGATTCCAAAGTGGGGCTCTGGCCCATGTCGGGGCTGCGTCTCGATTGACCAAGGCGAGCGGGCGCCGGGGCACTGACGCGCCGGCGCCCTCAAGCCCGGGTCCTTCTCGTGCAAATGATCTCTTTCCAGGATGATTGGCCGCCACAGCGGATTCCACCGATCGGCTCGGATCGAGGGTGAAGCTGACTGCCAACAATCGGCTTACCTGCAGCGTATAAGTTTCGAATATCCGTACCCCCCACCTAATCTCCTTGGGTCATGGCCGTGACGCCAAAGAAGGAGAATGATCATGAATGGTGGACATCCGCATGACGAACTGATCGACCTCGGCGCGGCCAGCGCCGAAACCAAAGGACCCACATTCGGCGTCGACGACACGCATGCCGGCCTGATCCCGCCGACGGGTCTCGGCAACGAGTGAAACGGAGCCGCGGGGGCCCCCAATTAAAAAGGGCCCGCCAAACAATTTAAAGAAAATAAAATTATTAAACCCCAACACAAAAAAAA
>JBQCCG010000017.1:0-5088 GCA_051962455.1 Sphingomicrobium sp. | reverse complement strand
CTCGGGCAAGCCTTTTTTCCCCGTCGGCGGTGACCTCACCAACCTCAGGAGCGAGCGGATCGGCGACGATGTTTCCGCAGGCATGACCAAGTTCTACCGCCGCACCTTTCTCGATGACATCGGCGGGTTGGTGAGGGGTCTGCTTTGGGACGGGATCGACTGCTACCGCGGCCGCATGCTGGGCTGGAGTTCCAAGTCGATCGACGATCCCGATCTCCGATTCATCCACCTGCGGCCGATGGGCTCCAGCGATCGGGGCATCGCCACTGGTCGCCGCCGGCTGGGCGAGGGTTATTGGTTCATGGGCGCGGCGCCATCCTTCGTGCTCGCGTCGGCGGTCTATCGGTTGGGGCACAAGCCGGCGGTGCTCGGCAGCCTTGCCACGCTCCAGGGTTATGCCAGGGCGTGGTGGAGGGGAACGCCACGTTATGAAGACCGCGAATTCCGCCGTTACTTGCGGCGCTATCATCGCGCGATGCTCACGCGAGGCAAGGCGCGGGCGCTCGAGATGTTCAACGGCGAAGCAGACGAGACGTGGGCAAAGCGGCGCGGTAGAGCAATCGACGACACCGTCGCTCAAGAAAGAGGCTGACGGCGCGTGTGCGGCATCGCCGGAGCCATCGGCCCACTTCGACCGAATGACGTCGCAACTTGTGAGGCGATGAACGAGCGACTTCGCCATCGGGGACCGGATGATTCAGGCTCATGGACCTGGCAGGTAGGAGAGCCGTTCGGCGCTATTCTCTGCCATAGGCGCTTATCCATCATCGACCTGCGAGCGGTTGCGGCTCAACCAATGGTCAGCCCTGCCACAGGTACGACACTCGTGTTCAACGGCGAGATCTACAACTTTCGCGAGCTTCGCGCGGAGCTGGAGGCTGCGGGTGCGCGTTTCTTCACCAACGGTGATTCGGAAGTCATCCTCAACGGATACGACAAGTGGGGTGTGAACGTTTTCGCGAGGTTGCGCGGGATGTTTGCGCTCGTCCTCGTCGATCCTCGCAAGGGCCGCGCGGTACTCGCCCGGGACGGATACGGGATCAAGCCGCTCTACTGGGCTCGCTTCACTGGTGCGGATGGCCGGCCCGCGCTGGCCTTCGCCTCCGAGGGGCGTGCGCTGGTGCAGGCCGGCCTCGCCGAACGCCGCACCGACCCGTATCGGATCGGGCAATATTTGTGGAATGGCTTCATGCCGGGACCGAGCACGATCTGGAATGAGATCGAAGAGGTCCCGCGCGGCTGCTATGCGATTCTCGACAAGGACCATGCGGCGCCGAGTTTCGAGCGCTTCTGGGACATCGGCTTGAGCCTTCGGCAGGCATCCAGAATTGACCTCGAGAAGGCCGACGGGCTCATAGCCGATACGGCCAAGGCTCATCTCATCGCCGACGTGCCGGTCGTCGTTTTCCTGTCCGGCGGGATCGAGTCCACTGCCGTGGCGGCGGCCGCTGCCCGAGCCTCCGAGGTGCACACGCTCACGGTCGCGTTCGATGATACAGCGGCCGACGAGCGCCGGTTCGCCGAGACAGCTGCGGCTGCGATCGGCAGCGATCATCACGTTATCGAACTCACCGCCGAGGGCATCCTCCATGACCTCGAAGAAGCCGGTTCCGCGCTCGATCAACCGAGTTTCGACGGCGTCAACAGCTGGTTCGTCAGCCGGGAGGCGGCACGGCTCGGTTTCAAGGTTGCCCTGTCCGGCGCCGGCGGCGACGAGCTTGCGGGCGGTTATACGTCTTTCCGTCGAGCGCTCCGTGCCGAGCCAATGATGGGCTTACCGGGCGGCAGGTTGGCCGCGCGGATTGGCGGTCGCGCGCTGCAGCGACTCCGGCCGCGTTCCAAAGCGGGGCAGCTCGCACTCGGGTTTGGCGAACTCGAGCGCATGTACCAATCGCAATATGCTCTCTTCAGCAGAGGGAGCCTTCGGCGTCTTGTGGCAGCCGCCGACCAGCTGTGTCCGTGGGGACTTGAGGAAGATCGTGCGGCGGAACTCCGGGCGGAGATCCGCGAATTGTCGACACTGCAGGCGGTTACGGCGCTCGAATCCGAAATGTACCTTGGCGACCGACTGCTGCGCGACATGGATAGCGTCAGCATGGCTCATTCGCTCGAGATCCGGGTGCCGCTCGTCGATACGGTCTTGTCCGACAGCATCGCGGGGCTCAGTGACGCTGATCGCTATCTGCCCGTCGGCCGAAAGCAGTTGCTCCGCCGCCAGAGCAGGGACGTCTTGCCCGATACCTTCTTCTCTCGTCCGAAACGCGGCTTCGAATTCCCGATGGACAGCTGGATGCGCGGGCCGCTCCGAAAGTCGGTTGAAGCCAGATTGCTCGATGCGAAACAAAGTCAGGTGCTCGGCCTTAGACCGGAGGCTGTCGCCGAAATCTGGCGGCGCTTCATTGAGCGGCCCGGTACGGTTTATTGGACGCGCCCATGGGCCCTGTTTGCGCTCCTTCAATGGGCTTCGGCTAACGGGGTCAGCTGCTAATTCAGGCTTATCGATTTTACTCGAAGAATAACTGATCTGCGCGAGGAGTCCGCCAAGATTGACGGTTATTTGTGTCGCGTCCAATGGACCGCCATGCGCCTGTCGTTAGGCATCTTTGCCCACAATGAAGAGCAGAACCTCAGTGCGACGCTCGCCTCTTTGTTTCGCCAGTCGCTGCTGGGTTATGCCGCGGCGGAGGACCTGAACATCAGATCTTTCGAACTTCTCTGTCTCGCGAACGGGTGTAATGATCAAACCGTCGAGGTGGCGAGGCGCCACAGTCAGGAACTTCCGCCAGACTTTTCCTATCGGGTGATCGACTTGCCGGAAGGGGGGAAGGCCAGGACGTGGAACTCGTACGTGCACGAGCTCTCTGACTCGAACGCAGACTTTCTTTTCCTCATGGACGCGGACATCATCTTCGAAGGTGATGATGTTCTCGAACAGTTGCTGCGCGAACTGCTTGCTAACCAGCACGCTCAAATCGCCACTGATACTCCAATCAAGTCATTCAGAGGCGAGGAGGGCAGCCTATCCATTATGGACCGCGGTTCGCTGGCCGCGTCGGACCAGAAATCCAAGAGAGGTGTGCTTTGCGGACAGCTTTATGGTGCGCGAGCCCAGAGCCTTCGCACGATTTGGCTGCCCCCGGCGCTCCCGGTGGAAGATGGATTCATAGCGGCGATGATCTCGACTGTCGGGTTCACGAGCGAGGATGACGTGAGCCGCATTGCCTGGGTGCCAACTGCTCGGCATTTCTTTCGGACGCACCGCTCGATCTCGGGATTCATCTCTCACGAAGCTCGGATTATCGTCGGAAGCACGATCAACTCGTGGCTCTTCAGCGTCCTTTGGGAGGAAGGGCGAAAAGGCCACGTCGGGACCTACGTGCAAAGCCAGAACCGGACCGATGGCGAGTGGTTGGCTCGGCTCATCGATTACAAGGTCTTTACCGGGGGTCGGTGGCTGATTCCCGCGCATTTCATGCTTTGGCGTCTGACGACGCTCAGGGGCCAGCCGCTTCCACGGAAGCTCAGGCTCGCGCCGATCGCCTTGGCGGCTACAGCGCTGAATTTCGTAGCCTGCGTCCGAGCGAACGCCATTCTCAAGCGCGGAAATGCGGCGGCGCATTGGTAATGGCCAAAGTTATCGCGGCCTTGCTGCTTATTCCTGTTTGCCACGCTCTTACGGCTTGCGTTTCGACAGCGAGTTGGCTCTTGGCGCCTAAGCGGAACCTGGTTGCGCAGCGTTTCAGCTACCCAGCGACTTCGCGGCAGTCTCCACAGGCCGGTCGATGATTCGCGCGGGAATGCCGACAGCCGTACAGTTAGATGGCACGTCGCCGAGTACCACTGCATTGGCACCGATCCGGGCGCCATCTCCAACAACGAGCTTGCCGATGATCTTGGCTCCCGCGCCGATGTAAACGCGGTTGCCGATCGCCGGCACCTCGCCATTACCGATCATTCCGATGGTCACTTGCTGCATGATCATGCAGTTATCGCCGATTTGGGCATCCTGATGGATGACCACGCCGTTCGGGTGGGGAAGCATCAGACGACTGCCGAGCCTCACCTCGAGACCGATGTCTGCTTGGGTGATGATGCTCCAGAACATGTGCCGGCCGCGCGCTACCCGGCGCATTAACCTGTGCCACGGGCCACTACGGACATCGTGATATTGAAAGGCCCTGATGCTGGCCAACAAGCGGTTGCTGAACCGGTTCATTGCGCGTCGAAGTGCCTCCGTTCGGCTGTGGTCAAATCGGTCGGCAACGCTGCCTCGATCGCGTCTAACATCTCATAACGCCGTCGATACATCGATCGCTTTTTGGCTGCGACCTCCTCCAGTGAACGGCGAGCTGCCGACAGCGGCAACTCGAAATGCGTTGCCGCTACGCGGCTGCCGCCGCGGTCCAGCCACACCTCGTTATAATTCAGACCAGCGGTGTCCTTGCCGGCGAAATACTTGTGCCTGGAAATCTTCTGCTCATCAGCGACCGCATAGATGTGCTGGACGCGGATCTTGACGGCGAACTGCCTCAGCTCTTCCAGGAGGAAATCTCGAGGACGCATACCCTCCAAGTCCTTCGTAAGCTCGCGATACAGCGAGAGGATATGGTCGGAACGCCTACCTTGCAGTCCCCCGATGAATAACGTGGGCGCCGGATTGCTCGAAAGAGAAAATGCGACCGAGAAAGCGCGGAAGTCGCCCTTGAAGAGGCTTAATGTGAGATGCCCCTCGCGTGCCAACCACGGAGCACGGTCGATGATCAGCAATAGGCCCGGGCTGATGTACGAGAGGTCCGCGAGAACAAGTTTGTCGTCGAGACCAAGTGTCAGACCCGGCAGCTGGCGGACCGCCTCCGAATGTTCAGAAATGCGATTGAAGCGGGTCTCCGCATCCCAAGCGGCGCACTGATATGGCCAGAGCATCGTGCCGATCGTCTCCGGACATTCGGCGAGCAGCCGTCCGATTGGAGAGTCCGCCTCTGCGGACGCAAGCTTTTGACTGAGCGAACGCATTCTCAGCGCCGCTCCGACGAACTTGGCGCGCACCTTGAGACGGGAGTCTACTTGTTTGCTCGCGCTCCAGGCCCA
>JBQCCG010000016.1:0-11954 GCA_051962455.1 Sphingomicrobium sp. | reverse complement strand
TTCGGAACCGGCGCTGCCGAGCACCTCTTCTGCCGCCATTGTGGGGTGAAGAGCTTCTATCAGCCGCGCTCGCATCCCGAGGCGTGGAGCGTCAACGCCAATTGCCTCGACCAGCCCGTCGAGCTCGCGACCGAGCATTTCGACGGCGCGAATTGGGAGGAGGCTGCGGCTTCCTTGAGATGAGCCGTCATTGCGAGCGAAGCGAAGCAATCCAGTAGACGGGTCTGGATTGCTTCGTCGCTTGCGCTCCTCGCAACGACGGTTATCGCCACCCCATGCACCACCCGCTGCGCCTGACCGTCGACCGCTCCGCGATCCAGTCCAACTGGCGTTGGCTGCAGGACCGGGCGGGGGTGCCCGCGGGCGCGGCGGTCAAGGCGGACGGCTATGGATTGGGTGGTCGGGATACGACCGAGGCACTGATCCAGGCGGGCTGCCGCGACTTTTTCGTTTCCACATGGGCCGAGGCCGAGCAGCTTGGCAACCTTCCTGAAAATGTCAGCGTTGTCGTGCTTCACGGCATCGGGCGCGATGACGTGGAGGCGGCGCGACGGCTCCCCGCCCGACCATGCCTTATCAGCGTCGAGCAGGTCGCCCGCTGGAAGGAAATCGCCCCCGATCGACCCTGTGACGTGATGATCGATACCGGGATGAACCGGCTCGGCCTGAGACCGACGGAGATCGATGCACTGCATGGGCTCGCGATCGACACGTTGCACAGCCACCTTGCCTGCGCCGACGAGGACAGTCCGATGAACGGCATGCAGCTCGAGCGGTTTCGGGCGGTCGCTTCCGCCGTCCCGGCGAAGCGCTACAGCATGGCGAACAGCGCCGGAATCGGCCTCGGCCGCGCCTACAGCTTCGATCTCGTGCGCCCCGGCATTTCCCTTTACGGCGGCATTCAGCGTCCGGAGTTCGAAGACGCCATCCGCCAGGTCGCGCGCGTCGAAGCACAGGTCGTTCAGCGCCGCCGAATCCCCGCTGGCGAGAGCTGCGGCTACGGCGCGACGTTCATCGCGCACGAGGACACCGAGGCCGCGATCCTGAATATCGGCTACGCCGACGGATATCTCCGCGGTTTTTCGTCGCGCGGGTCGGCGTTCGCGGGCGAATATGCGTTGCCGGTGCTCGGCCGAGTGTCGATGGACCTGATCGCCGTCGGCTGCGATGCAGCGCCGGGTCTTAGCGAAGGCGACTGGGTCGAGATCGACTACGACCTGCCTTCGGCTTCGAAGCAGTCGGGACTTTCGCAGTACGAGCTTTTGACGACGCTCGGTTCGCGGTTCGAGCGGCGCTGGGTTTAGGCTTCGCGCGCTCCTCCGGCGGTGGTGTCTTCGGCTGGTACCGGCAGAGGTCGATCACCGGGCAGCGCCAGCATTCGGGCAGCCGCGCCTTGCAGGTGTAGCGGCCGTGCAGGATCAGCCAGTGGTGTGCGTCGCGGCGGAACGGCTGCGGGACGATTTTTTCGAGCTTGGCCTCGACCTCTTCGACCGTTTTGCCCGGCGCGAGGCCGGTGCGGTTGCACACGCGGAAGACGTGCGTGTCGACGGCGAACGTCTCTTCGCCGAACGCGGTGTTGAGCACGACGTTGGCGGTCTTGCGGCCGACGCCAGGCAGCGATTCCAGCTCTTCGCGTGTTCGCGGCACCGCGCCGGCGAAGCGATCGATTAGCGCCTGGCTGAGCGCAATGACGTTCTTTGCCTTGGTATTGAACAGACCAATGGTCTTGATCGCTTCCCGCAGCCTTTCTTCTCCAAAATCAACCATCTGTTGGGGGGTTTTGACATGCTGGAAGAGCGGCTTGGTCGCGATATTGACGCTCGCGTCGGTAGCCTGTGCAGAGAGCACAACGGCGACCAGCAGCGTATAGGCATTCGAGTAATCGAGTTCGGTCGTGGGGGAGGGGTTCACCTCGGCCAGTCGGCGGAAGAATTCGAACACCTGATCGCGGGTCATTGGAGATCGTCCAGCGCCGCGCCGAGCCGACTCAGCGCTTCGTCGAAATCCTCGGCCGCCAATCCGAAACCCACCCGAAAATGATCCGGCATCTCGAACCAACGGCCAGGGACGACCGATGCATCGTACCGTTCGCGCAAATGATCATCGAGCCGCCGCGTGTCCCCGCCAAGCCATCGCGGGAAAGCAGTAATGCCGTGCTCGGCCCGCATGCAGTCGAGCTCGTCGCGGCCCTCGACAAATTCGTTCCAGCGCGCGCGATTGCGGGCGAGCATCGCCGGATTGTCGCCGATCAGGCGATCGATATTCTCGAACGCGATGCAGGCGAGGCGTTCGGCCGGATGCGCCTGGTTGACTCCGAACAGGTCATTGAGCCGCCACATGCGTTCGGCGAGCTCCGGCCCGGCGAGGATCCAGCCGCAGCGCAGACCGCTGAGGCCGTACACCTTGGTCAGGCTGTTGGTGCAGACGAACTCGGGTCCGAGATGGACCGCGCTCGGCCGCGGCGGGACAGCGGAATCGAGATAGACTTCGTCGATCAGCACATGCGCACCGACGCTCCGAGCGAGATCGCCGATAGCGCGCAACTCCGAGTCCTCCGCAAGCATGCTGCTCGGATTGTGCAGGTTCGTGATGACGATGAGGCGCGTGCGGTCCGACATCGCCGCGCGAACCTTCTCCGGATCGAGCCGGAATGCGTCCGCCGGATTGCGCTCGAACCTTTTGATGTCCGCGCCAAGGAACGAAGCCGCGCCGAGCAGCAATTCATAGGTCGGATGCTCCACGAGCACCTCGTCGCCTGGCGAGATAAGCGTCGCCATCGCGAGAAAGTTGGCCATCGACGTGCCGTCGGCTGCAACCACCTGATCCGACGAAACGCCGTACCGCCCAGCGATCGCCTCCCGCAGCGGAGCGTAGCGCGGATGGCTCGCTCCATCGAGGTCGAGATCGGCGATGCTGATCGGAAGCGAATCCATCCGGAAATGCGGGACTTCGCTGCCGGTCAGGGCATAGCGCACCGGCCGCTTGAACTTCGCCCAGTGCATATAGTCCGACTGCATCGCCCTCATGCGGCCACCTTGTTCTTGTGCTGCCAGTAAAGGCACGCAGGGACTCCGGCAGCGAGGATGGCATAGCCGATCAACGCATTCAGCGGATTGTTCATCACAGTTGCGACGACCACCGTCCAGCAGGCGAGCACGAAAAACGCCGTGGTGAACGGATGACCGGGAGCTTTGAACGGGACCGGCTGGCCGGGATTGCGAAGGCGGAAGACGAACAGCGCCAGTCCCGTCAGCCCGAAGAAGATGAAGTCGACCGAAACGACGTAGCTCAGGATTTGTCCGAACGTCCCGGAAAGCGCGATCACCGCGGCCGCAACGCCTTGCATGACAATGGCGACGACCGGCACGCGCGTGCTGGCGCTCACTCTGGCGACGCTGCGGAAGAACAGTCCGTCCTCGGCCATGGCGAAATAGACCCGCGGAGCGGTCAGCATTCCCTGGCTCAGAAACCCCAGCGTCGAGATCGTCACCGCGATTCCGATGAAGGTCGCGCCTCTCTCGCCGACGGCAAGGCGCATGACATCGGTCGCTGGCGTCCTGGAGTTCGCGAGACCCGTCGGCCCGAGCGCGTGCACACAGACGAACGCGACGGCGGTGTACAGCAGGATGACCCCGGCGACGCCGAGCAGCAGGCCCCGCGCGAGGTCGCGCTGCGGATCGCGCATCTCGCCCGCGCAGAAGCTCGCCGTCTGCCAGCCGCCATAGGAAAACATGACCGGAGTCATCGCCGCTCCGACCGCGGCAATCCCGGTCAGCGAACCGGATGTTGCCGGCTCCGGATGTGCTGTTGCTGCCGGCGCAAAAAGCAGACCGATCAGTACCAGCGCGGCGATCGCGAGGATCTTCAACACCATCAGTCCGCTCTGGACATTGCTGCCCGAGCGCACGCCGAGGCAATTGATCAGCGTGAGCAGCGCCAGGACACCGACTGCGAGGAGGTTATCGGAGGCCGGCAGTTGCACGAGGTCGGAGAAATAGCGTGCGAAGGTGATCGCCACCGCGGCCATTCCTCCCGACTGGATGACGAGCAGCAGAGCCCAGCCATAGAGGAACGCGGGCATCGGCCCATAGGCGTCACGCAGATAGGCATATTGCCCGCCTACTTCCGGTCGGCGGACTGCAAGTTCGGCGTAAACGAATGAGGCGGCGAGAGCGACCAGGCCGCCGAGGACCCACACGCCGACGATCAGCAGCGGCGTGCCGACGTGGCGCGCCACCTCGGCCGGGGTGACGAAAATCCCGGAGCCGATGATCCCGCCCATCACCAGCATAGTCGCGTCGAACGCGGTGAGACGGCGGGCGAGCCCTTGCGTCTCGACCGGCGGAGAGCTCTCGTTCAAGCGAGCTTGGCCCCGATCACGTCCTGCATCGAATAGAGTCCGGCCGGCTTGCCCACGAGGAATCGCGCCGCAGCGAGCGCCCCGCGCGCGAAGATCATCCGGCTTTCCGCGCGATGGCCGAGCTCCAGCCGCTCTCCCTCGGTCGCGAAAATGACCAAGTGCTCGCCGGCGACCGAGCCGCCGCGCAGAGAGGCATAGCCGATGGTCCCCGGCTCGCGCGCGTGCGGCTGTTCGCTGATCCGGTCGAAGCGGCTTAGCTCCCGAAGGGTCGATCCGCGACCGGTCGCCGCCGACTTCGCGAGCATCAGCGCCGTGCCCGACGGCGCGTCGACCTTGTGCCGATGATGCATCTCGAGGATCTCGATGTCCCAGTCGGGCCCGAGCCGGCTGGCCGCCTCCTGGACGAATTGTTTGAGCAGATTGACTCCGAGCGAAGTGTTGGGCGCATAGATGACGGCGACTTGCTTGGCAGCCTGCTCGATTTTCGAATGGTCCTCCGGCTGCAGACCCGTCGTGCCGATCAGGATCGGGAGCTTCGCGGCGATTGCGCGATCGAGGCTGGATTCGAGCGCGCCCGGAGCGGAGAAATCGACCAGCACGTCGGGATGATCCTGATCGACCGCGAAGTCCGGATTGTCGGCAACGGCATTTGCGATCGCCTTTCCCATCCTGCCGTTGGGCGCGGTCAGGCTGATGCGGATCGGCTGGTCTGCGGCGCTCATGCGCGATGGTTAGCGAAGCCGTTCCTGAAGCGCCAGCGCGGCGGCCGGAGCGCGGACCTTCGCGCCATTGATCATGAAGATGTAAGCATTGCCGCGCTTGCGCCATTCGCGCGCTTTGGCCGCGAAGCCGTCGAGCGCCGCATCATCGTATCCGGTCGGCACATCCTCGTTCATCCGCTGCAGCCGGGAGTAGGAAAAGTCTGCGGTCTCGGCTTCAACACACGGATATTCATCGGAATCTTCGAACACGATCGCGATATTTCGGTCACGGCACAGCTCGAAGAACTTCTCATCGCGGAAACTGTCGTGGCGCGGCTCGATCGCGTGGCGGAGCTTGAGGCCGTCCAGCTCTTGGGGAAGCAGGTCGATGAAGCCGGCGATGTCGTCGGAATCGAACTTCCGCCGCGACGCGAACTGCCAAAGGATCGGCCCGAGCTTGGGTCCGAGCGCGGCGAAACCCTGCGCGAAGAAATTGCCGATGCCCTCGGCTCCTTCGCACAGCTTTGAGCGCATCACGCAGAAGCGGGAACCCTTGATCGCGAACTGGAAGCCGTCAGGTGCGATTTTCTCCCACGCCTCCCAGCTTTTCGGCTTCTGCCGCCCGTAGAAGGTCGCGTTGATCTCGATCGCGCCCAAGTGGCTCGAGGCATATTCCAGCTCTTTCGACTGGGGCAGCTTGTCGGGGTAGAAGACGCCGCGCCACGGCGGGTAGGTCCAGCCGCCGATACCGATGCGGATCTTGCCTTCGCTCATCGTGATTCGCTCACTAGGGTCGGCTCATGGACATTAGCAACATCGTGATCCTGACAGGCGCGGGCGTCTCTGCTGAAAGCGGGCTCGCGACCTTCCGCGGACCCGATGGCCTATGGGAGGGGCACCGGGTTGAGGATGTGTGCACGCCCGAGGCGTATCGGCGAGATCCGGTGCTGGTGCACGCTTTCTACGATGCACGACGGGAGAAGCTTGGGACGGTGCAGCCCAATGCGGCGCATGAGGCGCTTGCGCGCCTCGACGCGGAATGGCCGGGCGAGCTCCTGCTGATCACCCAGAATGTCGACGACCTGCACGAGCGCGCGGGGTCCAAGCGCCTGCTGCACATGCACGGCGAGTTGACCAAGGGCTGGTGCCTGAATTGTGGCGAGCGGTTCGCATGGGAAGGGCCGATGGGAGACGAGGCACGGTGCACCGGCTGCGGCACTAGTGGGATGGTCCGCCCCGACATCGTCTGGTTCGGCGAGATGCCGTACGGGATGGAGCGGATCGATGAGGCGCTGCAGCGGTGCGACCTGTTCGTGTCGATCGGCACGTCCGGCGCGGTCTATCCGGCGGCGGGGTTCGTGCAGACGGCGAAGTACTGCGGCGCCAAGACGCTCGAGATGAACCTCGAACCGAGTATGGGCAGCTATTTGTTCGATGAGAGCCGCACCGGCAGGGCAGGAGAGCTGGTGCCGGCGTGGGTGGAGGAGATCTTAAGTTCCTCGCTGCGAGCGTAGCTCGTGGAGAGGGGAACCATCCAGCGGAGACTGGATGGTGGAGGGTCCCTTCGTCGCCGCATTTTACCCCTCCACCAGCTTCGCTGGTTCCCCTCCCCATCGGCACCGATGGGGAGGAATCTACTCAGCCCACTCCAGGCCGATCTCGCGATAGAGTCCCCGATCCTCGTCCCAGCGGGGGTTGACCTTGACGTGCAGGAATAGGTGCACGGGCCGGCCGAGGTGCTGGGCGATCTCCGCGCGCGCTGCCGCGCCGATCTCCTTGAGGCGCCGGCCGCCCTTGCCGATCACGATTGCCTTCTGGCTGTCGCGCTCGACCAGGATCTGCTGGCGGATCACAGTCGAGCCGTCCGGACGATCCTCCCAGGTCTCGGTCTCGACGGCGGTCGCATAGGGCAGCTCCTGGTGAAGCTGGTTTACAATCTGCTCGCGGGTCAGCTCGGCGGCGACCATCCGGTCGGTCGCGTCGGAAAGCTCGTCCTCGGGATAGAGCCATGGCCCCTCCGGCATCGCGTGCGCCAGCGCTTGCTTTAGGTCCGCAACCCCGTCGCCCTGCGTGGCGCTGATCATGAAGACCTTGTCAGGATTGAGGCGGTCGGTGAGGTTCGCCGAGAGAGCGAGCAGCTTTGTCCTGCCGATCAGGTCGATCTTGTTGAGGACGAGAAACAGCGGCTGCTGGTGCTCGCCAAGCGAGCCGATGATGCGTTCGGCCTCGGCGCTCAATCCCGCCGCGGCGTCGATCACCAGCAGGATCAGGTCGGCGTCCTGAGCGCCCGTCCAGGCCGCCGCGACCATCGCCCGGTCGAGCCGGCGGCGGGGCTCGAATATGCCGGGCGTGTCGACCATCAGAATCTGCGCGTCGCCCTCGATCGCAATGCCCATCAGCCGCGAACGCGTGGTCTGCGCCTTGGGGCTGACGATCGCCACCTTTTGGCCGACCAGCGCGTTCACCAGTGTCGACTTTCCGGCGTTCGGCGCGCCGATCACTGCGACGAACCCGGCCTTCGTCATTTCAGCTGATCGAGCAGCGCAGCAGCCGCAGCGGTTTCAGCCTCCTGCTTGCTCGCACCCTCCGCCGTCGCTTCGCCGAGCTTTCCGACCGCCACCCGCACGGTGAACCGAGGCGCGTGGTGCGCTCCCGTGCGCGAGACCACCTCATAGACGGGCGGCTTGGACTGCTTCGCCGCAGCCAGCTCCTGGAGCGCCGATTTCGGATGTTGTGGGGCGCGCCGCTGGACCGCCAAATCGGGTTCCCACATTCTGAGGATGAACTGCTGCGCTGCTTCGAATCCGCCGTCGAGGAAGAGTGCGCCGATCAGCGCCTCCATGACGTCGCCGACGACATTGTCGCTCTGGCTCGCGCCGTCCTCGCGCGCCTGCTTGCCGAGCTTCACGAACGCCGGGACGCCGATCTCCCGCGCGTTCTCGGCGCAGGTCTCGCGGTCCACCAGCGCATTGTAGCGCTTGGACAGATTCCCCTCCGGCTCCTTCGGGTAGCGCTCGTACAGTGCGCCGGCGATCACCAGTCCGAGCACGCGATCACCCAAAAACTCGAGCCGTTCGTAGCTGTCATCGCCGGCCACGCTCGAATGGGTCAGCGCGAGCTCGAACAGGTTGATGTCCTTCGGTTTGTGGCCGAGTTGCCGCCGGACGAAAGTCGCGACATCGCTGCTCAAGGCTGCTTTCCCGTATAGCCGTTGCCGATCCGGCTTCCGCGCAGCGCCGTGAACCACGTCCACGGCTTGTACCAGCGCGCGCTTCCATCGGTCGACCAGAAGGTGACGACCGCTCGCCCGATCAGTTGTTCAGTTGGCACCATTCCGACGCCGCCTTCGTACGTCGGATAGCGGCTGTCGAGGCTGTCGTCGCGATTATCCCCCACCAGGAAGACATGGCCGGCGGGAACGACAGTCTTGGGGAAATTGTCGGCGGGAGAGTCAGGGGCCTTATCGAGGACCGTGTAGCTGGGGCCGCCCGGAAGCGTTTCGAGATAGGCGGGGTAGAGGCAAACGGTTCGTCCATCAATCGCTGCGGCGACCGGTGTTGCGGGCGGAACGGTCCGGCATGGGCTGTTCGGGGTGATCTCGATTGCCGCTGGAGGGAGCGGCTGCCGCGGCACCGCGCGGCCGTTGAGGATCAGCTGGCCGCCGCGCACTTCGACCGAATCTCCCGGAAGGCCGATCACGCGCTTGATGAGGTCCTCGTTTTCAGTGGGGTGCCGGAAGACCACGACGTCTCCGCGGTTGGGCAACTGACCCAGAATACGGCCGCTGAACGCTGGGAAAGAGAAGGGGAAGCTGTAGCGCGAATAACCATAGGGCCATTTCGCAACGGCGAGATAATCGCCGATGTAGAGCGTCGGCAGCATCGATCCCGATGGGATATTGAACGGCGCGCCGATGAAGCTGCGGAAGGCCCACGCGAGCACGGCCACCGCCAGCACGAAGCGGAGAAGCGCGCCCGGCGTCTCCTTTTTCTCGCTTTTTGCCGGTTCCGCGTCCGAGCGGCTGCGGCGGGAGAGGAAAGGAGCCATCGCTGCCGCTTGTTTCCGCGCGCACCCTTCGCGTCAAGCCGGGGTGGCAAATGGCCGTTCGATGATTATGTGCGGCGGCAATGGAGCAAAAGTCGATCAAGCGGCTCGATGAGCTGTTCGCCGCGGAGCCGGATCGGCTCGCCAGGTTGAGCTTCGAGGCAGCGGGACTCTATTTCGACTGGTCGAAGACGCATTTGGATCAGGGGATCATCGATCAGTTCCTCGAGCGCGCGCACAAGATGGGCTTCGAGGCCGCGCGCGAGACTTTATTCTCCGGCGGCATCGTCAATACGAGCGAGAACCGCGCGGCGACCCACATCGCAGAGCGCGGCAGCGGCGCTCCCGATGACGTGGATCTGGCGACCGCGAGGCGGCAGCGGATGCGCGCCCTCGTCGACGCGGTCGAGGCAGGCGCCTTCGGCGACATCACCGGCATCCTCCACATCGGTATCGGCGGATCGGTCCTCGGCCCCGACCTGCTGGTCGATGCGCTCGGCCGCAACTCGTCCGAGTTCAAGGTGAGCTTCCTGTCGAATATCGACGGTATGGCGTTCGACGATGCAGTGAAGACGCTCGATGCGGCGACGACGCTCCTAGTGGTGGTCTCGAAAACGTTCACGACGCTCGAGACCCTCACCAACTTCGAGGCCGCGCGCGCATGGCTGCAGGAAGCCGGTGTCGCCGACCCGGACGGCCGTGTTATCGCGGTCACCGCTAATCCCGAGGCAGCCGTCGCGCAGGGAATCGACGAAACCCGGATTCTCGTTTTCGGAGAAGGGGTTGGCGGCCGTTACTCGCTATGGAGCTCGGTCGGAGTCACCGCGGCCCTGGCGCTCGGCTGGTCTGCCTTCGAGGCTCTCCTCGAAGGTGCCGCGGAGATGGATCGCCACTTCCGCCTTGCGGAGCCGAAGTCGAACGTACCGCTGATCGCCGCCTTTGCCGATCGGCTCTATGTCGAGCAGCTCGGATGCCAGACGCGCGGACTCTTCGCCTATGACGAGCGCTTGAGGGTGCTGCCCTTCTATCTCCAGCAGCTCGAGATGGAATCGAACGGAAAATCGGTGACGAAGGACGGGCAGCCGGTCAGCCATCCGACCGCGCCTGTCACCTGGGGCGGGACCGGTACCGACGCTCAGCACGCGGTTTTCCAGCTACTCCACCAGGGCACCGTGCTCGTGCCGGTCGAGTTCGTCGCCGTTCGCGAAGGCGACGATGCGCAGGACCCCGAGCATCATCGCCTGCTGCTTCTCAACGCCTTCGCGCAGGGTGCGGCGCTGATGAAGGGCCAAAAGAGCGCCGATCCGCAGCGCTCCTATCCGGGCAATCGGCCGAGCGCGACGGTGTTGCTCGACCGGCTGGACGCGCGAGCGCTGGGTGCGCTGATTGCCTTTTACGAGCATCGCACGTTCGCGAACGCCGTGCTGCTCGGGATCAATCCGTTCGACCAGTTCGGGGTCGAGCTCGGCAAGCAGATCGCCCGGCAACTCGCGCAAGGCGGCGATGAGGCGAACCTCGATCCGTCCACTCGGGCGCTGATTGAAAGGGCGGGCGTCTAGTGGCTGATTTCGACCTCTTCGTGATCGGCGCCGGTTCGGGCGGCGTACGCGCGTCGCGCGTCGCCGCGGCCTACGGAGCGCGTGTCGGGATCGCGGAGGAACATAAGGTCGGCGGAACCTGCGTGATCCGCGGCTGCGTGCCCAAGAAGCTGCTCGTCTACGGTTCGCATTTCGCCGAGGATCTGGAAGACGCGGCGATGTTCGGCTGGGACGTTCCGCAAAAGCGGTTCGACTGGGCGGTGCTTCGCGACAATGTGCTTGCCGAAGTGTCGCGGCTCGAAGGCGCCTACACCGACACGCTGAACAGTCACAACGTCAGCATTTTCCACGAACGCGCGATGCTGACCGGCCCCAATTCGCTGAAGCTTTCGGGCGGCCGCGAGGTCACCGCCGACAAGATCCTGATTGCGACTGGCGCCCATCCCGTCATGCCGGCAATCGAGGGCATCGAGCATGCGATCAGCTCGAACGAGGTCTTCCATCTCGACAAGCTGCCGAAGCGGATCGTCATTGCTGGCGGCGGCTATATCGCCAACGAGTTCGCCGGAATCTTCCACCAGTTCGGGAGCCGCGTCACGCTCGTGAACCGGACCGACGTGATGCTCCGCCACTATGACCAGCAGATTGTCGACCGGCTCATCCAGATCTCGCTGCGCAAGGGCATCGATTTCAAGTTCCATGCGACGATCGACAAGATCGAGAAGGATGGTGACGGCACCCTACACGTGGGCATGACCGGCTGCGACAATCTGGAAACCGATCAGGTGCTGTTCGCGATCGGGCGCAAGCCGAACACGCAAGGGCTCGGCCTCGCCGAGGCAGGCGTGGAGCTTGGCGAGAACGGCAAGGTCAAGGTCGACGAGGACAACCGGTCATCGATTCCGTCGATTTTCGCGGTGGGCGACGTCACCGACCGCGTGCAGCTGACCCCCGTGGCGATCCGCGAAGGCCAGGCGTTCGCCGACACATTCTTCGGCAACAAGCCGTGCCGGGTCGATTATCGCTGCATTCCCTCGGCTGTGTTCAGTCATCCGCCGCTTGCGGGGGTGGGAATGACCGAAGGCCATGCGAAGAACACGATCGGGCCGGTGAAGATTTTCACCTCCGACTTCCGCCCGATGAAGAACGTGCTCGCCGGCCGCAACGAGCGCTCGCTGTACAAGATCGTTGTCGATGCCGAGAGCGAAGTCGTCGTCGGCATCCACATGATCGGCCCTGACGCCCCTGAAATCCTTCAGGCTGCCGCGGTCGCGGTCAGGGGCAAGCTCAAGAAGGCCGATTTCGACGCGA
>JBQCCG010000015.1:0-5556 GCA_051962455.1 Sphingomicrobium sp. | reverse complement strand
AGAAATCGATCGACATAAAGCCGGCCACGTCGTCTCGCCGATAGCGCTCGAGCCACCATCTCTGCGCCTGCTCACCGGCGAATGCGCCGACATTGGCCGCGTACAGCTCCGCCGTGAGCGGCCCGTCCGAATGTACTCCCTGGCCATATTGAGGAGTCGTGGTCCCGCGTCCCCTGCGCAACGGCGTCGGTCGTTGCTGAATTTCGACGCGAGTTTCCGGAAGGAGGCGTGTGCGGATGATCTCCTCGATTTCGTCGCAGAAAGCCTGCGGCACATTGTCCCAGTCCTTCACGACCGTTGTATGGCTCAGAAGGACGAAGCCGCGCTCGGCAAATAATTCGGCCTCCGTGGCTCCGTTCGTGTGCAACTCGCGCGCATCGGTAATTTCGATCGGTGGAAAAGTCGCATTCCGCGGTGGGCGCGGATTGCGAAGGTCGACCGTCGGGAACGGACCGGTGACTCCGGCTGGAATGAACCCGTAAAGCTCTGTTTCGACCATGTTACAAAGCTAAGCCGAATTTGGACCGGGCGCCAGTTTCCCGGAAGGCTACGCCAGCGGCAGATTTGCGCCGATCATCAGGACCGGGCTCGATACATCGGACAACCGGATCGAACCGCCCGTGTCGCCTGCGAGATTGTAGGCGAGCCACGCGGCCGCGGCCCGGGGCTCGATCGGGCCATCGCCGCCGCCAGTCTCGAGCGTCTCGCGCAAGGCGGGGTCGAGGAGAATGCGGGGGCCTTCAGCACGGACCGCCAGCTCGATCTCACCGTCCCCTCGCTCGGCCCCGACGTCCAAACGGCCACCGCGAACCAGCGCATCGCCGCCAAGGAGCGCAAGATTGAGGAGCAGCTTGATCGCCTGCTTGGGAAGCTTGTTGTCCCCGACCATCCAGCCGAGCTCGATCCGCCGCTCGGCTCCGAACAGACCTTCGAGCGCGACCTCCGCCTCATGCGTATCGATCTCCTCGCCAAAGCCGCCGCCCGCGCCGAATGCCAGGCGAAAGAACTTCAGTTTGTTCGCCGACGCCCTGGCGCTCTCCGCGAGGAGTTCCAGACACTTCTCCCGCATCTCAGGATCGGTCTCGTCGGCTAGCAGTTCGATGCCGTTGTTGAGCGCTCCGACCGGCGACATCAGGTCGTGACAGAGGCGCGAGCAAAGCAGGCTGGCGAGATCGACGGAGTTCATGCAACCTGTTGATGGGGCAGAGTTTCGGCCCGTGCAAGCTTCGCGACATTGAAGAGGGCGCCCCGGATTCCCATATCCAATTACGAAGATGGGGGGAATTCAGACGATCGACGTGCGCCTGAACGCCGCCCACGCGGGCTGGCGGCTCGACCGCGCCCTGGCTGCGGCGGTGCCGAGCCTCTCCCGCGAGCGACTGAAGGCGCTCATCCGCAGCGGCGCAGTCGAAGCGGCCGGCAAGCCGGTCCGCGATCCCGCGACGAAGGTTCATGGAGAAGAGGAACTGCGCGTCGCGGTTCCCGAACCGGCGCCGGCGCATAATGTACCTCAGGATATTCCGCTGACGATCGTGTTTGAGGACGAACATCTGCTGGTCGTCGACAAGCCCGCGGGCCTCGTCGTCCATCCGGCGGCGGGCAACCTCGACGGAACCCTTGTGAACGCACTGCTCCACCATTGCGCGGGCAAGCTTTCCGGGATCGGCGGCGTGGCGCGGCCCGGCATCGTCCACCGGATCGACAAGGACACGTCGGGTCTGCTGGTCGTCGCCAAGACCGACGTCGCGCACGCGGGGCTTGCCAGGCAGTTCGCCGCGCATTCCATCGATCGGCGCTATCTCGCGATTGTGAACGGCGTGCCGAAGCCGACCGAAGGCAAGGTCGACGCGCCCCTCGCCCGCTCCGCGGCCAACCGCAAGAAGATTGCGATTGTCGAGGGAAGCCGCGGCAAGCGGGCAGTAACGCATTGGCGGCGGCTCAACGTCCTGAAAGATGCCGCGCTCGTCGAATGTAGGCTCGAGACCGGCCGGACGCATCAGGTCCGAGTTCACATGACCTCCATCGGTCATCCGCTGCTTGGTGATCCGGTCTACGGCCGTTCAGGAAAGAGCCACGGCAAACTGCTCAAGGAACTAGGTTTTCACCGGCAAGCGCTGCACGCGGCTGAACTTGGATTCACCCATCCGGTCACCAAGCACAGGCTGTCGTTCACAAGTCCCGTGCCGCCCGACATGCAGGAACTGTTCAACGCGCTTGGTGTATAAGATTTAACTCGCTAGGGCCGCCTCAGAGCCGCCCTGCAAAAGGGAGAAGACGCAACATCATGGCTGAAGCAAAAGGGATCGTGTCGCTCCCCGCGTCCGGTGGGGAGGCCGGACTCAACCGCTATCTTGCGGAGATCAAGAAATTCCCGATCCTCTCGCCGGAGGAGGAGTACATGCTCGCCAAGAGGTGGCGCGAGCATGGCGACACCGACGCGGCGGCCAAGCTGGTCAACTCCCACCTTCGGCTCGTGGCCAAGATCGCCATGGGATACCGCGGATATGGACTGCCGGTCAGCGACCTCATCTCCGAGGGCAATGTCGGCCTGATGCAGGGCGTCAAGAAATTCGAGCCCGATCGCGGTTTTCGACTTGCGACTTACGCCATGTGGTGGATCCGGGCGTCGATCCAGGAATTCATCCTCCGTGCCTGGTCGCTCGTCAAAATGGGCACCACCGCCAACCAGAAGAAATTGTTCTTCAATCTCAGGCGGATGAAGAACCAGATCAATGCGTTCGACGAAGGCGATCTGAAACCCCAAGACGTAACCAAGATCGCGACCGACCTCGGTGTGACCGAGGACGAGGTCGTGTCGATGAACCGCCGAATGGCGATGGGCGGCGACACCAGCCTCAACGTTTCGCTCAAGGGCGACGAGGGCAGCGAGAGCCAGTGGCAGGACTTTCTCGTCGATAGCGGTCCGCTGCAGGATGAGCTGCTCGCCGAAGACGAGGAGAGCCAGGTTCGCCACGATCTGCTGGTGACCGCGCTCGAAAGCCTCAACGACCGCGAGAAACACATCCTGATGGAACGCCGGCTCGCCGACGAGCCCAAGACGCTCGAGGAGCTGTCGCAGGTCTACGGCGTCAGCCGCGAGCGCATCCGCCAGATCGAGGTGCGCGCGTTCGAGAAGCTTCAGGCGGCGCTGCTGCGCCTTGCCGGCGAGCGGCGGCTGCTTCCGGCCGCCTGAGGATCATTCCTTTCAGCAGTAGGATCGGTCGATTTTCAGTCGGCCAACCAGCCCTTGCGATCGCGCGCCGGCTTTCGGGCGCCTTTGGTGGTCGGCTTGGCGGTCTGCTTCTCGAACTCCGAGTTGAGCTCGGCTCCGAGCAGGAAGAGGTAGGCGGACAGATAGAGCCATGTGATGAGGATCACGACCGTGGCCAGCGATCCGTAGGTTTTGTTGTAGTTGCCGAAGTGAGCGACGTAGAAGCCGAACGCCAGTGTCAGGATCAGCCAGGAGATTGCCGCAAAGAGCGATCCGGGCGTGATCCACTGCCATTTCGCCTCGGCCCGGCATGGCGCGTAACGATAGAGGGTCGCCGCGCCCGCCGCGGCACCGAGCAACAGCAGGACGTAAGACAGGACCTTCCCGAGGACGACCAGCACTCCAGGGGTGTGTGGAAGAAGGCGCTGCAGAAACCCGAGAGCGGTAATTGCCAGCAGAGCGAGCACGGCCATGATCACTCCTCCGCCGGTGATCGCGAGCGCGAGAAGGTTCACGCGGATCGTTCCCCGCGTCTCACGTTCCTCATAGGCGATGTTGAGGGCGGTCATGATGGAGGTCGCGGCATTGCGCGCGCCCCAAAGCGCGACGGCGATCGCGATGAGCAGCCCGAGGCCCTTTTTGCCGCCGGATGTCTGCACCACACTCATCAAGTGCTGGCCGATCAGCTTCGCCACCTCTGCAGGCAGCACGGAGGTCAGTGACTTCACGTTGCTCAGCACCGTCTGCGGGTCGGCGGCGATACCGTAGATGAGGACGATCGCGCCGAGCAGCGGGACGAGCGCGAGGAAGCCGTAGAAGGCGACGCCCGCCGCCGCGAGGCTGATATTGTCCTCCGACTGCTCCTTCCATGCGCGGAGAAGGACATCCTTCCAGGCCGGCAGAGGCATGTGCCAGGGCGAGTTCGCCTGATGTCCCTTTCGATTAGCCATGCGTCGCACAACCGAGGTCCGTACGCTCGCGTTCCGCGGCGAGACGGCTACGTCTCCAAGACCCCTCTTGCCTTCCGCGGAAAACAGGCGGACGGTGGAAGTTTCCTGACAGGCGCCCGAGCGCCTCTTCTGTGCGACTCGCGCGCCGGTGAACCGGACGAAGGGAGATTCGCATGGCCGGACAACCATCCAAAGGCACCCGAGTAATCGCGCTGGTGGGACCCGCCGGCGCGGGAAAGACAAGCCTTGCCGAAGCGATGCTGTTCGCAGCCGGCGCCACGGACCGCCTGGGGTCCACGGCCAACGGCTCCAGCATCGGCGATTCGAGCCCTGAGGCGCGCCAGCGCGGCGGCTCGACCGAACTCAATCTCTACAATTTCGAATATCTCGGCGACCGGTTCGCGATCGTCGACGTTCCCGGATCGGTCGGATTCTCGGCGGATGGAACGCGGGCACTCGCAATTGCCGATGTCGCGATCGTAGTTGTCGATCCCGATCCGGCCCGGGCGCCGCTTACCGCCCCGGCGCTGAGAGTGCTTGACGAGCTGGGTATCCCCCACCTCATTTTCGTCAACCGCATCGACCAGGCGCACGGACGAATCCGCGACCTGCTATCGGCGCTCCAGCCGATGAGCGTTTCGCCCTTGATCGCGCGGCAGATCCCCATCCGCGACGGCGAGAAGATCAGCGGCTTTGTCGACCTCGCGCTCGAATATGCCTTCAAATATCAGCCTGGAAAACCCTCGGAGCGGATCGACATTCCGTCCGAACTACAGGACCGCGAGACTCAGGCGCGCACGCAGATGCTCGAGCAACTTGCCGATCACGATGACGAGCTGCTCGAACAATTGCTGATGGACCAATCGCCGACGCGCGAGAAGGTGCTTCAGGATCTCGCGCGCGAGACTGGCGACAACCTCGGGGTGTCGGTGCTGTTCGGCTCGGCGAGCAGCTCGTGGGGCGTGCGCCGGCTGCTGAAGGCGATGCGCCACGAAGCGCCGTCGCCGCAAAGCGCCGCCGATCGTCTCGGCGTTTCCGATCCCTCGCTCTACGTGTTCAAGATCGTCCATGGATCGATCGGCCGGCTCGCCCTCTCCCGGGTTCTCGGCGGTCGAATCGCGGAAGGCTCGGACCTGAAGACCGGCGACGGCGAGCATGCGCGCCTCGGCGCTCTGTTCACGGTCCAGGGCGAGAAAACGACCAAGGTCAGCGAAGCGCTCGACGGCGAAGTCGTCGCGGTGGCCAAGATCGACACGGTCAAGGCGGGCGAGTGGCTCGGCCAGGGCAAGCTCCCGCCGCCGATCGACATCGAATTCCCCGCGCGCAACTGCGCGATCGCCATCGAGCCGGCGGACCGCAAGGACGACGTCAAGCTGTCGGGCGCGCTCCAGCGGC
>JBQCCG010000014.1:0-2630 GCA_051962455.1 Sphingomicrobium sp. | reverse complement strand
GACCTCAGAATGGGTCTCTATCGCCGGGTTGGCGAGCTGGAGGATCGCGAGGCCATCGACGCGTTCGCGGCCGAGCTGATCGACCGTTTCGGAACGCTTCCGGAGGAAACCGCGAACCTGATGAAAATCGTCGAGGTGAAGCTCAACTGCAAGCAGGCGAGCATCGCCAAGCTCGACATCGGCCCGCGCGGCGCAGTGGTGACCTTCGCCCCCAACGGCTTCCCCGATCTCGGCGGTCTGCTCGGCTATATCGACCGGCTGAAAGGCGCGGCAAAGCTTAGGCCGGACAGCAAGATGACCGTCTCGCGCGACTGGCGCACGCCCGAGGCCCGGCTCGATGGTGCGCTTCAATTGTCCCGGGGTCTCGCCCGCGTTGCTGCAGCGGGCGAGAAGAAGGCTGCGGCCTAAAATTCCTCCCCAGCCCAGCTGGGGAGGGGAACCATTGAACGGAGATTCAATGGTGGAGGGGCTGAGGACCGCAGCTTGTCCGGGGGACAAGCGAGGACCGGAAGCATTCCTTCCAGTGCTCGCCATGCCCCCAGCATGGCTGTGCGCTTCAGCCCCTCCACCGTCCAATCTACGTTGGACGGTTCCCCTCCCCACCAGCTTCGCTGGCAGGGAGGAACTTCAAGCCACCTCGGCGTTCGCCGCAGCCGTGAACCGGCTCAGCTCCTCATGGGTCAATGGACCCGCGCCGAGAAAGCCCTGGTAGAGATCGCAGCCCCATTCGGCGAGCAAGGCGAGCTGCCCAGTCGTCTCCACGCCTTCCACCACGACCTTGAGATCGAGTTCGCGGGCGAGGTGGATCATTGCCTTGACGACGATCCGGTCGCGTTCGCCCCCGACGATATCTGCGACAAGGCCGCGGTCGATCTTGATCGCGTCGAGCGGGAGCGAGGTCAGGTACGCCAGGCTAGCATAGCCGGTGCCGAAATCATCGACCGCAATGTGGATGCCAGCTTCGCGCAGCCTCGTCAGTCGTTCGGCCACGGCTTCCTGGTCGACGAGCAACGCGCTCTCGGTGATTTCCACCGTGACCCTCGCCGGATTGATTCCGCAGGCCCTGATCTCGTCGAGGAGCCAGCTGTCATAGCCGGGGCGCGAAATGTCGGCCGGAAGCAAGTTGATCGACAGGCCCAGGTGCCTCAGCGGCCCTTCCCACACCGCCGCGCTGCGCAACGCCTTGCGCTGAACCAGCCGCGACAGGCGCTCGGCGAGGCCGCTCGACATCGCCCGCGCGAACAGGAGCTGGGCATCGGCAACGATCGGTGAACGAGCCAGCGCCTCCGCGCCGACGATCCGGCCGGAACCGGGTTCAATCAGCGGCTGATAAAGAACGTCGATCTGCTCATGAGCGATCGACGCTTCGAGCAACAGGTCTCGATGAGGTTGGGCGGGCGTCGTTGCCCCTGTGTCTGACGCCCGCCGTCCCCATTTACTGATGTTGTCCAAGGTCAACATGGAATGCATTTCCCCACCCTTACTGATGCGTCCCCGGTCAACACGAATGCCGGACTAACGGGCGAGCCTGCAGGGTGAAACGTCGCGTCTCCGCCACGGCCCGAAACGGGACAGTGACGTTCTAATCGGGAGCCACTATCTTGAGACCGTCGAGGCCTGAGGAGCAGCGAGTTTGAACGCGAACGCGCCAAGTCCCGCAATTCATCCGCCGGAGGATTTGCGAAGCCGCCGGATCGGGCTCCTGTCGTCCCACACGGAGGTCGCGCAGGCCGCCGAGGCGCTGCTTCGCCGCCGCTACGAATTTGCCGGCGTCGACGATGCCGAGATCCTGGTCGCGCTTGGCGGCGACGGGTTCATGCTCCAGACGCTCCACCAAATGCTGGCCAAGGTCTGCATGAAGCCGGTGTTCGGGATCAACCGTGGCACCGTCGGCTTCCTGATGAACGACTGGCGGATCGACCGGCTTGCGGAGCGGATTGCCGGCGCCAAGGCGATCCGCGTCGCGCCGCTGGAGATGCGCGCGACCACCGTCGGAGGCGAGACGTTCATCCATGCGGCAATCAACGAAGTCTCGCTGCTGAGGGAGACACGCCAGACCGCGAAGATCGAGATCGCAGTCAACGGGCGCATCGCTCTGCCGGAGCTGGCGTGCGACGGAGTGCTGGTCGCCACCCCAGCCGGTTCAACCGCGTACAACCTCTCGGCGCACGGGCCGATCCTTCCGCTGCAGGCAAAGATGCTGGCGCTGACCCCGATCAGCCCGTTCCGCCCGCGCCGCTGGTCGGGGGCGATCCTGCCGGACAATACCGCAGTCTGCTTCACCATACTCGAGGCCGAGAACCGCCCGGTTTCGGCGGTCGCCGACCAGATCGAGGTTCGTGAGGTCGCTCGCGTCGAGGTGCGGCTGAACAAGGAGCGTTCGCTGACGCTGCTGTTCGATCCCGAGCACGCACTCGACGAGCGGATCGCGATGGAGCAATTCGCGACATAAGTGCCCTCACCTCCTGCTTGCGGAAGAAGGTTGGTGTGAGGGTTTTGCCTTGCCTTTAAGACTTCCTGCGCTATCTAGCGCGCCTGCCCTGACCGGCTTCCATCAAAGTAGCACTTTGATGGGTACCCTTGTTGGGGCTGCTCCCCGGTAGCTCAGCGGTAGAGCATCCGACTGTTAA
>JBQCCG010000013.1:0-2170 GCA_051962455.1 Sphingomicrobium sp. | reverse complement strand
CGCCAGCCGCTGGCGCCAGCAGCCGGCCCATGACGGGTCAGCGCGCACCAGATCGTCCAAGGATTTCAGCGCAATGCCGGCGGCGAAGGCGGCGTCCGCCTCGCCCGGATCCTGGCCACGCAAACTCACCCAGGCCGGCAGCGGCGGCACGGCCGCCGGCGCGATCGGAGTGGCAAGCGGGGAGCGGCGGCGCGAATCCATGCGCTAGAGCATAATCGAGACGTGCACTTTATGTCATCGATTTCGCGGTAAACCGCACAGCTCGTCATTACGGTTTTATGTCCGGTAACCTTGCCTTACCGGACATCCCGTGATAGGCTCCCGAACCATGGAAAATCCCCCGGCGAATACGGCCAAAATCGACGAAACCGATATCGACGGCCTCCCCGACGGCGCCGATATCGGCAGCGAAATGGGCGACTCGGTTCTCGCCCCGCAGGCGACGCTCGCCCCGCGGCCGGCAGCCCGTGTCCCGGCGCGGCTGGAAGCCTTGGTCGAGACCGCGACGGCCTATGCCAACGCCGCCAGTTCCGAAAACACCCGCGACGCCTATGCTAAGGACTGGCGGCATTTTACCGCCTGGTGCCGCCGCGAAGGCTTTGAGCCCACGCCGCCGTCGAGCCAGGTGATCGGCCTCTACATCGGCGCCTGTGCCTCGGGCAATGACATCGATGCCGCGGCTGGCAGACCGAAACGCACCGCCCCTGCCCTCTCGGTCGCTACGATCGAGCGCCGCCTTTCCGGCCTCGCCTGGAATTTTACCCAGCGCGGCATGCCGATGGACCGCTCCGACCGGCATATTGCCACCGTGCTCGCGGGCATCCGCCGCAAGCACGCCAAGCCGCCGCGACAGAAGGAGGCCGTGCTTGGCGACGACATCAAGGCGATGGTCAACACCCTTGGCCATGATCTCAGGGGCCTGCGCGACCGGGCCATCCTGCTCCTCGGCTTCGCCGGCGGCCTGCGGCGATCCGAGATCGTCGGTCTCGATATCGTCCGCGACGACAAGAGCGACGGCCATGGCTGGATCGAGATTTTTCCCGACCAGGGCGTCCTGGTGACGCTGCGCGGCAAAACCGGATGGCGCGAGGTCGAGGTCGGCCGCGGCGCCTCCAGCGAGACCTGCCCGGTGGCGGCCCTCGAGAGCTGGATCCGCTTCGGCCGGATTGCCCGCGGCCCCCTCTTCCGACGCATCTTCAAGGACAACAAGACGGTCGACGTGGAGCGGCTTTCCGACAAGCATGTCGCCCGTCTGGTCAAGCAGACGGCACTCGCCGCAGGCGTCCGCTCCGATCTTCCGGAAGGGGAACGTGCGTTGCTGTTCTCAGGCCACTCGCTGCGCGCCGGCCTTGCCTCCTCGGCCGATATTGAGGAGCGTTACGTTCAGAAGCAGTTGGGTCACGCCTCGGCGGAGATGACGCGCAAGTATCAGCGGCGGCGCGACCGCTTCCGCACCAATCTGACAAAGGCGTCAGGGCTTTAAGAGGCCCCTCCCCTGCCCCGGTAATGAAACCGTTAGATCAAAATTGCGGGCTGGATTTTCAGCTTAGCGTTTCAATTGAAATCGGGAAGTAAAAGCCACAACACCCGCGTCGAAAGCCGGCCGCATCAGGGCTGTCATGCTGATTTTCGCGAGATCATAAGCCATTGAAATCATGGTAAATGATTTGCTAAACGAAATCTATCTCGACATTATGGTTCGCCACTGGATATGTTGCCCTAGGCCACGCCTAGCCAGCGATAAGTAATGCGTATCGGGGGTGTAAGACAGGCCGCAGCCTAGGTTGGCGCCTCCCTTCTCGCCGGCACTACGCCAACGGCACTCTTGCCGCCAATTCGCTTCCCCTCCCCTCCTCAACTTCCCTTGCTTTCCGGCGTTTCCGCCAAGGAAGCCCGCTGGCGCACGTTTGTCGCTGCGGACGCTCCGATACCCATGCGCAGCCGCATTTCGAGTCTGGTGGGCCAACACGCTTGCAACTGAACGATTTCTCACGCATTCCTTATCTGTACAAATCACTTCGAACGGCCCGATAAATGTGCGATGGCGAAGCGACAAACAGTTAACGTCCAACAGCGTGTAAAGCGGCTGATCGGCTACGCCCGCGTCTCGACGGACGACCAGGTCCACGATGCCCAGATGGACGAGTTGCAGGCCGCCGGCTGCGATCGG
>JBQCCG010000012.1:0-8778 GCA_051962455.1 Sphingomicrobium sp. | reverse complement strand
GGCGTTGCGAGCAGCTCTGCCTTGCGCGTGTCGTTGATACGCTCGGCGTCCTGAACCTTGTTCAGCGTGTCGGTTTCCATGTTCATGCTCCAAATGCAGACTGTTCCCCGGCGAAGGCCGGGGTCCAGGTTTCTTTGTTTGGGCTGGGCTCCGGCCTACGCCGGAGCACGAGCAATTTCAAAACTTCACGATGTTCGATCGCACCGCAGGCTTCGCACCGTAAAGGCTCGCCATCGGCTCGTCGTCGACGATTGCTGAATCGACGATCCCGAAGCCGTTGAACTGCGTGCGCATCGCGCAGCCGTAGGCGCCGAGCATGCCGATCTCGATATAATCGCCCGGACCGACGTCGCCTGGAAGTTCGAACGGGCCGGCCATATGGTCAAGGTCGTCGCAGGTCGGCCCGTAGAAGCTGAACTGCACCGGCCGCACCCGCGAGCCGCCGTCGCGGATCAGCCGAACCGGGTAGCGCCAGCCGATGTGCGCGGCGTCGAACAGCGCGCCGTAAGCGCCGTCGTTGATGTACAGCTCGTCGCCGCGACGCTTTTCCACGCGGACCAGCACGCTTGCATATTCGGCGCAGAGCGCACGGCCCGGCTCGCACCACAGCTCGGCCGAGTAACTGATCGGCAGGTCCTCGAACGCCTGGTGGATGACGGCGAAATAGGTCTCGAGCGGCGGCGGCTCCATTCCTGGGTAGGAAGAGGGGAAACCTCCGCCGACATCGACGATGTCCACCGTGACCGCCGCGTCGACGATCGCCTCGCGAACGCGGGTCATCGCCTCGGCGAAGGCGGCAGGAGTCATCGCCTGGCTGCCGACGTGGAAACAGATGCCCAACGCGTCGGCGGCCTGGCGCGCGGCGATCAGGAGCGCGCTGACGTCTCGCGGGTCGGCGCCGAACTTGGATGCGAGGCTGAGCTTGGCATGATCGGAGCTGACTCGGATTCGGACCAGCAGGTTGAGATCGGTCGCCGGGACGCCGTTTTTCGAGGTCGCGCGGACGATCTTCTCGAGCTCCTCAATAGTGTCGAGGCTGAAGGTCCTGACGCCATAATCGAAATAGGCTTCGGCGATCGCCTCCTCGGCCTTCACCGGGTGCATGAAGCAGAGCACCGCTTCCGGCAGCGTCTCGTGCACCAGGCGGATCTCGCCGATCGAAGCGACATCATAGTGCGTGACGCCCGCATCCCACAGGATCTTGAGCAGGTCGGGCGAGGGGTTTGCCTTGACCGCATAGAGCGACCGGCCCGGGAACTTCTCGACGAAGAATCGGGCAGCGCGGCGCGCGGCGTGCGGACGCAGCAGGGTGACCGGCTGGACCGGACGCATCTTGGCGATTGCGGCAGCCCCCCGGCTGCCGGACGGGGCGGACGCTAGCCCCAGCGCGCGATGATGCTTGTGCAACTCAAGGGACCTCCAACAGGTACGTTCAACAAGGAGCTGCCTTGCGGTTGGAAGTCCCATGGGGCAGCGGGAGCGCGATATATGTGTGACGATTCCTGCTGTAAAGATTCTTTGCCGGAGACCTGAAGATTCGGTGACCGTATGTCGCTGATCTGCAACGGCTAATCGAAAAGGTGAAATATCAACGACTTACCAAAACCGCGTAAAGTGACGCTCAACGACGTGGTCGAAGCTGCGGCTCGAATCGAGCAATTCGTTCAACGAACGCCGCTGATTGAGAGCAATATCGCAGGGCAGCGGGTCTGGCTGAAATGCGAGTGTCTGCAGACCGGCGGCGCGTTCAAGCTGAGGGGCGCGACCAACCGGCTGCTACAGCTTTCTCCGGAAGAGCGGGAGAGGGGAGTGGTTGCCTTCTCCTCGGGCAACCATGCGCGCGGGGTCGCCATCGCGGCGAAGCGGCTCGGAGTGCGCGCCGTCATCGTCATGCCCGCCGATGCGCCGCAAGTGAAGGTCGACGGGACTCGGGCGGAGGGCGCCGAGATCGTCTTCTACGATCGGCGTATGGAAAGCAGAGAAGAGATTGCGGCAAGATTGGCCGCAGATAGCGGCGCCACGGTCGTTCCCAGCTTCGATGACCCCGCAAATGTAGCTGGGCAGGGCCCGGTGGCGCTCGAAATCATCGAGCAACTCGGCCGGTCGCCCAGACGCATCGTCATTCCCTGTGGCGGCGGGGGGCTCGCGTCGGGCATCGCCCTTGCCATTCCCGATGCCGAGATCGTCATCGTCGAGCCCGAAGGCTGGGACGACACGGGCCGGTCGCTCGAGCTCGGGGAGATCGTTTCCGTTGCTCCGGATGCGCCCGAGACCTTTTGCGATGCAATCATGACGCTTCGAGTCTCGCCCCTGACCTTCGGCATACTTCACGACCGTAATGCGCGAGCGCTATCGGTCAGCGACGACGAGGTGGCCGACGCAATCCGCTTCGCCTGGGGACGGCATAATTTAGTGGTTGAACCGGGCGCCGCAGTGGGACTTGCAGCGCTTCTCGCCGGCAAGATTCCACCAATCGAGGATACGGTCGTGGTGCTTTCTGGGGGAAACGTAGATCCAGCACTTCACGCCCGGATCATCGCTGAGGCCGCTTAGGCGACGTTGCGAGCCTTGTACTCACCGGGTTCCACGTGCGCCGGGCTCGACCGCTCGACCGCCTTGGTCAGTTCCTCGAGCTCCGCTGCCAGGGTCTTGAGCTCGGCCGCGAGGAACCGCCGTTCCTCGGCCGCGACGGACTCCGAGGCATCGATCAGCGTGTCGAGCATCATCGCGATGCACGGCAGGATCGTTTCCTCGATCCGCTCGAACGCCTCTTCGAGACGCGCCTGCTGGTCAGCCTTTGGCATTTCGCCACTGTGGGCGATCTTGGTTAAACCTTGGTGAAGTCCGGGCCGCCAAATGAATGATTTTTCGTCCTTCGCGATGGCGCTGGCGATGGTGGCCAGCTTCCTGCTGATCGCCGGCGGCGTGAAGCTCGCTCTTGGACGTCAGACGCGAGGCCGCGGAATCCTGATGATCGTCGCGGCGCTCGTCATCGTCATGAACGTGATGATCTGGACGGTATAGCCGGCTTTACCGGATCGGTAGCGAGCCGCATGTCGAGATAATCGTCGACCGATCGCATCATCAGGTCGAGCTCGTTCGCGAAGAAATGGTTCGCGCCCGCAATCAAGTCGTGATGGATGGTGATGTGCCGCTGAGTGCGGAGCTTGTCGACCAGCTTCTGAACCGCGCTGGGCGTGACCACCTCGTCCGCCTCGCCCTGGATGATGATGCCCGATGATGGGCAAGGCGCGAGGAAGCTGAAATCGTACATGTTGGCCGGCGGAGCGATCGAGATGAACCCGCGGATTTCCGGGCGGCGCATCAGCAGCTGCATCCCGATCCACGCGCCGAAGCTCACTCCGGCGACCCAGGTCGTCTCCGCTTCGGGGTGAATCGACTGCACCCAGTCGAGCGCGCTCGCGGCGTCGCTCAACTCGCCGATGCCGTTGTCGAACACGCCCTGGCTCTTGCCGACGCCGCGGAAGTTGAAGCGGAGCGTCGCGAAGCCGCGCTTGACGAACGTCTGATAGAGCAGCTGGACGATCTTGTTGTTCATCGTGCCCCCTGCCTGCGGGTGCGAATGCAGGATCAGTGCGACGGGCGCGCGGGGGCGGGTGCCGGGATGGAAACGTCCTTCGAGGCGTCCCTCGGGACCTGGGAAAATGACTTCGGGCATGTTCTCGCGAGTATGATGGTCCGCTAGCGGGTGCGCAGCGGCGTCGGGTCCTATATAGGGGCGAGCGTTCATGTGGCAATTGGCAGGAAACCCGCGGTTTTGAGCGGCTCGCAGCGTCTTTATCTCGATCATGCAGCAATCACGCCCGTGCTCTCCGAGGCGCGCCAAGCGATTGCGCGCGCGCTCGATCAGCCGGGGAACCCGAGCTCGCCTCACGCCGACGGCCGCAATGCGCGTGCGATGCTCGAAGGTGCCAGGCGGAGGATCGCGGACAAGCTCGATTGGCGGCATGACGTCATCCTGACCTCCGGGGGATCGGAAGCGATCCAGATCGCCGCGAGCCGGGCCAGGGTCGCTCGGCGCATCGTCGGTCCCACCGAGCACGAAGCGGTCATCTCGGCAATGGGCGCGGATGCGGAGCTCCTCCGCGTCGATGCGAACGGCCTGGTCGATTTGCCTCACCTTGAGACGTTGCTCTCGGGTGAGCCCGCATTGGTCGCAATCCAGCTCGTCAATAACGAGATCGGCGTGATCCAGCCGATCGAGCGCATCCAGGAGATGGTTCGGGGAGCGGGTTCGCTGCTGCTGTGCGATTGCGCGCAGGCCGCGGGGAAGGTCGCGCTTCCGGAGGCGGACTTCATCGCCATCACCAGCCAGAAGTTTGGCGGGGCTGCGGGTTCAGGCGCGCTCATGGTCAAGGATCTCGGCTCGATTGAGCCGAGCGGAGGCCAGGAACGCGGCTATCGGCGCGGGACGGAGGCCCTTCCCGGGATCCTCGGCATGGCTGCTGCGCTCGAAAGTGGTGTGTTCCTCGAAGCGATGGCCCGTCTTGCATTGCTCAGGGGAAGGCTGGAGCGCGAGATTGTCACTGCGGGCGGGCTGGTGATTGCCGCCGATGCGCCGCGGATTGCAACGATTGGTGCTTACGCCATGCCTGGCGTCGCGAGCACCAGCCAAGTGGTTCAGTTCGACCTCGCCGGCATCTCGATATCGGCAGGGAGCGCCTGTTCGTCGGGGAGCATGAAGCCGAGCCGGGTCGTGGCGGCGATGGGCCTGCCGCCGGAAATCGCCGCCTGCGTGATCCGAGTCAGCTTCGGTCCGTCAACCACCGAAGCCGACGTCGATCGCTTCATGGGCGAGTGGCGCCGCATCGCCGCTCGTGCGAGAGCGGTGGCGGCATGATCTATCTCGATTACCAGGCGACGACTCCGGTTGCGCCCGAAGTCGCCAAGGCGATGCATCCGTGGATTGAGGAAAAGTTCGCCAATCCCCATTCTCCGTCCCGCTGGGGTTACGAAGCCGCTGCGGCGGTCGAGGTCGCGCGCAAGCAGGTCGAAAAGGCGATTGGCCTGAAGGGCGGAAGCGTGGCCTTCACCGGAAGCGCCACCGAGGCACTTAATTGGGCGCTGAAGGGGACGGCCGAGAAGGCGCGCAAGAGCCGCAATCGTATTGTTACAGTCGCAACCGAGCATGCGGCGGTTCTCGATACCTGCGAGTGGCTGGCCGGTCACGGGATCGACCTGACGGTGCTTCCGGTGGGGACGGACGGCCGGCTCGACCTCGAATTACTCGCTCGCGAGCTCGACGATCGTGTTCTGCTCGTCGCGGTGATGATGGTGAACAATGAGATCGGAGTGACGCAGCCGATCTCCGAGATCGCCGACATGGCGCACAAGGCGGGTGCCTTGATGCTGTGCGACGCCGTGCAGGCCTTCGGGCGGCTCGAGGTCTGCGACGGGCCCGACCTCGTTGCGCTTTCCGCGCACAAGATTCACGGGCCGAAGGGCATCGGCGCCCTGTGGATTCGCAGGGGCAAGGAGCCAGCGCCGCTCATTCATGGAGGGGGACAGGAGCAGGGCCTCCGTTCCGGGACGCTGTCGCCGGCCCTTTGCGTCGGCTTCGGAGCGGCCGCGAAGCTGGCGGATGAGCGATCAACCCGCGATTACGATCATGTCCAGAAACTGTGGTCGGCGGCAACGCACGCGCTCGGGCCCGGCTGGATCATCAACGGCAGCACCGCTCACCGCTACCATGGAAATCTCAATATCAGACGAGAAGGCGTTGATGCGGCGCGACTTATCGCCGATCTACGGGATATTGCCTTCTCCTTGGGAAGCGCCTGCGCGAGCGGATCGGGACGGCCGAGTCATGTGCTGCGCGCGTTGGGCCTGGATTATCGGCAGACGCGATCCTCGATCCGGCTCGGCTTCGGCCGCTACACCAGGCAGCACGAGCTGGTCGACGCCTGCAAGCGAATCGCCGCCGCAGCCGTCGCGCAGGAGAAGCTCGACGCGTGACGCTCGTGCGTTTCTTCCGAGCTGACGGAACCCTCGACAAGGAAGTGGACGCGGCGCCGGGGCAGCGGCTGCTCGATGTCGCCTGGGCGGCGCGTGAGCCGCTCGAAGGCGCTTGTGAGGGCGTCATGGCCTGCTCGACCTGCCATGTGATCGTGGATCCGCAGGATTTCGACAAATTGCCGCCGGCGAGCGAAGAGGAAGAGGATCTTCTCGATCTCGCGTCACATGCGACGCGGACCTCACGACTTGCGTGTCAGATCATGCTGACGGCTGACCTGAAAAACCTGACCGTGCGGATTCCGCCCGAAGCGCGAAACTGGATGGGCCGCTAGAGACCATCCGGTGGGTCGGCGTCGTTCGGCAATGCGGGGGGCTGAGTTTCCGGCCTGTTACCGGTCGGTGGCGGAGGCGGCTTGAGCGTCTCCAGAACGGCGAGCGTCAGGAACCCCTGATGGTCGACATCCAAAGCAACGAAGCGCTGCACGGCCGCCTGGCGGAACTCGGCCAGCGAGACGCCGCGATCGAAGTTGGTGTCCGCGGAAACGACCGGCTCGGGAAGGTCGAGAAGTCCGTAGCGGGCACCGCCCTGATGCGCGTCGTCGGCGCCATCGTCGCTCCAGCCGCGGCGATGCTTGTGCCGGTCGCCTCCGCCGCGGTGGGCGCCGTCGGCAGGGTCATCGCTGCCGAGCGCTGCAAAGCCGAGGTGCGCTGTCGAAATTTCGGGTGCGACGACGGTTTCGTAGCGGGTGATCTCGTCGGGATCGATTTCGCCATCGTGGTTGACGTCCAGCAAGGCAAAGAACCGCTCTGCGTCCTTCTGCATCTCGTCGACCGTCAATTGCCCGTCATGGTTGAGGTCGGCCTGGTTGAACCAGTCCTCGAGCGTGTCGTCGCGCGGGCCCTTCGGCCGGAACGGTTCGCCCATCGGGCTGATGAACACGCGGTTGTACCGATGCGGAATGTCGGCTGGCTGAGCTGGGAGTGTGCTCACCGGTGCCTGGCTAGCCGCCGCGGCCAAGGACAGAAGGAGCGGGGCTACGACCATCGCCAGATTGAAGCACTTGCGAAGCTTGCTGCCAAGTGAACAGAAAAGTGAATTCGCACTCGGTCGCGCTAAGGTCCTGTGGGTAGCGGATTGCCGAGGCGGTTGTCGGTCGCATTCTCGTCACGCTTCCGGTGTCCATCGTTGCTTGGCGCGTGCGGCATGGCCTCGAGTTGCGCGAGGCTGAGCCGGCCGGCGTGAGCCTTATCGAGGAGCTGGAAGCGGGCGACCGCCGCCTGCCTGAATTCCTCCAGCGAAATGGCGCGATTGAAGTCGGTGTCCGCGGCCGCAACCGGCTCGGGCATGTTCAACAAGCCGTACCTGGCCGCGCCCTGGAGCGCACCGCCGATGCCGAGGCTTGCATCATCCTGTTCGCGGTTGCGCCTGCGCTGTCGACGATCGGGAACCTGATTATCGTCGGAGCTGCTTCTCTGCGCCACCGGAACAGGCTGGCCCGGGACCCGCTTGGTCCTCGAATTGACCTGGATGTCTGGAGCCACGTCATATTCATAATGGGCGAGCTCATCGGGATCGATCTGCCCATCGTGATTGGTGTCGAGCTTGGCGAAGAAGCGCTCCGCGTCTGCGACCATTTCATCGACGGTGAGGACCCCGTCGTGGTTGCGATCCGCCTGCCGGAACCAGTCGGCGAGCGTGTCGTCCGATGCATTGCGGGCGCGGAACGGCTCGCCCATCGGACTGATGAACGGCGCCCAGGGATGCGCCGTCACGGTGATCGGCGCTTGCGAGGCGGGCGGGTGCGCGGCCGAACCGAGCATCGCCATGAGCAACGGACCAATCAGCATCGATCCGGCGTCCTCCTCCGCACGTGAATGGTCAATGAAGAAACTCCCTCTCCCGTCGAACGGGAGAGGGCTGGGGGGAGGGTCTTCTTTGGTGAAGGCAACCCTCACCCTCCCACTGATACGCAGCGGGTTCTTCCGTCTCCTCGCTTGCGGGAGAGGGGATTTCGCACCATATGCCCGCTCGGAAGTCGGCGGACGGCGCTGTCGCCAACCTGGTCAGGTCCGGAAGGAAGCAGCCACAACGATTTCGTGCCGGGTCGTCGGCTTCCACCGGCCTTCGCCAAGACTAAGGCCCGGGAGCAGCGGGCGAAGATCGCCCGCCGAAGCCTTGGCGCCGGTGGGCCGTATCCCTAAACCCAATCCGATGAACGACGACGAATCGCCAGGTCTGGGGCTCGACCTTCCCGAACAGGCCACGCCGGCCTCAGGGGCATTGCCCTATCGCGTGCTCGCCCGCAAGTACCGGCCGCAGACCTTTTCCGAGCTGATCGGCCAGGATGCGATGGTGAAGACGCTCGCCAATGCGATCGAGCGGGGGCGGATTGCCCATGCGTTCCTACTCACCGGCGTCCGCGGAGTCGGCAAGACCTCGACGGCGCGTCTGATCGCCAAGGCGCTCAACTGCATCGGGCCGGACGGGCAGGGTGGTCCGACGATTACCCCGTGCAACGTCTGCGAGCCATGCCGCGCGATCACCGAAGGCCGCCATATCGACGTGATCGAGATGGACGCGGCGTCGCATACTGGCATCGACGACGTCCGAGAGATCATCGATGCCGTTCGCTACGCCTCCGTCAGCGCGCGCTACAAGATCTACATCATCGACGAAGTTCACATGCTTTCCAAGAACGCATTCAATGCGTTGCTGAAGACTCTTGAGGAACCACCTGAGCATGTGAAGTTCCTGTTCGCGACGACCGAGGTCGACAAGGTGCCAGTAACGGTGCTTTCGCG
>JBQCCG010000011.1:0-2489 GCA_051962455.1 Sphingomicrobium sp. | reverse complement strand
TGATCGTCTGGGCGGTGGTGCCGTTCCAGGCAGGCGTGGTGCTTGCCGACGTCAATGTCGGATTGCTCTATGTCCTCGCGGCGAGCTCCCTCGGGGTCTATGGCGTGATCGTCGCCGGGTGGGCGTCCAACTCCAAATATCCGTTCTTCTCGGCGCTCCGCGCCGCCGCGCAGATGGTCAGCTATGAAGTCTCGATCGGCTTCGTGCTGATCACCGTCGTGCTCTATGCCGGCACCTTCAATCTCAGCGAGATCGTGGTCCAGCAGAAGGGGTTCGGCCTGGGAATCGTCAACGCCTTCGGGTTCAATCTCCTGCTGTTCCCGATGTCGGTGGTGTTCCTGATCAGCTCGATGGCCGAGACCTTCCGCACCCCGTTCGACCTGGTCGAGGCGGAGAGCGAGCTCGTCGCCGGCCACCAGACCGAATATTCGTCGATGAGCTTCGCGCTCTTCTGGCTCGGTGAATATGCCAACGTGATCCTGATGTGCGCGCTCAATGCCATCCTGTTCTGGGGCGGGTGGCTCCCGCCGGTCGACTGGGCGCCGCTGTACGTGGTCCCGGGAATCATCTGGCTGTTCGCCAAGATGTGCTTTTTCTTCTTCGTGTTCAGCTGGGTGAAGGCGACGGTCCCGCGCTACCGCTACGACCAGCTGATGCGGCTCGGCTGGAAGATATTCCTGCCGCTGAGCCTCGTGTTCGTTTTCCTCGTCTCTGGATGGCTGATGCTTACCCGCTACGGAGGCGCGTCATGATCGCGCGCACCATCAAAGCCTTCGCCTTGTGGGACTTCGTCCAGGCCCACTGGTTGACTCTCAAATATTTCTTCAAGCCCAAGGCGACGATCAACTATCCCTACGAGAAGGCGCCGACCTCTCCGCGCTTCCGCGGAGAGCATGCCCTCAGGCGTTATCCCAACGGCGAGGAGCGCTGCATCGCCTGCAAATTGTGCGAGGCCATCTGCCCGGCGCTGGCGATCACCATCGAATCCGAGCCGCGCGAGGACGGCAGCCGCCGCACCACCCGATACGACATCGACATGGTGAAATGCATCTATTGCGGTCTCTGCCAGGAGGCGTGCCCGGTGGATGCGATCGTCGAAGGGCCGAACCTCGAATTTGCGACCGAGACGCGCGAGGAGCTGCTCTACGACAAGGGCAAATTGCTGGCCAACGGCGACAAGTGGGAGCAGGCGATTGCCGCCAACCTTGCCGCCGATGCCCCGTATCGCTAGGCGGCGCGGCATGCTGAAACAGGCCAAGAAAATCCTCCCCGAGCTTGCCTCGGGGAGGTGGCAGCCCGAAGGGCTGACGGAGGGGCGGGGCAAAGCCCCTCCACCCCCGCTAGGGCGGTGGTCCCCCTCCCCCAGACAAGCTGGGGGAGGATTGCAGGCTTGATCGCCACGATCGCCTTTTACCTGTTCGCGACGCTGACCATCGCCCCGGCGCTGGCGGTGATCTTCGCGCGCAACCCGGTGCACAGCGTGCTGTGGCTGATCCTCGCCTTCTTCAACGCGGCGGGGCTGATGCTGCTGGTCGGCGCGGAGTTCATCGCGATGCTACTGGTGATCGTCTATGTCGGCGCGGTCGCGGTGCTGTTCCTGTTCGTGGTGATGATGCTCGACATTGATTTCGCGTCGCTTCGGCGCGGCTTCACCGCCAACCTGCCGTTCGGGATCATCGTCGCCATCGTCCTGCTCGGCGAGATTTTCGTTGCGAACAGCGCCTGGAGGGCCGGGCCGACGCTCAGCGGCCACGCGATCCCCACTGCGACCCAGCCCAACATCGTGGGTATCGGGCAGTTGCTCTACAGCCGGTACCTGTTCGCGTTCGAGATCGCAGGCCTGATTTTGCTGGTGGCGATGATCGGAGCGATCGTCCTCACTCACCGCAGGCGCGGAGACCTTCGCACGCCGAAATCATCACGTCAGCTGCGCCGCCATCCCGCCGAAGCCATCCGAATGACCGACCCGGCGGTGGGCGAGGGGATGAAGCTGTGAGGGAGAGTCTAATTCCGCTCATCCTGAGTAGCGGCCGAGCTTGTCGAGGACGCGTATCGAAGGATGCGTGCTTCGATACGGCGCTTCGGCTTCGCTCAGCGCCTACTCAGCATGAGCGGTTTTGGTGGGAGCTCTCATTGTGATCTCTCTCGGTGACTATCTCGGCGTCGCGGCGATCCTGTTCACGATCGGTGTCCTCGGAATCTTCCTCAACCGCCGCAACGTGATCCTGATGCTGATGGCGATCGAGCTGATCCTGCTCGCGGTGAACATCAACCTTGTCGCCTTCTCGGCCTATCTCGGCGACCTCACAGGTCAGGTGCTGGCGATGTTCGTCCTCACCGTTGCCGCTGCCGAAGCTGCGATCGGTCTCGCCATCCTCGTCATCTTCTTCCGCCGCCGCGGCTCGATCGCGGTCGACGACGTCAACCGGATGCGCGGCTGATGGCGCTCGAGCTGATCGTCTTCCTGCCGCTCATCGCGGCGATCATCG
>JBQCCG010000010.1:0-6293 GCA_051962455.1 Sphingomicrobium sp. | reverse complement strand
CGGACGAAGCTCTGGTCGATCTTGATCTTGTCGAACGGCGCCTTCTTCAAATAGCCGAGCGACGAATAGCCCGTTCCGAAGTCGTCGAGCGCGAGGCGGACCCCGAGCGCCTTGAGCTTGGCAAAGGTCTCATCGGTCGAGTCGCCTTCCGCGAGGAACACGCCCTCGGTAATCTCAAGCTCCAGGCGATCGGGACGGACGCCGGTTTCCCTAAGGTGGTTGCCGACCATCACCGCCACGCCCGGATCGTTGAACTGCAGGGGCGAGAGGTTGACCGCGACGCGCACATGCTCCGGCCATTTCGCCGCTTCGTCGAGCGCGGTCCGGAGGACCCATTCGCCGATCCGGCCGATGAGCCCGGCCTCCTCGGCGAGCGGGATGAACTTCGACGGCGAGATCGGGCCGCGCTTGGGGTGCTCCCAGCGGACCAGCGCTTCGAAACCGGAGATTTCCTCGCCGGCCGTGTGGACGACCGGCTGATAGTGGACCGACAGCTCACCGCGTTCGATGGCTTGTCTGAGATCATCTTCGAGCAACTGCCGTTCGGCGGCCTCGCTATGCATCGACGCTTCGTAAAAACAGTGCTTGCCGCGCCCGGCGCCCTTCGCCGCATAGAGCGCAAGATCGGCGTTGCGGACGAGTGCGTCGGCGCTTGCCCGGCCGGGATCGCCGATAACGACGCCGACTGAAGCGCCGATGATCACCTTATGGCCTTCGACGAGATAGGGACGCGAAACCTGATCGATCAGCGTGCGCGCGAGCGACTCCAGAAGACCGATGTCGACTGCGCCCGGAAGCACCGCCTGGAATTCGTCGCCGCCAAGGCGTCCGACTTGCCCGTGATTGCCCATCACCGACTTCAGCCGCTCCGCGACCTGGCGAAGGAGCGCATCGCCGACCGGATGGCCAAGCGTATCGTTGACGTTCTTGAACCGGTCGAGGTCGATCATGAACAACGCGCAGCCCTTCTGGCGATGGGCGGCGTTGCGCAGCGCTTCGTCGAGCGTCTGGCGCATCATTGCGCGGTTGGGCAGGCCGGTCAGCGAATCGAAGCGCGCGAGGCGGCTGATTTCGCGCTCCGACCTCCGCTGCTCGGTGAGGTCGGTGCCGATTCCGCGAAACCCGAGGAAGCGACCGAGCTCGTCGAAGATGGGGTTGCCGGATAGTGACCAGTGGACGTCCTGCTCACTCGCGGGGCGGACGACGACGTCGGAAAAGGGGAAGCGCGCGGAAAGATGGAAGCCGAGCGTCTTGCGCTCCTCCATTGAATCCGACTCCTGATCGACCGACAGCAGATCGGTGAAGCGGCGGCCGAGTAGGGCTTCCGGCTCGCACTGGAAATCCTCGGCGAGCTGCCGCGAGACATAGGAAAGCGTGCCCAGCGAGTCCGTCTCCCAGAACCAGCCGCGCCCGCTATTTTCGAACTCGTCGACGAAGTTCAGCGCCTTCTTGGCCTGCCACTGGAGCGCGAGGCGGCTGCGGCCCGCGAACAAAGATTTTTCGGTGATCGCAACGCTGTAGACGACCATCAATGCCGCCATGGCGTCGATCGCGAAATTCACTTCAAGATTGCTGGAAAAGAGGGCGGTCGCGACGAAAGCGACGAGCGCGTTCACGACCGCAAGCGGAGGCGTGGGTACCGCGACGATCGAACGCAGGAAGAAGCCGGCGCACATTGCGATCGTGACGAAGGACGGGTCGGCGAGTTGGAGCGAACCGCTGGCGAGGCTGGCTATAGACCAGGAACATCCGGTCGCCGCGAGATAGCCGCACATGATGCGGACGACCGTGTGCGGCAGCAGCTGCAGTCTCCGCCACAGCAGCATGAGCGCACCGGCGGCGGCATCGAAGACGAGAGACAGGCTGAGCGGCACGATCACGCTCGCCAGTGCGCCGGCATCCGCGGCGGGGCGATCCTGGAGCAGAAGGCTGACCGCCAGGACCAGGTGACCGGCAAAGATCAGCCACGGGGCGAAGGCCCAGCCAGCGACCCGGCGTTCGGCCAGATTGAGCTCCGCGCTTTCGGTTTGATCGCGCAAATCGAACAAAAACGCTTCGCGTGCCGACGTGCGCGCGGATGCGGGAAGATCAGCTTCCGGGGATCTGCCGAAGAGGGTCCGACGCATAACACTCCACCTGACGCCACTCGGGAGCCACCCCACCGCGGCCAATGGCGAGTCTCTACGCGCGCGAGTTAACCGCGAAGCAAATGAACAGGGTTAACAATGTTTAAGGGTGCGGAGGCGACTGCCTCTCGCATCGCCATCGAGAATTGCCTAGACCGTTCGTGACAACGCGGGGGTGGCACGCGCATGGCCGATGTCTTCGTATCCTACGCGAGAGGGGACGAGCGGACTGCGCGGATCGTCGCGCAACGGCTGACCGAGGCTGGGTACAGCGTCTGGTGGGACAGCGAGCTGCTTCCGCACAATCGCTTCGCCAATGTAATCGAGGAGGAAATCGGCGCCGCCGGCGCGGTGCTGGTCATCTGGTCGCAAATTGCTGCCAAGTCGCAGTGGGTGCGCGCCGAAGCCGAGCTTGGCCGCGCTGACGGCAAGCTGGTCCAGGTCGCGATCGATCAATCGCCGATTCCGCTTCCGTTCAACCAATATCAGATAGGCGACCTACGGCGCTGGCGAGGTGACCCCAAGAATGCGCAATGGCAGAAGGTGCTGGCGAGTGTCGCGCATTTCCAGACTGCCGAGAAGGAGCCAATCGCCGCTCCTAAGACACCTGCGAAGCGCATCTCAATTGGCCGCAACGGCAAATTTGCATTGGCGGGAGTAGCAGCTCTCGCTCTTGTGGGCGGGGGCGTGGCTGTCGTGCGCAGCTTCGAGCATCCGGCGCGCGGCGCCCGAATCGCGGTTCAACCCTTCCGAACCATCGGAACCGCTGCCGGACTCAGCGATTTCGCCGCAGGGCTCTCCGACAGCTTGCAGAACGTGCTGACCCAGGACCAGCTGCAGACCTTGTCCCCAGCAGAGGCCGACGCGCTGAAAGGCGACGATCTTGCCGCTCAGGCAAAGAAGCTGGGCGTCGGGCTGATGTTCAGCGGAACGGTCCAGGCGAAGTCTCCGGACATCGACGTCAGCATGCGCCTCGACGACCCGGTGCAGCACGCGACGCTATGGACCGCCGACATGTCGGGTGCGGCCGCGCAGTCAGATCAGCTTCAGGCGAGGGTCGGCGCGCTCACCGTCGCGGTGCTGAATTGCTCGGAGCAGGGGCTGGCTCCGGGCGTCCGTTTGACGGATTCCGCACTCCAGGCGTTCCTCCACGCCTGTGAGCTTTCGCAAACGGCCTCCCATGGCCTGGTCGGCGGCCGTGCGACTTATGCAATGTTGGACGCAATGCGTCAGGCCGCGCGTGAAGCGCCGGATTTTGCGGCAGCGCACTCAGTCCTGGCCAAGCATCTTGCGTTCGTTGCGGCCTACCAATTGCTCGACCAGACAGCCCCGCTGCGAGATGAGGCCGAGCGCGAGGCCCGTCGAGCACTGGAGCTCGATCCGAAAGACCCGGACGCGTTCGTAACCTTCGGGCTACTCACGCCGCCGCTCGATTATTCTAAGCGCGAAGCATTTTATCGCCAGGCGCTCGCATCGAACCCGTCATGGTCACACGCAAACGGCTTCCTCGCCAACGTGATGTCGGACACCGGGCGTCTCCATGAAGCGGCGGCCCTTTATCAGCGCGCCGCGTCGGTCAATCCGCAAAGCACGGACTGGGCAAGCGCCGCCGCCGACGGCCTGGTCAGTATCGGACAGACTCAAGAAGCCGATCAGGAGCTAGCCCGACTGTCACAGCTTTGGCCAAATGATCCGGAGAATTTCGGCGCCGAACTCGATAGCCTGGTCGCCCAGAAGCGCTGGGCTGACGCGCTCAAATTGCTAAATCGCGCCGGCAGTTTTGCAGGCACCTTCTCTTCACAGTGGATCACGAATTGGCGCAGGACCTTGACCGTCCTGCAGTCGGACAATCCGGCGATGCGCAACGCACTCCGTCAGGATCTGCTCGCCATCGCGCCCAATCAGCCGGAGCAGGTTATGAATCTTCTCGCGCTGCTGGGTTTCACCGACGACGCCATAGCGATCGGGGACCACGATCTGCGGGTCGACTCGGTCGCCGAGGATTCAGCCCAGTTTCTGTTCAGCCCCTACACTGCAGCGCTCCGTCACGATCCGCGATTCATGACTCTCGCCGCCCGGTTCGGCCTGGTCGATTATTGGCGCAGCACGGGCCACTGGCCCGACTTCTGCAGCGAGCCCGGATTGCCTTACGACTGCCGCCAGGTCGCGGCGAAGGTCGCCGCTGAGCCGCAACCGCGCTGAAGAATTATTCGGGCAGGAAATCCGGGACGGAAAGGTAGCGCTCGCCCGTATCGTAGTTGAAGGTCAGGATCCTCTTGCCCTCAAGCTCCGGCAGCTTCGCTTCGACGCCGGCGAGTGCGGCGCCCGAGGAAATCCCGACCAGCAAGCCCTCTTCGCGGGCGGCTCGAAGGGCCATCTCCTTGGACTTGTCGGTATCGACATCGATGATTCCATCGAGAATCCCGGTATTGAGGATGTTCGGGATAAAGTTGGCTCCAAGCCCCTGAATCGGGTGCGGCCCGGGAGCGCCGCCGCTCAGGATCGGCGAGAGGGCAGGCTCGACAGCAAAAATCTTGAGGTTCGGCCAGATGGGCTTCAGCACTTCGGCGCACCCGGTGATGTGGCCGCCGGTTCCGACGCCGGTGATGATTGCGTCGATGGGCATGTCGGCGAAGTCCCGCAGGATCTCCTGTGCAGTCGTGCGCCGATGAGCCTCGACGTTGGCCGGGTTGTCGAACTGCTGCGGCATCCAGCTGCCCGGGATCTCGGCCAGGAGCTCGTTGGCGCGGTCGATCGACCCCGTCATCCCTTTCGCGCGGTCGGTGAGTTCGCACTGCGCGCCGTAAGCGAGCATCAGGCGGCGCCGCTCGATGCTCATGCTGTCGGGCATCACCAGAATAAGCTTGTAGCCCTTCACAGCTGCAACCATCGCCAGCCCGATCCCGGTGTTGCCGGAGGTCGGCTCCACGATCGTGCCGCCGGGCTTGAGCTTGCCCGAGCGCTCCGCGTCTTCGACCATCGCGAACGCGATTCGGTCCTTGATCGAACCGCCGGGGTTCGAACGTTCCGACTTCATCCAGACTTCGGCGCGATTCCCGAATAGCCGGTTGATACGGATGTGCGGCGTATTGCCGATGGTCTCGAGGACGTTCGCGGCCTTCATGCCTGGCTCTCCTCAGCTTGTGCCGGACGGAAATCGGGTTGGTCGAAGCTCTTCGCAAGCCGCAGCTCGGGGAACCACCACGACCACAGAAACACGACGGCGATCGCTCCAAATCCGCCGGCAATGACAGCGGCCACGGGACCGATCAGGGCACCGAGAAAGCCGGATTCAGTCTCGCCAAGCTCGTTCGAAGCCGAGATGAACAGAGAGGAGACCGCGCCGACCCGGCCGCGCATCTCGTCCGGCGTATAGAGCTGGATGAGCGACTGGCGGACATAGACCGAGAACATGTCCGCCGCGCCGAGCAGCGCGAGGCAGGCGAGCGACAGCGGCATCGATCGCGAAATGCCGAAGATCACCGTCGCGGCGCCGAAAATCGCGACGGCGACCAGCATCTTCACCCCGACATTGTGCTTCAGCGGCCTCACCGAAAAGAATGCGGCGGTGAGCGTCGCGCCCACGGCGGGGGCAGCCCGCAAATGGCCGAGCCCCTCGGGGCCGGAGTGAAGCACATCGCGGGCGAAGACCGGCAGCATCGCCGTGGCTCCGCCCAGCAGCACCGCGAACAGGTCGAGACTGATCGCGCCAAGCACGAGGCGATTGTGCCGGACGTATTTCAATCCCTCGACCATCTGCGCCGACGGGTTCGGGCCTCGGTTGAGCTGCGTCCGCGAAATCGGGCCGATCGCGAGCAGGCAGATGAACGCGATCAGGAACAGCGCTGCGCTCGCGGCGTAGGGCGCATAAGGCGCGTAGGCATAGAGATAGCCGCCGAGCGCCGGGCCGAGCACCGCACCGGTCTGCCAGGCGATCGAGGAGAGGGCGATGGCTCGCGGCAGGATGTCTCGCGGGACGAGATTGGGCGCTAGCGCGCTCAGCGCTGGCCCGGCGAAGGCGCGCCCGACGCCCAGGAGCGCGGCAACGCTGTATAGTGCAAGCAGCGTGGTCGTGTGGGTCCAGGCGAGCCATCCGAGGGCCGCTGCACATAGAAGCTCCAGCGCGACGGCGCATCGAGCGATCCAGCGGCGATCGACCCGATCGGC
>JBQCCG010000009.1:0-34355 GCA_051962455.1 Sphingomicrobium sp. | reverse complement strand
AGGCGGGCCGCGATTATGATGAAGCCGTCGTCGACGTTCGCGTGACCGACGTTGGCGAGTGGCTGGAAGACATCCTGGGGGACGGGAATGACGGGTGAACTGCAAACCGTGATCGATCGCGCATGGGAAGAGCGCGACAGGAACGCGAGCGAAACAAAGGGCGAGTTCCGTCAGGCGGTCGACGCCGCGATCGCCGCGCTCGACAGCGGCGAGGCTCGGATCGCGGAGAAGCAGGACGGCGAGTGGACCGTCCACCAATGGCTGAAGAAGGCCGTGCTCCTGTCGTTCCGGCTCAATCCGATGGAGGCGATCGGCGGCGGCCCGGGCGGAGCGCACTGGTGGGACAAGGTTCCGTCAAAGTTCGCCGGCTGGGGCGAAAAGCACTTCGCGGCCGCCGCGTTCCGCGCCGTTCCCGGGGCGATCGTGAGGCGCGGCGCCTATATCGCGCCCGGCGCCGTGCTGATGCCGAGCTTCGTCAATATCGGCGCGCGCGTCGGCGAAGGCACGATGGTCGACACCTGGGCGACGGTCGGCAGCTGCGCGCAGATCGGAAGCAATGTCCACATTTCCGGCGGCGCTGGAATCGGCGGAGTGCTCGAGCCGCTTCAGGCCGGTCCGGTGATCATCGAGGACGAATGCTTCATCGGTGCCCGCTCCGAAGTCGCGGAGGGCGTCATCGTCGAGCGGGGGTCGGTTCTGTCGATGGGCGTGTTCCTCGGCGCCTCGACCAAGATCGTCGATCGCTCGACCGGCGAGGTCCATTACGGTCGCGTGCCGCCTTATTCGGTGGTCGTCCCCGGTACCCTGCCGGGGAAGGATGGCGGTCCGGCCCTGGCTTGCGCGGTGATCGTCAAGCGGGTCGACGAGCGCACGCGGTCGAAGACCAGCATCAACGAGCTGCTGCGGGACTAGACGCTTGCTTGTCCTCTCCCCGTCGGGGAGAGGATACGCAGCCTTAGCGAAGCGAAGCGGAGCCTGGGCGGAGTTGGTGAGGGGGCTCCCCCTCACCCCGACCCTCTCCCCGGCGGGGAGAGGGAGTTAGCAGCGCCAGCTAATAAGCCCAGCTTATCGCTTCCATCCGCCCATTTGTTGGCGGGCACAGCCGTGTAACCATACATCCGCTCGGCCATGAAGCCGATCGATCCCCATGCCTTTGACCGCAAGCAGGCGGAGGCAATCGCGCCGGCCGAGGCCCAGGATGCGCATGTGATTCGGGCGCAAATGAACCGCAGCGACTGGCTGATCCTCGGCCTTCTCGCGCTCATCTGGGGCGGCGCCTTTTTCTTTATCGGAGTCGCCGTCCGACACGTTCAGCCGCTGACCTATGTCTGGCTCCGGCTGACGATCGCCGCGGCCGGACTGTGGAGCTATGTCTATTTCAAGGGCGAACGCGTCGGCCTGCCGCGGCAGGTGTGGGCCTCGATCCTGCTCCTCGCGATCCTCAACAATGCGCTGCCGTTCGCTCTGTTCGGTTGGGGCCAGACTCATATCGCGAGCGGCCTCGCGTCGATCCTCAACGCGACGACGCCGATCTGGGGCGTGGTGGTCGCCCATTTCCTCACTCACGACGAGCGGATGAGCCCGCGGAAGCTCGGCGGCGTGCTCCTCGGCTTCGGCGGGGTCGCGGTGATGATCGGCCCGTCGCTGCTGTCGAATATCGGCACGAGCGGCCTTGCCGAGCTAGCCTGCGTCACCGCCTCGCTGAGCTACGCGCTGGCCGCGGTCTGGGCTCGCAGGTTCCGGCGGCAGGGCATCTCGCCCCTGAGCGTCACCACCGGTCAGCTGACCGCGGGCGCGCTGCTGATGTTGCCCATCTCGATGATCGTCGACCGGCCGTGGACTCACGCTTTCCCGCCCGCCACCGCGTGGGGTGCGATCGCAGCGCTGGCGTTGCTGTGCACCGCTTTCGGCTACGTGCTCTACTTCCGGCTGATCGCGACGTCGGGCGCAACCAATGCCCTGCTCGTCACCCTGCTCGTGCCGCCAGTTGCGATCCTGCTCGGCGGGCTGTTCCTGGGTGAGACCCTCGCCCCGCAGGATTTCCTCGGTCTGGCGCTGATCGCGCTCGGATTAGGCGCGATCGACGGGCGGCTCCTCAACCTGCTTTCGGGGCGGCGGCTTCCGAAAGAAGCTTAGCGGCTTCCGGGCTGGTCCAGTCGAGATCGCCGACGTACCGCCAAACCTCCTTGCGATTAGCGTCGTAGAGGATCGAGGTCGGAAGCACCGCATCCGGGCCGAGTGCGCCGGACAGCCCCATGTTCGAATCCTGATAGGCCTGCAGGGTCGTGATCTTGTGCTCCTGCAGGAACGCGACGACCGACGCGTGCGGTCCTGAGTCCTGGCTTACCGCGAGCACCTTAATGTTCCCCCTGCGCGCAAGCTGATCGAGGGTCGGCAGCTCCTTGACGCAGGGCGCGCACCAGCTCGCCCACAGGTTCACGAGCACCGGCTTGCCCTTGAAATCTGCGAGCTTCACCGGCTTTCCGTCGGGATCGTTGAACGCGACCGCGGGCTCGGGTGAGCCCTTGTGATCGCGGTGGATGCCCTTGATGCCCTCGCCTGCCGTCTGGGCGGCGGCGCTCTGGTTGGCGGCGGGTTGCTGCCGAGCGGCCTGGTGGCACGCAGCGAAGGAGAGAAGGGCGGTGGTGAGGAGAAGGAAGCGCATGTGCTGGCGTTAGGGTCGCCGTTTGCTCCCTGCAAGCTGGCGCTCGCTGCCGGGAGAGGCTAGTCGGGCATCATGAGGGCCAAGGGGATTCTCATTATCGCCGCAGCGTTCGCGGCTGCGGGCTGCGGCCGGGTCACCGACCTCGAGCCCGCCCCGGGGCACAATATGCCGGTCAAGCCGGAGATGGCGCGCGAAACCCCGACCTACGAGCAGTTGATGAAGGCTCCCCCGCAAGCGCGCCCCGACCGAGTCGACGAGCTGGTCAAGAGGTCGGAGCCGCGCCCGAACGACCCGTTCGAGCTGCCCCCGCCGACCGGCGGCAACGCGCCGTCGGAGCCGGCCGGCACCGCTCCTGGCCCGGTCACCAACAGCAGCAGCACAACCGCGAATCCCGGAGAATGAATGGCTGATCGCGTCCGCAAGGCGGTGTTCCCCGTTGCCGGTCTCGGCACCCGCCTGCTCCCCGCCACCAAGAGCATTCCCAAGGAGATGGTGACGATCGTCGACCGCCCGCTGATCCAATATGCGGTCGATGAGGCGCGCGAGGCGGGAATCGAGGAGCTGATCTTCGTCACCGGGCGCGGCAAGTCGGCGCTGGTCGACTATTTCGACCATGCCTACGAGCTCGAGGCGACCCTCAAGCAGAAAGGCAAGAGCCTCGAGGTGCTGGAGCCGTCGAACGCGCGGTTCGGCGAGGTGGTCACCGTCCGCCAGCAGCAGCCTCTGGGGCTCGGCCACGCGGTCTGGTGCGCGCGTCACATCGTCGGCGATGAGCCGTTCGCGGTGCTGCTCCCCGACGAGCTGATGGTCGGAAACCCCAACTGCCTTGCGCAGATGGTCGAGGCGTACGATCAGGTCGGCGGCAACATCGTCGCGGCCCTCGAAGTTCCCGAGAGCGAGACCCACAAATATGGAGTCATCGATCCGGGCTCGACCGACGGGCGGTTGACCGAGATCAAGGGAATGGTGGAGAAGCCGGCGCCGGGAACTGCGCCATCGAACCTGATGCTTCCGGGCCGCTACGTCCTCCAGCCCGAGGTGATGCGCGCGCTCGACGCGCAGGAGCGGGGCGCGGGCGGCGAGATCCAGCTCACCGATGCGATCGCCCGGCTGATTGGGATGCAGCCGCTCCACGCTTACCGGTTCGAGGGCGAGCGCTACGACTGCGGCAGCGCGACCGGATTCGTGATCGCCAATCTCGCGATGGCGCTGCAGCGCAGCGATGTCGGTCCGGCTGTGAAGGAGTTCCTCAATTCCTCCCCGGAACGGGGAGGTGGCGCGCCGAAGGCGTGACGGAGGGGGCCCCCCTCCACCATCCTTCGCCTGCGGCTCCGGCTGGTCCCCCTCCCCGTTCCGGGGAGGATTTAGCGAACTCGCGCCGCCCTAAGCTCATCCCGCAATTCGCCGATCTGGATCGCGCGTTCGATCACTCGGGCGTCGAGCGCGGCATTGTCGTCGCGGAGCTGCTTCACCGAGCGCATCCGGTCGATCCGCCGCTGGATGCGCGCGGCCAGCACCTCGAAATGGAAGGGTTTCAGGATCACGTCGTCAGCGCCCGCCGCATAGGCCTGGACCGCATCCGCAGGCTTCGACTTACCGGTGATCAGCAGGACCGGAATGTCGTTCCACTGCACCTCGCCGCGGATCGCCCGGGCAAGCTCGGCGCCGCTCATCCGCGGCATGGCGAGCTCGGCGAGGACGAGGTCGATCGGAAGCCGGTAGAGCTCGGCGATCGCCGAGGCGCCGCTGTCCGCCGTCGTCACTCGAAAGCCCGCTTCCGACAACCGGTGCGCGAGGACTCCGAGATAGGCGCGGTTCGGCTCGACCACGAGGATTCGCGGGCGCTGATCGGGCGCGGCGGGATAGCGGATGTCCATCGCGATCAGTGCTAAACGGAAATGGTTAACGGTGTCATAAGTTTTGGGAATTGTGACTTTTACACACCCAGCACTACGACCATAGCAGACATGAGGGCGATCCCGACAACGGTGAATAGATTGAGGTAAAACATGCCCGGATTATCCGAGCGTTCGACGATTCCTATCCTGGACTGAATCCGCCCCGTCTTGATAGCGCGCCAAGACCAATAGCTGAACGAAGCTCCGGCGGCGGCAAATATGAGCCTAGTTATGACGTCGTGCATTGGACTTCTGCGTAGCGACCTTCTTCAACCGCTCTTGCCAGTTCAGCATTAAGGCTCCAGCTCGACATCCCAGTAGAGATAATCGCGCCAGCTATCGTGCAGGTAATTGGGCGGAAACGCCCGACCATGCTCCTGCAGCTGCCAGGTGGTCGGGCGGATCGGCTCGCGATGCGGGTGCATGTGCGCCTCCGCCGGGGTCCGTCCGCCCTTGCGCAAATTGCACGGCGCGCAGGCGGTCGCGACATTCTCCCAAGTCGTTCGTCCGCCGTGGGCGCGCGGGATCACATGATCGAAGGTCAGCTCGCGCGACGCGCCGCAATAGACGCAGCGGAATTTGTCCCGAAGGAACAGGTTGAACCGCGTGAACGCCGGATATTCGTTGGGCCGGACGTAATCGCGAAGCGCGATCACGCTCGGCAGCTTCAGCGCCATGCTCGGCGAGTGGACCTCGCGGTCGTAATGGGCGACGACGTCGACCCGCTCGAGAAACATCGCCTTGATCGCCGTCTGCCACGGCCACAGCGACAACGGATAATAAGACAGCGGCGTGTAGTCGGCGTTGAGGACCAGCGCCGGGCAGCTCTCGGGATGACGGATCAGCTCAGGATGATACATAGGACAGCCGCACAAAGCCTTTCGTTCGGTTTCCGTTCCGAACTGCAGCTCTCCGGCCTCGTCGCACTCAAGGAGGAAAGGGCATCGGCCCGTCTTCCCTTGTCGACCGCCGGATGCCAACCCGGCGTGACATGCCTATGACAGCATTTTCAATGACTCAGCGTCAAGAGTCCTTTGCGCAACAGGTCCTCCCAATCGCGTCGGCGATGGGGAGGGTAACCATCGAACGGAGATTCGATGGTGGAGGGGTGACTGGCACGGCGTTCTCTACCCCTCCACCATGCGGCGCATGGTTCCCCTCCCCAGCGGAGCGGGGGAGGAACTGAGTGATCGTAACCCGTTTCGCGCCCTCTCCCTCCGGCCGGCTGCACCTCGGGCACGCGTTCAGCGCGGCCATCGGTCATGCCCGAGCGCGTGAGAGCGGCGGCAAGTTTCGCCTGAGGATCGAGGACCTCGACCGGACGCGATGCAGGCCGGAGTTCGCAAACGGCATTTATGAGGACCTCGGCTGGCTTGGCATCGAGTGGGACGAGCCTGTGTTGGTCCAGTCGCAGCGGACCGCCGCCTACGAAGCCGCGCTCGACGAGCTGAAATCGCGCGGGCTGGTGTTCGCCTGCTTCTGCACCCGCGCCGACATCGCGCAGTCGCTGACGGCGCCGCACGGCGATGCGGCAACGTCGTACCCTGGCATCTGCCGCAACCTGCCCGACGATCCCGAGCGCCGAGCCACGACCCCGCATTGTTGGCGGCTCAACTCGGCCAAGGCGCTGGGAATCGAGGGGCTGCCGTCATGGACCGAAGCGGACGGCCAGCGCTTCACTACATCGGTGCGCGACATCGGCGACGCGATCCTCGCGCGGAAGGATGCGCCCGCCTCCTATCACCTCTCCTGCGTCGTCGATGATGCCGAGAGCGGCGTGAGGATGGTGGTGCGCGGCGCCGACCTCCGCCCGTCGACGCCGGTCCAGCGCCTGCTTCAGCAACTGCTCGGTCTGCCCGAGCCCAGCTATCTCCACCATCCGCTCGTCACGCACGAGGATGGCCGCCGCCTCGCCAAGCGGGACCTGGCGCCGACGCTCACCGCGATGCGCGAGAGCGGAGTCGATGGCCCGACACTCGCCGCCGACCTGCTCGCGGACAAGCTTCCGCTTGGTTTCGCCTTTTCGGAAGCTTAAGGCCGACCCATGCGCATCGTCCTGCTGATCCTCCTGCTGCTCGCGATGGCGGGCGTCGTCTATGTCCTCGCTCGCGGCGTCATCTCCATGGCCTCCGGCAAGGACCTGACGGGCGAGCAATCGCAGAAATGGATGCAGCGGCGGGTGCTTTTCCAGGCGGTCGCGATCGTCATCGTCATCCTGATCCTGGCGATCGCCGGCGCTTCGCACTCGAGCTGATGGTCAAGCTCAACAAGATCTACACGCGGACCGGAGACGGCGGCAGCGCCGGGCTGGTCGATGGCAGCCGGGTCAGCAAATCGAGCCTTCGAATGACCGCCATCGGAGAGATCGACGAAGCCAATGCCGCCATCGGGCTGGCGATTGCCGCGCTGGAGGCCGGCCCGGTGTCGAACCAGCTGCTCGAGATCCAGAACGACTTGTTCGATCTTGGCGCGGACGCCGCGACGCCGGGTGAGATGGACGGTGCGCTGAGGATCGTCGCTTCGCAGGTCCAACGGCTGGAGCGCGACATCGACGTGATGAATACAGGCCTTTCGCCGCTGGAGAGCTTCATCCTCCCGGGCGGTTCGGCGAGCGTCGCCGCGCTCCACCTTGCTCGTGCGATCGTCCGCCGCGCCGAGCGGGCCGCCGTCGCGCTGAACGAGAGCGAGCCGCTCAATCCGCAGCTGCTCGCCTATCTGAACCGGCTCTCCGACCATCTGTTCGTCGCCGCCCGTTTCGTGGCTGCGCGGGAAGGCGGCGACGTTCTCTGGCAACCGGGCGGAACGCGCGGCGTATAGCTGGACCGCGAGAACATAAAGCGAACTTTTGTCTAGCCCCGGCGGCCGTTTCGTGGCAGTGCCCGCGCGCATGGCCAGGGAGGATTCGCGACCGACCCTCAGGGCACTGGGCGAGCAGCTGTTCGCCACCCGAAGGCTGACGCTCGATCTGGCGTCGCCGCTCAGCGACGCCGACGCCACGATCCAGCCCTTTCCGGATGCCTCGCCGGCCAAGTGGCATCTCGCGCACACAACGTGGTTCTTCGAGACCTTCGTCCTGCGCGACCATGTGCCGGGCTATCGCGCATTCGACGAGCGCTGGGCATACCTGTTCAACAGCTATTACGAGGCGGAGGGGCCGCGACACGCCCGTCCTCGGCGCGGGATGCTCAGCCGCCCGTCGCTCGACGAGGTTCGCGCCTATCGCGCTCATGTCGATGAGCAGCTGGAACGGGCGTTGCCGTCGCTTGGGCCCGCCGCGCTCGACCTGGTCGAGCTTGGGATCAATCATGAGCAGCAGCACCAGGAGCTGTTCCTCACCGACATTCTCGCGACCTTCGCCGAGAACCCACTCGAGCCGGCTTATGCACCCTCACCCTCCGCGGCTTCGGCGCTCCTCCCTCTCCCGCTCGCGCGAGAGGGTTGGAGTGAGGGCCGCGAGGGAATCGTCGAGATCGGAGCGAAGGAGACCGGGTTCGCGTTCGACTGTGAGCGCCCACGCCACCGCGTCTTCATCGCGCCGCACCAGCTCGCGAACCGGAAGGTGACCAACAAGGAATGGCGCGAGTTCATCGATGACGGCGGCTACCATGCGCCGACTTTGTGGCTGTCCGACGGCTGGGCCTGGGTCCAAGCGCAGAGCATTGCCGCCCCGCTTTACTGGCGTGACCAGGGAACCGAGTTCACGCTCGGGGGGCGCCGCGAGATCGACTGGGCCGCTCCCGTCGCGCACGTCAGTTTTTACGAAGCCGACGCCTTCGCCCGCTGGGCCGGTGCGCGGCTTCCGACAGAGGCGGAATGGGAGGACTTCGCCGGATCGGCTGACCCGCACGTCGGTAACCAGCTCGACGCAGCCGGCGCGGTTTCCCCCCGCCCCGGCGGAGGCGTGTTCGGCGACGTGTGGGAATGGACCCAGAGCGGCTTTGCCTCCTACCCCGGCTTCGCTCCCGCCGAGGGCGCGGTCGGCGAATACAATGGCAAGTTCATGTCCGGCCAGCTGGTGCTGAAAGGCGCGAGTTGCGCGACGCCGCGAGGCCACAGCCGTGTCTCCTACCGCAACTTCTTCCCCCCGGCCGCGCGGTGGCAATTCACGGGAGTCCGCCTTGCTCGCGATAGTTGACGAACAGACGCGGCAGTTCCGCGACGACGTGCTCGCGGGCCTCTCCGCGCCCATTCCGGCGATACCGGCGCGCTGGCTTTACGACCGCCGCGGTTCCGAGCTGTTCGACGACATCACCCACCTGCCGACCTATTATCCGACGCGCACCGAGACCGCGATCTTCCATTCGGACATGCCCGAGATCGCCGCGCATATTCCCAAAGGCTCGGTGGTCATCGAGTTCGGCGCCGGGTCGCAGACCAAGACTCCGCTCTTGCTGGAGGCGATTGCGCCGGCGGCCTACGTTCCCGTCGATATTTCGGGAGAATATCTGGAGGAGAGCGCCGCCGAGCTGCGGGATCGCTTCCCCTCGCTGGAGATCATTCCGGTCGTCGCCGATTTCGCGCGCCCGTTCTCGCTTCCGGGCGGGATCGAGCATCTGCCGAGGCTCGGCTTCTTCCCCGGCTCGACGATCGGAAATTTCGTGCCGTGGAGCGCGACCGATCTGCTGCGCCAGTTCCGCGCCCTGCTCGGACCGGAAGCGCAGCTGCTGATCGGCATGGACCGGGTGAAGCCAACCGACCGCCTGATCGCCGCCTATGACGATCCGGAGGGGGTCACCGCCCAGTTCACGCTCAACTTGCTGGTGCGCATCAATCGCGAGCTCGACGGCGACGTGCCGGTCGACGCCTTCCGGCACGAGGCGCGGTGGAACGACATACTGTCGCGGATCGAAATTCACCTGGTTGCGAAGCGCGATGTCACCTTCATGATCTCCGGCCGCCGCTTCACCTTCGCCAAGGGCACCTCGATCCACGTCGAGAACAGCCACAAATATGGCCAGCGCGGCGGACGAGTCCTGCTGCTGGCCGGCGGCTGGACCCCGATCGCCGAATGGGCCGACGGGGCGGGCGATTTCGCCGAGATTCTCGCCGTCGCCGAGCCGGAGAGGTTTGCGCCGTAAGAGCCACCCGGCTAAGCGTCGGGCATGTATCTGGTTCACACGCTTTTCGAGATCGCTGGCTATCTGCTCAGCATTGTCAGCCTGGTGATCATCGTTCAGGTGATCCTCAGCTGGCTGTTCGTGTTCAACGTGCTCAACACCAGCTCTCACGGAGTGCGCGCGTTCGCGGTGGCGATCGACCGCCTGACGGCGCCGCTGTACCGCCCGATCCGCCGGCTGCTGCCGGATTTCGGCGGCATCGATTTCTCGCCGCTTGTCGTGCTCATCCTCATCCAGGTGCTTCAGAAGCTGCTCGTCGGGCTCGACGCGCAATTCACCTACGGCATGTGATGCCCGCGCGGCTGATTGACGGAAAGGCGTTCGCCGCCGGCCTTCGTCAGCGCGTCGCGAAGCGCGCAGCCGATTTTGCAGCGGAGACTGGGCGGGCGCCGGGGCTCGCGGTCGTACTGGTCGGCGAACATCCGCCGAGCGCCGCATATGTGCGATCGAAGGCCAAGGCGACGCGCGAAGCCGGGATGGAAAGCTTTGAGCACAAGCTCCCGGCCGACGTCAGTCAGGCCCACCTCATTTCGCTCGTCGATCAGCTCAATTCGGACGATCGCGTCGACGGCATCCTTGTGCAATTGCCGCTGCCCGGCGCAATCGACGAGCAGGCCGTGATCACCAGCATCGATCCGGCGAAGGACGTCGACGGCTTTCATCCGATGAACGCGGGTCGGCTTGCGGTCGTCATCGAGGCTTTGGTCCCCTGCACGCCGCTCGGCTGCCTGATGCTGCTGCAGCATGAGCTCGGTGACCTCAGCGGATTGAACGCGATCGTCGTCGGCCGCTCGAACATCGTCGGAAAGCCGATGGCGCAGCTGCTCATTCAGGCCAACTGCACCGTGACCGTCGCCCATTCGCGGACGCGCGATCTCCCCGCCGCCGTGGGCCGATCGGATATCGTCGTCGCCGCGGTCGGCCGGCCGGAGCTCATCCGCGGCCAATGGCTGAAACCGGGCGCGACGGTGATCGACGTCGGTCAGGAGCGGGTCGACCAGCCCGACGGCACGCGTCGGCTCCTCGGCGACGTCGGGTTTGACGAAGCGCTCGACGTTGCGGGCGCGATCACTCCGGTGCCGGGCGGGGTCGGGCCGATGACCATCGCCTGCCTGCTCAGGAACACGGTCGTCGCCGCGCATCGCCGCATGGGACTTCCCAATCCGGAGGGTCTGTGATCGAGCTGTTCGGCTCGGCCCTCATCACCTTCCTGGTGATCATCGATCCGCCGGGCTGCGCCCCGATTTTCGCAAGCCTGACGCGCGGCACTTCGCCGGCCCACCGCCGCGCGATGGCCATTCGCTCATCGCTGATCGCCTGGGCGATCCTGATGTTCTTCGCCCTGCTTGGAAGACCGCTGCTCGGATGGCTCGGGATCAGCCTCGCGAGCTTCCGCATCGCTGGCGGAATTCTGCTGTTCTACATCGCCGTCGACATGGTTTTCGAGCGGCGCACCCAACGGCGCGAAGAGCGCGCCCATTCCATCGAAGGGACTCCGCGAGCCGAGGACATCAGCGTCTTCCCGATGGCCATGCCGATGATCAGCGGCCCGGGCTCGATTGCCAGCGCGATGCTGTGGGTCTCCCGCGCGGAGGGCCCGTTTCACATCGCGATTGTGCTCGCGGCGATCACCGTCGTCATCCTGATCACCATGGCCACCCTGCTCGCCGCGGGGCCGCTGATGAAGCTGATCGGCGACAAAGTGGAAGCGGCGATCACGCGCATTCTCGGCGTGATCCTCGCGGCGCTAGCGGCGCAATTCGTGATCGACGGACTGAAGCAGAGCTTCCCTCACGTCCTCGCCTAGCCGACCACTCTCCACATCCTGAATGGCGAGTCCTTTGGCAACTTCACCGGACTGAGCCAGTTCGGGACCTCGCCCCGCTGAAGCTGCGCATAAAAGCCGTTCGGAGTCTCCGACATGAAGATCGTCGTGGTCGAACTGTTGGGGCAACTCAGCACGTAATTGGCATGGTATTTGGCGGCCAGCCGATGCGCCTGGTCCGCCGACCCACGCCAGAAGTTGAAGACGTCGGCGATCTGTTGGCCGTTGCGATGGTAGGGGCCGGCAATCGCATCATGATGAGTGACGGTGATCAGTCTCGGGCCCAGGTCGACGAAGGTCATCACCAGTCCCTTTGGCTGAAGCGCGACCGGCCTCAACCCCCACATCGATCCGCACAGGCTATTGGCGCGGCCGATCGCCTTGTCGCGAGGAGTCGATGGCGGCTCGGGGATGAACCGCAGGACGAGCGGCACGATCGCACCCACTCCGATGAGGACCACGCAGGCCGCCCCGGCGACCAGGACAAGCGAGTTGGTGCTCTTCCAGAACCTCGGCAGGAAATAATAAATGATCGCCGCGCAGCCGACCACGGCGAGCATCTGCGCTGCGGGGCCGGTGCGGACCTGCCACAGCAGCAGAAGCCCGGCGGCGACGCCCGGAACCGCAGCCCCGATGATCCTCCGAAACAGGTCGCGGTCATGCCGATTGAACCACGCGGCCAGCCCCCATCCGATCGCGCCGGTGATCGGCAGCGTCACGATGAGGGTCGCGATCCGCCACCCATGCATGTAGACCGGCCGAGCCTCCTTCACGTGGCTCAACCAGAGCTGCTCGACTTCGGGCGAGACATGCTCGAGCCGCTGCAGGCATTGCGGCCACATCAATGAATGATAGGCGCCGACGATCGCGGCTGCGGCGACGGCGAGCGCGAGCCGCGTGCGCCAATCCGCGGGGGAAAGCCATGCCAGCCCGTACGCCATGGCTCCGCACAGCAGCAGGTCGGACGTCCAGACCGGCGACAAAGCGTCGCAGACCGGTGCGCGGTTCGCGTAAGAGGCGAAGACGAGGAAGCAGAAAGCCGTCGCCCCGGCGAGCGACACACCATAGGCGCGCACCCGCTCCCGCTCGCCGGCATCCTCAACCCAGAAGAGGACGACGGCGGCGCCCGCTATCGCGAGATAGATGATCATCTCCATGCCGATCGCGAGCGAGAGCGCCGTCGAGATGCCGAGGACCACGCCTCCTCGAAAGCGCTTCGGGTCGGCAATGGCGGAGATGCTGAGCGCGAGCAGCGCGAGCTGCCAGCCGTGATGGTCGATCCGCTCCGGCGCGAACATGCCGTTGTTCGAGCCCGCAAACGCCAGCGCGAGGAAGACGAACGGATAGGCGCCCGGTCCGAGCAGCCGCCGAGCCGTCAGCGCCAGCGAGAATAGCAGCAGCAGATACGGCAGCATCGGCGCGATTCCCGCTGCCCAGCGTTCGGCTGCCGCTCCGCCGATGAACGGCCTCAGCCCGAGGATCAGTCCCGCGATGGGCAAATCGACGAGCCGCGACCAATGGATGTCCGCGCCGTAGGGCGGATTCATCCGGTACTGGCGAAGATCGAACCAGCCCTGTCCGTGGAGAAGCGCGCGGACCTGCATCATCCGCATATTGTCGTCGGTGTCGCTGAGACCGAACCAGCGGATGTTGTTCCAGCTGGTATAGATCCACCACGCGCAGAAGCCGAGCCAGACGAGAACGACGATCAGCTTCCATTCGCGCTCGACCCAGTCGAGCGCGCGCCGTTCCCACTCCGCCTCCTTGCTTTGCGGCATGTTTCGCGCTGTAGCCGCTCGACTTTAAACGGCAAGCAGCCGGGGCATGGCTTCGAGATTAAACTTTCCTCACGAAACGTTCGGTCAACTGGTGCGCTTCGTCATCAGCGGCGGGATCGTCACCGTCCTTGGACTCGGCGTCTATGCGCTGATCGCACTGGTGCTCCGTTGGAACCCGCAGATCGGCAACTTCCTCGCCTATGTCGTGGCGGTCGCGACGGGTTACGTGATGCATAGTCGCTGGAGCTTCGGCGATCACGGCGGCCGGCGCGACCATCGCACGAAGGTGCGGTTCGTTATCGTTTCCTTGATCAGTTTCGCGCTCAACAGCTTCTGGGTCTGGCTGTTGACCCACCCCCTGCACCTCAGCGCCGCATGGCCGATGGCGCCGATGGTGTTCGTCACGCCGGTGGTCACTTTTACGCTCAACCGGCAGTGGGTTTTCCGCTGATGGAGCGCATCGTCTACCAGCAGATGGCCGAGCTCGATGAGCGGCACTGGTGGTACCGGGCCCGGAGGCAAGTACTGGCCGAGCTGATCCGCCGGGAGGCCCGCCCCCCCGCCAATGCGACAATCCTCGAGATCGGCTGCGGCACCGGGCACAATCTCGCAATGCTGAGCGAGTTCGGCCACGTCGACGGTCTCGAGCTCGACGATCAAGCGCGCCTGCTTGCCGAGAAGCGCCTGGGCCGCAAGGTCATGAGCGCGCCGCTCCCAGAACTCGCCGGAGTTCCTCTGCGGCACTACGATCTCATCGGCGCCTTCGACGTGATCGAGCATATCGACGACGACCGAGCGGCACTGGCGTCTATCGCCGCGAGGCTCAAGCCCGGCGGAAGGTTCGTCATGGCCGTTCCCGCTCATCAGTGGATGTGGTCGGCGCACGACGTCGCAAACCATCACAAGCGACGATATTCGAAGCGGGCGCTTAACCGGCTGATCCAGGATTCGCCGTTGCACCTGGAAAAGATCGGCTATTTCAACAGTCTGCTCTTCCCCCTTGCAGTCGCTCAGCGAACCGCTTCGAAGCTGCGGGGAAGCGACGATGCCGACGTCAGGCTACCGCCCGAGCCGCTCAATGCTGCATTCAACGTTGTCTTCGCGGCCGAGCGCTACTTGGTCGGCCGCTTGCCTTTGCCGCCAGGCTTGTCGCTGTTCGCCGTCGCCGCAGCCAGATAGCCCAGCCGCGCCTTCTGGCCGTCGCCGCCGGCGACTTCCTGGACAATGTACAGCGGCCGCCGCTTCGCTTCGTTATAAAGGCGCCCAATATATTCGCCCATCAGGGCGAGGACGAACATCTGAATTGCGCCGAGGACTACCACCACGAGCATAAGCGAGGTCCAGCCCTGAATGCTCCGGCCCGAGAGCCAGGCGAATGCGATGTAGATGATCAGCAGGAGCGATCCGAACGACAGCCAAAGCCCTGCATGGCTCGCCAGCTTCAGCGGGGCCGAGGAGAAGCCGGTCAGCGCATCGAGCGCGAAGCGCATCATCTTCCTCAAGGGATATTTGGTCGTGCCGGCAAACCGTTCGGCGCGATCATAGGCGAACGGCACCTGCCGAAAGCCGATCCACGCCACCATCCCGCGGATGAACCGCGCCTGTTCCGGCATGGCGAGCAGCGCGTCGAGCGCGCGGCGGCTCATCAAGCGGAAATCGCCGGCATCGAGCGGAATGTGGACCTCTGTCGCGCGGGACAGCAGACGGTAGAAGCCGTGCGCCGTTGCGCGTTTGAAGGCTGTCTCGCCGGCGCGGCTCCGGCGGACGCCATAGACCACGTCGGCATCGTTCTCGCGCATCGCGGCAAACATCGCCGGCAACAGCTCGGGCGGGTCCTGGAGATCGGCATCGATGATCAGGATCGTGTCGCCGCGGCAAAGGTCGAGCCCGGCGGTCAACGCCAGCTGATGACCGTGATTGCGGGAGAGGTTGACCGCGACGACATGCGGATCCTCGGCTGCCATTCGGCGCATGGCTGACCAACTGCCATCGCGCGACCCGTCGTTGATCAGCACCAGCTCGTAGTCGTCGCCGACCGTTTCTCGGGCAGCCGAACTCAGCCGCTGGTACAGCTCGCCAAGGCAGGCCTCTTCATTGAAGCAGGGAACGACGATCGATAGCTTCATCGGTGCGTTTGATAGAGCACGCTTCCCGGTCCGCGCCAGACCGGTTTCATGTCGGCGACGGTTTGCGGATCGTAGGGCGGTACGTCGATCAGCCAGACATAGTCGAAATCGTCCCTCGGCAGGTTGGCAAGGCTGTCGTCGATCATCCGGTGCAGCGGGTCGATGCAGTGGTTTGGCCGTACCAGCTGCGACGGGTCGGCGGCGAAATAGCCGGCGGCACGATATTTGAGGTCGAGCAGGTTGACGCCTTCGAGCAGCCACTGGTCATTGGAGAAGCCGTCGCGGCGGACGATCACCATCGCGCCCAGATGTCCGTTGCGGAGCATCGGCCAATATTCCTGGCAGGTCATCCCCACGAGGCTGAGGACCCGCGCCCCGCGCGGCATGACGTCGATCGCCTTGAGCTTGGCGGCCTGGTCCTCCGCCGCCATGCCGAGGCTGACGGTGTTGGCGATGGTGCGTGTTCCAAAGAATAGCAGCCCGAGCACCGCGAGCACCTGTGCGGTTCTTCGATCGGGCGCGCCGCGGAAGCGGATGGCGAGGAGCGCTACGGCCATCAAATAGGGCACCAGCCGCATGTCGGCGTAGGCAGAGCCGAAGATGATGCGCGGAAGGATCGCGAAGGAGACCGCCAGCACGATCGCAGAAAAGGCGAGGTTGCGCGACAGCTCCAGCTTGCGGCTGAAAATTGCGTACAGAAACACCAGCGCGGCGGCGATCAGCGAGCCGATGTCGAACCATTTCCAACGGTCGCGAAGCGCGGAATAGATCCATCGCCATTTGACCTTCCAGTCGAACCAGTCGACCGTTTGACCGCCGTGCGTCTCGCTGCGCCAGATCAACATCACGAAGATCGGAAGCGCCATGACCGAGCAATGGAGCGCAGCCTCGATGCCCGCTCGCCACCATGTTCTGCCGCGGTCGTGCAGGCGCACCGCATCGGCCGAGAAGCACATGAGACCGAGCAGCCCCCAGCCGTAGGTGTGGCAGAAAAAGACGATCAGCGAGATTGGAACGAACAGCCAGCTTCGGAGCATGGTTCGGTCGAGACGGCCAAGCCTGAGCCACAGCCCGAACGCCAGAAAGGCGAGTGTGACCGACAAGGTGAAGTTCACGAACCCGAACAGGAACGGATATCCGTAGATGAAGGGCAAAGCGAAGAAGACCGTCGGTGGGATTCGCCCGTGGACCTCGCGCGCGACCCACAGGAACCCGGCGGCGGTGAGCGGCGGCATCAGCAGCACGATCAGCTTGACCGCGGGCTCCAGTCCGAGAAGCCTGCCCAGGGGAACGACGAGCAGGTCGACCCCGAGATTGCCAATCGCAGCCCAGTGATAGTCGTAATATTGCTGGAGGAAATGCGATCGGCCGAGATCGAGTTCGACGCGATACCGGCCCATATGCCCAAGCAGGTCGACGAGCGGCGGGGGCGACGGATAGAGCAGGGGAATCGTCGTCGCGAGCACGACCAGTGCGATGCACAGGCGCGATTCCCACCACGGGCGAACCGAGTCCGCCGCCTGCGCCGCTGGAGCGGCCTCAACCCCTTTCAACATAGACCTGCAAAATCGATCGCCCCAGCTGTCCTAGCGGGAAGGCCCAAATTGTCCATGCGGTCGGGGACCAATACAAGCTGTTAACCATCTTCCGCTTACGGCTAAATCCACGATGGACGCCGCAGCAGCATCGCGCGCCCCGATCGGGGCTTTCCGCGTCGACTGGCGTGTCACGCCGCTGCGCCTCGCCGCGCTCCTGACGCTGGCCGCGATTGGGGTCCGCCTGATCGGGATCGGAATGCGTCCGCTGTGGCTCGACGAAGCCTATAGCGCCTGGTTCTCCGCCCGCGGCTGGCATGAATTGTGGACCGTGGTTCCGACCTACGAGACTCACCCGCCCTTCTATTATTCGCTGTTGAAGCTGTGGCGCATGGGCTTCGGCGGGAGCGAGGTTTCGCTCCGCTTCCCGTCAATCCTTTTCGGAGCGGCGAGCGTCCCCATCGCCATGCTCGCCGCGCGCGAGCTCGAACGCCTGCGCCCGAGCGGCCGGCCCATGCTTCTGATGGGCATAGCCGGCTTCCTCGCCGCCTGCGGCCCGACTCTGATCGAGCACGGGCAGGAGGCGAGACCCTATGCGCTGATGGCTTTCTCCTATGCCATCGCAACGTTCGGGCTGCTGCGGCTCCTGCGTGAGTTCGCGGACGGAGAGGCAGGCTCGCGCGGGAGCTGGATGATCTTCGCGACCGCCGCCGAGCTTACCCTCTGGAGCCACGCGCTCGGGGCTATTTACGCCGCGTATCTTGCATTGGCCTTGCTCCCGGCCTGGCTGACTGACGCATCTCGTCAGCGGATCGCCCGCGGGCTCGCGGCAGCTGCGGCGATCGCCCTGCTCTACCTGCCCTGCCTGTGGATCATCGTCGGACGGACCGGCGACTGGGGCAGCGGCTGGCTCAGGTGGAACCCCGAAATGTTGCTCAAGCTGATCAGCATCTACGGAGTTCCGGTCGAGGTGCTGACGATCGGATCGGCTGTCGCGGCTCTAATCCTGCTCCTCTCGGTCAAGCGCGCCATCGCTGCGGGGTTTACGGAGCGAGGCTGGGGAGCGGATCGTGCCCTGCTCCTCCTGTGGTGGGGGCCGCCAATCGCGACGGCCCTCATTTCCGCTGTCTACATGCCCGTCTTCCTCGCGCGAACGCTGACCCCGACCCTCATCCCCTGCTACCTGGCGGTGAGCGCAGCCCTGGCGCGGATCGCTTCTCCGCGGGAGCGCATGGTGCTCACCGCCGGCCTGATCGTGACCCTCGTTCCGAGCAGCGTCGCCATGGCGCTTCGCCCAGCCACCGAGCAGTGGGACCAGGTGGACGCCTTCCTCAATGAGAACGTCCGTCCCGGCGACGTCGTCTGGGTCTATCCGAACGACAATGCGCTTCCGCTGCGCGCAGCAGGACCGCGATCAGCCTACGCACGCCGTGGCATTCCGGCGGATTATCCGGCGATTGGCGTCAAAGGCCCGATTCGGTCCGGTTCCCCTGCCGTGGTTTCGCTGACTCGGGACAGCGCGAACGCGCTTGCCCAGCGTCCGGACGTGCAGCGGATCCCGACCATCTGGCTGCTCGAAAGCCAGCCGATCTTCGCCGACCCGCATGCGGACGTTCCGCATGCCCTCGAACGCTACCGACGCGCGGGCGCAATCCGGCACTGGGGCTACATCACCGTCCAGCCGTTCACTCGCCGCTGATCGTTCGTACCTGTCCCCGGACAGGCGCGCGTGCGGACGGCAGCGACAGCTTCAAGACGGCGCCTGCGTCATTCTTCCCCCATCCTCAATGCGGCAATAAACGCCTCCTGAGGGATCGAGACGGAGCCATATTCGCGCATCCGCTTCTTCCCCTCTTTCTGCTTCTCCAGCAGTTTCCGCTTCCGCGTCGCGTCACCGCCGTAGCATTTCGCCGTCACATCCTTCCTGAGCGCCCCGATCGTCTCCCTCGCGATGATCTTGCCGCCGATCGCGGCCTGGATGGGGATCTTGAACAGGTGCCGTGGGATGAGGTCCTTGAGGCGCTCGCACATGCCGCGGCCGCGCGCCTCGGCATTGGCGCGGTGAACGATCATGCTCAAGGCGTCGACCGGCTCGCCGTTGACCAGGATGCTCATCTTCACGAGGTCGCCCTCTCTGGTCCCGACCTGGTGATAGTCGAAGCTCGCATAGCCGCGGCTGATCGATTTCAGACGGTCGTAGAAGTCGAACACCACCTCGTTCAGCGGAAGCTCGTAGCGAAGCATCGCTCGGGCGTGGCTGCCGGTCCCGACGTAGGTCAGGTCCTTCTGGATTCCGCGGCGGTCCTGGCACAGTTTCAGCACCGCGCCCAAATAGGTGTCGGGGACGTAGATGGTGGCGTCGATCCACGGCTCCTCGACCGCCTCGATGAGGCTCGGGTCGGGCCAGTCGGCCGGGTTGTGGATTTCGTGCGTTTCCCCGGTGCGGAGGCGCACCTTGTACACCACGCTGGGTGCCGTGGTGATGAGGTCGAGGTCATATTCGCGGGTCAGCCGCTCCTGGATGATCTCGAGGTGGAGGAGGCCGAGGAAGCCGCAGCGAAAGCCGAAGCCCAATGCCGCGCTGGTCTCCATCTCGAAGCTGAACGAGGCGTCGTTGAGGCGGAGCTTGTAGAGGCTGTCGCGCAGCTTCTCGAAATCGTTGGCGTCGACCGGGAACAGGCCGCAGAACACCACCGGCTGGACCTCCTTGAAGCCGGGGAGCGGGGCGGCCGCCGGGCGCTTTGCGTCGGTGATGGTGTCGCCGACGCGGGTCTCGGCGACTTCCTTGATCTGCGCGGTGATGAAGCCGATCTCGCCGGGGCCGAGTTCGGTCAGCTGCTCGATCTTGGGCCGGAAGCAGCCGACGCGGTCGACGAGGTGAGTCGTCCCCGCCTGCATGAAGCGGATTTGCTGGCCCTTCTTCAGGCTGCCGTCGATCACCCGGACGAGGATGACCACGCCGAGATAGGGGTCGTACCAGCTGTCGACGAGCATCGCCTTGGTCGGGGCCGCCGCGTCCCCTTTGGGCGGCGGGATCTTGGCGATGATCGCGTCGAGCACTTCCTCGATCCCGACGCCGGTTTTCGCTGACGCGAGCACCGCGTCGGAAGCGTCGAGCCCGATGATCTCCTCGATTTCCTGCCGCACGCCCTCCGGGTCCGCGGCGGGGAGGTCGATCTTGTTGATCACCGGCAGGATCTCATGGTCGTGCTCGATCGATTGATAGACGTTGGCGAGGGTCTGGGCCTCGACCCCCTGCGCCGCGTCCACCACCAGCAGCGCGCCCTCGCAGGCGGCGAGGCTCCGCGACACCTCATAGGCGAAGTCGACGTGGCCCGGCGTGTCCATCAGGTTGAGCTCATAGGTCACCCCGTCCTTGGGCCATTCGAGCCGCACGGTCTGCGCCTTGATGGTGATCCCGCGCTCGCGCTCGATGTCCATGTTGTCGAGCACCTGGGCGGTCATCTCGCGCTCGGTCAGGCCGCCGGTCGCCTGGATCAGCCGGTCGGCGAGCGTCGACTTACCGTGGTCGATATGGGCGATGATGCTGAAGTTACGGATGTGCGAGCGTTCGGTCATTTGGCGGGGGCGGGTAGCAGGGCACGGCCGAAGCACCAAGGGCGGCGACTCGCATCTTCCTCTCAGTACGAGGCCTCACTCATTCCGCGGACCCTGCATCCGAAACGGATCTAAAAAACCTTCAGGTTCGAGCTTGTTTCTGTATTCCATTTGTTCTTCCATCGGTTTAGAATCTGCCAAAATTTACAATTCGGCAGATTCATGGCGAAACAACGGCTCGTGCTTGAAACCACCGAGGAGCGAAAGGCCGCCCTCGTCGAACGGCTAGACCTTCAAGGCGAAAGCTTTTCGGAGTGGATTGAGGATCAGATCGGGGCTGCGATTGCCGAGCCTATTGAGGCCCGCGGCCCTGAGCTTCCTGAGCCGACCTCGATTGACGATCTGCTGGACGATCAAATCATTGATAACCTGAGAAAGGCCGATTGGGCGTTCACGACCGCCGACACCAGATACCTAACTCACGACCTTCATCCGTATCCGGCGAAGTTCCCGCCGCAGATACCCGGACAGCTCATATCGGCGCTGTCGCTTCCGGGAGATTTGGTTTTCGATCCTTTTGGAGGAAGCGGAACTACAGCGGTCGAAGCTGTCCGCCTTCGTCGTCGGGCCATTTCGCTTGACGCGAATCCGTTGTCTGCCCTACTCGGGCGCACGAAGACAAGCCGGCTCGACACCGAGGCGCTCGACCAACTGCAATCGCTGCAAGGCGTTGTGGAGAGCTACGTCGCCAATTCAGCAGGGAAGACCCTGAATTGGTCCGAAAGCCTTCTGGCTGCGCACGCATCCCACGTTCCAGCGATCCCGAATCTCGACAAATGGTTTTGCCCCGCAGCGTCAGGCGAATTGGCGCTCCTGCGGCATCTGATCGCAACGCTAACCTCCGGCGTGTCGAAGGATGCTGCGCTGTTGGCGCTCTCGCGGATCGTTACGCGGGTTTCAAACCAAGACTCGGAGACGCGATACGTCTCGGTCTCGAAGGACATCCGACCGGGACTCACGTTACGAGCGTTCGTCGAGTCCCTGCGGTCTGTGCAGAAGAAGCTGGACACCGCCCGAACGGCCATCTCCGGCGTATCAGCCGAGTTCGTTGAGGGCGACGCGAGAACGGACATCGGCAGGGCCGTTGCGCCAGCATCCGTAGACCTGATCGTCACGTCTCCGCCCTACCCGAACGCCACCGATTATCATTTGTATCATCGGTTCCGGTTGTTCTGGCTCGGTTGGGACCCGAGGAACCTCGGCGCAGTCGAAATCGGGTCGCACCTGAAGCATCAGCGCAAGGGAACAGACTTCGCCGAATACGAGGCCGAGATGACCCAAGTCCTCGAAGGTTGTTTCGAGGCTTTGCAGCCGGGTCGGCACGCCGTGTTCATCGTCGGGGATGCCATCTTCAAGGGCGAGCAATTCCCAACAGCCGAAGCTCTCGCGAAGGCTGCTGCCGGTTGCGGTTTCGAAGTGATGGGCACCGTAAGTAGACCCATCCACGACACCAAGCGGTCGTTCTCAAAGCCAGCTCGACGCGCGCGCTCCGAAGAACTGCTTGTGCTGCGCCGCCCCAATCGCCCGGTGAGCATTCACGTCGAGGGACCTGCCTACAAGGTGTGGCCCTTCGAACGGACGCTGCGATCTGAAGAGCTAGCGGGGCTGGGATTACCCGACGTCGGTGAGACAGCGACGGTGGAAGCGGAGGTTGCCCAACCCGCGCTCTGGAATATGCGACGCGCGGCCTTCTCCAGCCTAATCCGCGTCGAGCAGGACGCACGGCCCCAGCCGGTTTGGCAGAAAGTCCTTGAGAACGGCGACGCGAATGCCGCGACGCGCAAGGACCCGAAATACGCCACTCACGGCATCCACCCCTACAAAGGGAAGTTCTATCCGCAGCTCGCGAAGAGCCTTCTCAATGCCTCGGGCATTCAGTGCGGCGCGACAGTCCTCGACCCTTACTGTGGCAGCGGTACTGTTCCGTTGGAGTGTCTGCTGAACGGTTACCAAGCCTTCGGTCTGGACATGAATCCGCTCGCTGCGAAGATTGCGAGAGCCAAGACCGGAGTATTGCTGCTCGATCACCAACTGATCGAACGTGCCGCCTCATCGGTAAGTGCTTCGATGAAGGGCGCGGCGAAGGCGTCCTTGGATCAGTTTCCTGAGCGCGCGCACAGTGAGCTTCTGAGTTGGTTTCCGGAACCGGTCCTTGCGAAGATGGGCGCCCTTCTCGGACGGATCAGGCTACTCGGTGACGAGGCCCTGATCGACTTCTTTGAAGTCATCCTGAGCAGCGTTGTCCGCGAGGTTTCGCAGCAGGAGCCAAGCGACTTGCGGATTCGCCGTCGGAAGGTGCCCCTCTCGGACGCGCCCGTTTTTGAACTCTTTGCTGCGCGCTTGGCGGATCAGATGCGTCGTCTGGAAAAGTATCGGGCGATTGAGGCACGCCAGCCGGGGCCGCGTTTCGTACCGGTGATCGAGGAAGGGGACTCTCGGCTTGCGAGTTGCTTCCTCAAGGCTGGTGTGGGAGCAGCGACCGTGGACTGCGTCGTTACGAGTCCGCCCTACGCGACCGCGCTTCCCTACATTGATACGGATCGCCTCTCCATCTTGGCGCTGATGGGCACACCGGCCAACGAACGGGCGAAGGTCGAGGAGAGCCTTACTGGGTCGCGAGAGATCAGGCGCAGGGAGAAGGAGGCTCTGGAAGAGCAGCTAGAGGGCGGCTCTGTATCGCTGCCCGACTGCGTCGTTGCGCCACTCCAGAGCATCATGACGGGCAATAAGGCGAGCGACGCCGGATTCCGTCGCCAGAACATGGCGGCGCTGCTGTTACGCTATTTCACGGACATTCGGCTGACGCTCACGCAGGTCCATCGTGCGATGAAACCCGGCTCTCGTGCCTATTACGTCGTCGGAGACAGTCGCACGAAGGTTGGCGATGAATGGTTCGCGATCTCAACTTGCCAGCACACGCAGGCCATCGCTGCCGAGGTTGGCTTTGCCGTGAAACCAGCCATCTCGATCGACGTGACCACCGAGCGGATGCTGCACCTGAAGAACGCCATCACCGAGAACGAAATTCTCGTTTTCGACAAGGTCTAGAACCAGCCGAACTTGCGGGGCGTCTGGCCGCCACTCGGCATCTGTTGATTGCAGGCCCCCACCCATGCAGCGTAGTCTGGACTTTGCGGCGTGTGGATCTCCATCTCGTAATCCACTCCTGCTATCTGACTCGGGGTAATAATCAGCACAGAGTAATCTGGCACCACTCCGACAAGCGGCGACGCAGTAACGCGAACCTCCGACTTTGGCGCGTAATAGACGGTGTTCAGGTCGTAAGCGGTCAGGTTGAGGAGTAGGGAACGACCTGCTCCGTAGACTTGAATGTTGACGACCGGATCAGGCACCCTTTGGGGGTAAGGTGCGCCAGCAGCGGCTTTCGGCGTGGTCATGCCCGTGAACGGAAAGCCGAAGAACGATGGGTTTTGGTTCACTGCCAGCTTGCTGAGGAAGATCTCGCCGTTGTGGTGCGGCTTGATTTGGATTGCCAAGCCCACGGCCTGTGACGAGGGAGCAGCCACAGCGGCAGGAACGGCCTGAGCGGCTGGCGCAGGCGCGGCCTGCTGCGCAGCGGCAGCGGCTTTCGGACCAGTCGGTAGGGGTGACGGTGGCTTCAGCTTCAACCCGGACTTTGGTGTCGAGGTCTTGTTGGTTTTGGTCGCTTTGTTTTGCGTCTTCCGGAGAGTCTTCTCGTCCACAACGTCCCCAGCGGCGACGAGGGCGTTCAGAAGTGCTTGATCGAGGACGCGCGTCGCCACGCAGTGCGCGGGTAACAGCTGATCCCACAGTTCGTTGATTTCCGTCAGCACGGCGTTGTCGGCAGGAAGAGCTGCCTCAACCAAAACTGCCGCCTCAAAGTTCGTCTCGGTGCCTCCGACCGTCAGATTGTTCGAGCCGAGGTAAAGCCGCGCTTTGGTAGTTCCGGTGAAGATGTAGGCTTTCGGATGGAAGGTGATTCCGCGCTCCTGTGTGACATAAACCTGGTCACAGAGCGCCAGGGCCAGCTCCAAGGCTTCTCGGCTCGTGCCCTGCTGATCAATGCCGAAAATGGCTTTGATCGAACGGCCATTCGTCCGCCACGCTTCAAGACGGCTCTTTAGTCGTTGGAGCGGTCCAGCCTTAGCGTAGGCCACGAGCCAACGGAAGTCGGAGTAGTCGTTACCGTCGAGGTCTTTCTTCAGCTCGTCCAACAGCCGCCGTTTGCCGACCGCGGCATCTACAGGCTTCAGTATTTCAATGCTGACCATTCGTCTTCTTCCGGACGGATGCAATAGATCATATTAACCGTGCGATACTCTGGCATGGGGCCCACCTGGTAAAGTGCTCTCAAGACCTGCCGTGCTCGGCGCCCCCGCTTTCCTAATAGGATTTCCCGTGCTTGGCTCCGCCGCATGGCCTCGCCGCAAACCCGTTCTCAAGCGCCCCGCGAATCTTCTCGAAGCTGCGCCGACGATACGAAGATTGGCGCCGCAAAATCCTACGAAGTGGAAGAAATGGAAGGACCCCCGTTTTCACCCCTCTCTCGCGTGCGTGCGCGTAGCATCGATGCGTTTGCTGCGTTTCGGCGTGGAGAGGGGATCGTTTGGGTCGCCCGCCTAAAGTCACGAAAAAAGGCGACGGACCATCTGACATTAGTGAACTTAAGGGACGGAGCAGGTCCGTCACGCGGGGAAGGAAAAGGAGGTCCGTCACGCCGAATGAATCGGACGGCTCTTCGACACAACCTCGCGGCTGCTGCGCAACGCGTTCGCTTATGCTCGGCGTCGAATTGCCCGAAACAGCCGCAGAGTCCGCCTTCCGACTCGATTAAATCCCTGATAAACGGGCCGACCTAATCAATAGGGGGCCCAGTCAATGATTAAGTATGCGCTTTTGGCGAGCGCGGCGCTCGCGCTTCTTTCAACACCGGCATTCGCGGACCCGAGCTCGGGTCACAAGGACCAGGCCCGCGGCGAACAGGAAATTCCGGTTTGCACGCATCGGATCGGCACGCTGGCGATCGTTCCGCCGGACAAGGAATGGTGGCGCGAGCTCAACCTCGGCAGCCCCGAGGCGATCATCAAGATCTTCGTCCAGCAGTCGGGGTGCTTCACGCTGGTTAACCGCGACCGCTCGATGCAGAGCCGCGAGATGGAACGGGCGCTTGCCGACAGCGGCGAGCTTCAGCGCGGCAGCCGGATGGGCAAGGGCCAGGTCAAGGCGGCCGATTATTTCCTCCAGCCGGACATCGTCAGCACCAATAAGAATAGCGGCGGCGGCGGAGCCGGAGCGGCGCTGGGCGGCTTTCTAGGCCACTTCGGCGGCTGGGGCGGAGCGGTCGGAGCAATCGCCGGCGGGATCAACGTCAAGAAGGGTGAGGCCAACGTGACGCTGTCGCTGGTCAACGCCCGCACGACGGAGGAGGAAGCCCTCACCGAGGGCTATGCGCGGAAGACCGACGTCAGCTGGGGCGCCGGCGGCGGCTATGCCTCCTGGTGGGGCGGCTTCGGAGCGGCGGGCGCCTCGGGCTACCAGAACACCGAGATCGGCCAGATCATCGTGCTCGCCTATCTCGACGCCTACAAGAAGCTGGTGACTCAGCTCGGCGGCGTGTCGGCCTACCAGGCGGCTGCTCCGGCGAACCACCGCTAGGCGAAATAAGAAAGTCGAGTCTCAGGAGCGGCGGCGTCTCCGGGCGCCGCCGTGTCTCGTGACTTGCCGAGCGCGTTGGCGCGGAGGAGAAGCGCGGCGATTCGCATCCGCTCGGGCAGGAGAATCGCAATGGACATACCTGACGGCTGGACGCTGGAGGACGGCGGCAAGGCGCTGGTCCGCACCATCAAGTTCAAGGATTTCAGCGAAGCATTCGGTTTTCTCGCGCGGGTCGCGCTTCACGCCGAGAAACAGGATCACCATCCGGAATTCACGAACGTGTGGAACCGGGTCGACTTCCGCCTGACCAGCCATGACGCCGGCGGCGTGACCGACCGCGACATGGAGCTCGCGGGCGCGATCAACCGCCTGCTCCCCAGCGGCTGATTGCCAATCCGTCAGTAAAAAGCGAGCGCGAAGGCGGCCCCGACGACCGTGGCCGTCAATACCAAACCAATTGCGAGATTGCGCAGGCTTCCGCCGAGCGTCTGGTCGAACATCGATCCCTCCCCTGGATCCACCGATCGAGCGCCAATCATACCATGCACATCTAGCTTGCCGAGGTGAAATGCTGGCGCTTCAGCCGCTTAGCGGCCGAGCGCGTCCGACGAGCATCTTAACCACGGCTCGAAAGACTTTGGCAGGTCTCCCAGGAAGAAGATCGATGAGCGCCAGCGGAAGTGGCGGGGTCCTTGTCAAACAAGGGGTGGGGTATGCGTGGACTGACGAAGCTTCTCACTTGCGAGAAGGGTGCGAGCGCAATCGAATATGCGCTGGTTGCGACCTTGATCTCGATTGCCGGGATCGGGGCGTTCCACCTTCTCGGCAACAAGATCGATACCATGTACAACAACGTCGGCAATGCGCTTTGACGCATCCTTACCGGCCATTGATCGTTCAGCCCGGACATGGGATAAGCCGCTCGCGATGACCTGTGAGTTCGCCATTCTTGCTCTGACCCGCGCCGCTGCGGCCGCGCCGGCGAGCTATTATTATCCGCGGGAGGCTGGAACGAGCTGACGCGCGCCTAGCGACAGTTCGACAGCCTCCAACCCGCCAGAGCCCAGCTCGGCGGGTTTTTTGTTGCCCGAGAGAAGGACTGATGATGTTGAAGGAATTCGAGATGGCCCCTGCACCGTCCTGCCGACGGTCCCCCTCCCCTGCAAGAGCAGGCGAGGATTGGGTCGATTATGTCGTTCCGCAATGCTGGGAATCTTTCACAGCGGACGACCATGCCGTCTGGGACCTGCTGTTCGCGCGGCAGGTTGACCTCCTCGGCACGCGCGTCGTCTCTGCCTTCCTCGACGGAATCGACCTGTTGAAGCTCTCCCATCCGGGCGTCCCGGACGTCGACGGATTGAACGCAATCCTCGAGCCGCGCACCGGCTGGCGCACCGTCGCGGTGCCCGGACTGGTACCCGACCAGATCTTCTTCGCCATGCTGAGCGAACGCGTCTTTCCGGTCGGAAACTTCATCCGCAAGCGCGAGCAGCTCGACTATCTGGAGGCGCCCGACTGCTTCCACGACATGTTCGGGCACATCCCCATGCTCGCACACCATGATTATGCCGAGATGACCCGCCATATCGGCGAGCTCGGAAGCGCTGCTATTGCTGCCGGAGAGGGCGTCCGCGCCGCCCGGCTCTACTGGCACAGCGTCGAGTTCGGGTTGGCGAAGGAGCATGGCGAGATCAAGATCCTGGGCGCGGGGCTCGCCTCAAGCTTCGGCGAATCTCACTTCAGTCTGGAGAGCGACAAGGTCGAGCGTCTGCCCTTCTCAGTCGCGAGCGCGGTCCACACGCCGTACAAGCACGACGCCTTTCAGCCGCGATATCTCGTGTCGGAGTCGGTCGAGCAAACGATCGACGATGTACTCGCGCTAACAGCGGAGGAGATGCTGGCGCTGTAATGCGCTCCTGCGAAGGCAGGAGTCCAGACCAGCGCGCAAGCGCTGCTCCGCAGCGCGGCTTGGACCCCTGCCTTCGCAGGGGTACTATCCACGCGGCAGGACCATGTTCAAATAGACCGTCTCCAGGGCGACGCGCTGCGCATCTTCGGCCGGGACGACGCCGGCTTCGTGGCCGCCCTCGATCGACTCGTCGTAGAAGAAGCGGTCGCCGCACTCCTCCAGCTTGGCCGCGAATTTGCGCGCATGACCCGGATGGACGCGGTCGTCGCGGGTCGACGTGTAGATGAACGGCGCTGGATATTTCACGCCGCATTTGAGGTTCTGGTAGGGCGAGTATTTCTTGATGAACGCCCAGTCGGCGGGCACGTCGGGATTGCCGTACTCGCCGATCCACGAGGCGCCCGCGAGCAGGTGCGAGTAGCGTTTCATGTCGATCAGCGGCGAGCCGATGATCGCGCCGCCCCACAGGTCCGGCCGCTCCGTGATCGCGACCGCGGCCATGAGCCCACCATTGGAGCGGCCCGACACCGCGAGACGGCCCTTCTCGGCCACTCCGCGCGTAATCAGGTCCCCAGCGACGGCGTAGAGATCGTCATAGGCCTTCTGCCGGTTTTCACGGAGCACGGCGTTGTGCCACCTGGGGCCATATTCGCCGCCGCCGCGAATGTTGGCGAGGATATAGGCGTTGCCCTCCTGCACCCAGAAGAGAGCAAGCGGGCCGGAGCGATAGGGCTCATGGACGAGATAGCTCGGGGTCTGCGCCAGCTCGAACCCGCCATAAGCGTGAACGAGCGTTGGCACCGGTCCCGCCATGTCCTTCCGATGGACGAGGAAATAGGGGATCTTGGTTCCGTCGCGCGAGGTCGCGAAATGCTGCTCCACCACCATCTTGGACGCGTCGAACTGAGGCGGCAGTGACTGGATCGCCGCGGGGGCTCCAGCCGGGCCGGCACGGAACAGGGTCGGCGGAGTCAGCATGCCTTCCACTGTCGCGAACGCGATATCGGTCGTTGACGCCGCCGCATTGAGGTGGATGGTCGATTTATCGGGCAGCGCCACAGGCGAGCCGCTCCAGCTGCCGTCCGGAGATCGGGTCAGCGCCGTGAGTCTGCCCGACACGTCGTCGAGATATTTGACCCAGAGCCTGGACTTGCTTGCGGAGACTTCCTCGACCGCCTGGTGAGCGTTGGGCACGAACACCGTTTCGATAGCCGGCGCGTTTCCGGCGAGCAGGTCCGGGATCGAATAAGCAATGAGCGCACCGGCGGGATGACCTTGCCACGGGGTCTTCAGCGAGGCGATCAGGCGCCCATCGAGCACGTCCATGATCTGGGCGTCTTCGGGCAGCGGCGATGGAACCAGGCGCCCGTCCGGCGCAATGTGCCAGAGCTTCTGGTGGTAGAAATCGAGCCCCCGGCTGACGATCGGCCAGGTTCTCGGCCCATCGAGCAGCGAGCTGGCGTTGACCGATACGTCTGACTTCTGGCCTTCGGCGACGACCGTCGCCGCCGACAGCGGTGTTCCGCGCTCCCATCGCTTGACGATCCGCGCATAGCCGGAGTCGGTCAGCGTACCGGGACCGAAGTCGGTACCGACAAATAGTGCGTTCGGACCGGCCCACGAGACGTCGGTCTTGGCGGTCGGAACGAAGAAGCCGTTCGGAACGAAGGCCGCCTTGTCGAGATCGAACTCCCGCACCTCGACCGCGTCGCCGCCGCCGTTCGACAGGCTGACCATGCAGTCGACGAACGCGGGCGAAAGGCACGCCGCGCCCTTGAACACCCATTTCTTGCCGTCGGCCTTGCTCATCGCATCAATGTCGAGAAGCGTCCGCCATTGCGGCTGGCCCGCCGCGAATGCGGATAGCGGGGACACGCGCCAGATGCCGCGCGGGTGCTGCTCGTCCTGCCAGAAGTTGAGCACCTTATCGCCGAGGATCTGGTCGGGCTCGGCGATCTTTCGATTGGTCGACAGGAGCGCGAGCGCTTTCGCGCGATAATCGGCGAAGCCGGGTTGCTTCTCCAGGACAGCCAGGGTGGCCGCGTTCCAGCCTTTGACCTTGGCGAGCGCTCGGGCGCCGTCGATCTGCTCGAGATAGAGGTTCGGATCGGCCTGCGCTGCCGGGGCGGAGGATGCGGGCACCGAAGCGGCCATGATGCCGAATGCCAGAAACGCGCATGCAACTCGAACCATGAAACTCTCCCTGACGCGTCGGCTTCCGCTATCGCGCCTCGCAATGGCAGTCGAGCGCGCTATAGCCAATGAGATGGCGGAGACGACCAAGGGCGAATATCGGACTGGGCACGATCCCAGGACGTTGCGCGACGCACTCGGCTGTTTCGCGACCGGCGTCACCGTCGTCACCTGCGTGGACGAGGAAGGCCGCCCGGCGGGACTGACGGTCAACAGTTTCACCTCGGTGTCGCTCGATCCGCCGCTTCTCCTCGTGTGCGTTCACAAGCGGGCGGCGAGCGCCGACGCGCTGGTTGGCGCGCCCTGCTTCGCAATCAATGTGCTTCAGACGGGCCAGCAGCCGGCCTCGATCACTTTCTCGACGCGGGTCGACGACCGCTTCGGCGACACCCCGTGGTCATGCGCCGAGGGCGGCGCTCCGATCCTTGCCGATTCGCTCTGCGTATTCGAATGCGAGCGCTATGCGGCCTACGACGGGGGCGACCATCACATCCTCGTCGGACAGGTGGTCAAGGCGAGCTTCGACGCCGGCGTTGACCCGTTGCTTTACTTCCGCGGGCGGTATCGGCGGTTGCACTTCGACTAGCTTCCGCTAGCAAGCGCGGCGATGCTTGCACTGGATTTCGTCAAGGCCAACCGCGAGACGGTGGAGCGCGCGATCCGCGACAAGGGCGTGCAGTTGAACCTCGGCGACCTGCTCGCGCTCGATACGCAGGTTCGGGCGCTCAAGACCGAAGCCGACGCGCTGAGGGCCGAGCGCAATGCGATCAGCGCTCAGTTTCCAAAGGCCGCGCCGGACGCGAAAGCCGAGCTCGGCCGACGCGCGAAGGAAGCCGGCGCAAGAATCAGCGCGCTCGAAGCCCAGCTCGCCGGCGAAGAAGCCGCACTCAAGGTGCTGATGCTCCAGCTTCCCGGCATTCCCTACGAGGGCGCGCCCGTCGGGCCGGACGAGAGCTATAATGTCGTCATCAAGACTGTCGGCGAGCCGCCGGCGTTTGATTTCGAACCACTCGACCATGTCGCGCTGATCGAGAAAAACGACTGGGGCGACCTCAGCCGAGTGACCCAGGTATCGGGCAGCCGCACCTATTGCCTCAAGGGCGCGCTCGCCTTGCTCGAAACCAAGCTGATGGCATGGGCGCTCGAGAAGATCGCGGACGCGGGCTTTACCGCCATCACCGTGCCGGCGATCGCCCGCGAGCAGGCGTTCCTCAACCAGGGCCAGTTTCCCGGTCACAAGGAGGAGACCTACGAACTCCCGAACGACGACCTGTGGCTGGCGGGTACGGCGGAGGTGGTGCTGACCTCGCTGCACGCCGGCGAGATCATCGAGAACGACAAGCTGCCGATCCTCTACGCCGGTTACTCGCCCTGCTTCCGCCGCGAGGCGGGGAGTGCCGGGAAGGACGTGCGCGGCCTCTTGCGAGTCCACCAGTTCGTGAAGGTCGAGCAATATGTGATCTGCGAGGCCGATGACGCGGTCTCGGCCGAGTGGCATGCGAAGTTGCTCGGGCTTGCCGAGCACCTGCTCGAAGAGCTGGAGATCCCCTACCAGGTGATCGAGACGTCGACCGGCGACATGGGCCTCGGCAAGTATCGCATGAACGATATCGAGAGCTGGGTGCCGTCCTTAAGTAAATATCGTGAGACTCACAGCTGCTCGACATTGCACGACTGGCAGGCGCGGCGGGCGAACATCCGCTACCGCGGCTCGGACGGGAAGGTGCGGTTTGCGCATACGCTCAACAACACCGCGCTCGCCTCTCCGCGGATTCTGGTGCCGCTGCTCGAGAACCATCAGACGGCGGATGGGCGAGTGAAGCTCCCGGCGGCGATGCGGGAGCTGATGGGGAGAGAATACCTCTGAGCTATCGCGTCATCGGCGATGATCGTCCGCCGCCGGGTTGGAGGCGTTTTGCCGAGGGCGCATGGCTGCTCCCCCGCCTCATGCGCGGGTTCGCGGATGTCGGGGTGGTCGGGCCGGAGGACGGGCCGCCAGCCTATGTGATCCCGGGCTTCTTCGCGTCGGACCGGACGTGCAGCGAGCTTCGCCAGGCGCTCGGGACCGCGGGCTGGCGCACCTTCCCGTGGGATTTGGGCCTGAACCGCGGGGCTGAGGTCGATACGCTCCGGCACATCCGTCAGCGGCTGGAGGCGATCCATGAAGGGACGCCGATCCTGCTCGTCGGCTGGAGCCTTGGCGGAGTCTATGCGCGGGAGGTTGCGCGCGAAGTGCCCGAGCTGGTTCGCGCGGTCGTGACTCTCGGGTCGCCCTTCTCGGGCGATCCGCACATGAACAATGTGTGGCGGCTGTACGAATGGGTTGCGGGGCACAGGGTCGATCAGCCGCCGGTGCCGCATTATGCGGACAAGCCGCCGGTGCCGACGCTGGCGATCTGGTCGGCGAAGGACGGGATCGTCGCCAAGCGCGCCGCTCGGGGGCTCGACGGTGAGCGCGACAAGGAGGTCGAGATCGGCTGCAGCCACATGGCGTTCGGGGTGTCGCGCACTGCCGCGCGGAGGGTAACCCGGGAGGTTGAGGCATTCCTCAAAGAATACCCTCTCCCCGCGGGGGAGAGGGAAGGGAGAGGGGGCTCGGCGGCCGAGTTCTAGTCATTGGCGTTCGGCCCCTCACCCCGGCCCTCTCCTCGCCGGGGAGAGGGAGTCCGCGAGTCGCAGGATTGACTCTCTGTTGCGACTCGCTGGATAAGAACAAAAGAAGAACAGAAGCGTTGTGAGTCGTGTGGCCAGAGGCTTGTCTCTCGTCGCCGGCGGAGCTGTCTCCGCGCAGGTCCGGCCGGCTGAAGACTGTGCTCCTGCGAAGGCAGGAGCCCAGACGCTCGTTAGCGCTCAACGGCTCCGCCGGACTGGACCCCTGCCTTCGCAGGGGTACTGGAGACTGCCTCAACCCCAGCAGCCCACCCTTTCCGAGCTCTTTGCCGCGCATCCGCGCGACGGCGGCTGGGCGGGATTCCTGCTGGCCCAAGTTGCGGGCGACAAACCGCTGCTGTGGGTGCAAGACCGAATGGCGATTATCGAGAGCGGGCGCGTCCATCCGCCAGGCCTTCCGGCGCAGGACCTCATCCATGTCGAGGCGCGCGACGCCAAGGATGCGCTGTGGGCGATGGAGGAGGGGGTAAGATGTTCCTGCCTCTCCGCGGTGATTGGCGAGATCTGGGGCGACCCGCGCGCGCTCGACTTCACCGCGACCCGGCGGCTGGCGGTCGCTTCGGAGCGGAGCGGAACGTCCTGCTGGTTGGTGCGCCTGGGCGGGACGGCGAACCTCAGCGGCGCACGAATGCGCTGGCGGATCGCGAGCGCGCCCTCGCTGATCAACGAGCTCGATCCGAAAGCGCCGGGGGCTCCCGCATGGGACGCCGAGCTGTTCCGGGCGCGGGGACATCCGCCGGGCCGGTGGAGCGTCGCGCATGAAGCGGATCGCCTCCATCTGGCTGCCGAATCTGGCGATCGAGTGCTGGGCGAAGTCGAGCGACTGCGCGCCTGATAGCCCGGTCGTCCTCACAATCGAGGGGACTCACGGGCCGGTCATCCATGCGGTCACCAAGGCTGCCGCCGAGCGCGGCGCGAGGGTCGGCGCGCGGCTGACCGACGCGCGCGCGCTCGACCCGGCGCTGATATCGGTCGCGGCGGACATCGAGGGCGATGCGGCGCTGATGCAGCGTTTGGCGAAATGGGCCGCGCGCTGGTCGCCGCTGGTCGAGGTGGATGGGCCAGATGGTCTCCGCCTCGATGTCACCGGCGTCGCGCATCTGTTCGGTGGCGAGCGCGGACTGGTTCGTGACATGAAACGGTGTTTGGGTCAGCTTGGACTGACAGCTCGCGTCGCGATTGCGCCGACGGCAGCGGCGGCTTGGGCGCTGATCAGATTTCCCTCTCCCCGGCGGGGAGAGGGCGGCTCAGCGAAGCTGAGCGGGGCGAGGGGGACCGCGGCTAATCGGGTAAGTCGAGGCCCCCCACCCAAACCCAAACCCCCGGGGGGGGGGGGGTTTGTTGGGGCGCGTTGGCCCCGGGAAGTATACCCCCCGCGCCACCA
>JBQCCG010000008.1:0-4246 GCA_051962455.1 Sphingomicrobium sp. | reverse complement strand
ACCATGGCCTTTGCCACCAGCAGCCGCCGCTTCATCCCGCCGGAAAGCGTCCGAGAATAAGCGTTCGCCTTGTCGGTCAGGTGCATGGCGGCGAGCAGCCCGTCGCTCTGCCGATCGGCCGGTGGAATGCCGTAGAGTCCGGCCTGGATTTCGAGCGTCTCGCGCGGCGTGAAGAAGGGATCGAAGATGATCTCCTGCGGAACGACGCCGATCGACCGCTTGGAATTGCGCGGATGCTCGTCGATGTCGAAGCCCCAGATGCTCACCTTGCCGCTGGTCTTTACGACCAGGCCCGCGAGGATGTTGATCAGGGTCGATTTGCCCGCGCCGTTCGGCCCCAGAAGTCCGAAAATCTGTCCGCGCGGCACGTCGAAGCTGACGTCGTCGAGCGCGAGCTTGCCGCCGGCGTAGGTCTTCGACAGACCGTCGATGCGGATGGCCGGATCGTCCATAGCGGCCAAGCGCATAAAAGGGCCCTGCGCGCGCGACAAGTAAATGCGCCGTTTACCCTAACCGCTAGAATGACCTTGACGTTAACTCTCTACGTTCAAGCCCATGACCAGTGGGTTTTGCGTGCGTCTGTCGGCGGCGCTGGTGCTTTGCGCGCCGGCGGCGGCCCTGCACGCGGCAACTCCGGTGAGTCAGTCCACGGTGCACGCCAACATCATCCACCCGCTGACCGTCACCAAGCTGCAGGACATGGACTTCGGCTATCTCGCTGTGACCGCCGCCGGTACGGCTGTGCTCAACCCCGACACCGATACGCTCGGCGTCACAGGTGGCGCGGTAACCGTCGGAGGGACTCCGCATTGCGCCGAGTTCCTCGGAGCGGCGCAGAGCAATTCGGTGGTCAACATCAAGGTGCCCAATCAGCCGAGCACGCTGACCCGGGTCGGGGGCACGGAGACGCTTACCGCGTCCAACTTCACGTTGCAGGGCGGACTCAGCAAAAGGACGCTGGCGAAGTCCCAAAGCTTCACCTTCCGCGTGGGAGCGACGCTGACCGTTCCAGCGACGGCTGTCGAGGGCACCTATATCGGCACGTTCAACGTGACCGTCCAGTATCCGTGATTGAACCCGGGCGAGGGCATTGCTACCTCGGAAGCCGATGAACGTGCCGCCACCTGAAATCTTCCATGTATCCACGCTACAGGTCGCTTGCGACGGCTCGGGAGAAATTTCGCCGGCGCTGGGCCATCCGCGCGTGTTCCTCCGGATCGATCCGGAAGTGGGTTTCGTCGAATGCGGCTATTGCGACCGCCGTTTTGTCCTTGAGGGGGGACCTGCGGACAGCAAGGCCGCGTGACCGGCGTGGATCCCCGGCGGTTCCTCTACCGCAGCCTCGATCCGGATGACGCGCGACGTCTCGCAGCGAAGCACCTCACCGGCCGCGACGATGGCGAACTCTATCTCCAATACAGCGCCAGCGAGGCGTTCGGATTCGATGACGGACGCCTGAAGACCGCCGATTATCACAGCTCGTCGGGCTTCGGCTTGCGCGGCGTCTCGGGCGAAACGACCGCTTTCGCTCACGCCAATGAAATCAGCGAAGCGGCGATCGAGCGCGCTGCTGCGACCCTGCAACTGCTCGATCCCGCCAACGGTCTTCCGGCGTCTCCGCCGCCGCGCACCAACCAGGCGATGTACGGCGCTGACGATCCGCTCAGCCTCCTCCCCTTCGCCGACAAGGTCGCGCTGTGCCAGCGGATCGATGCGGCCGCCCGGGCGAGGGACCCGCGCGTGTCACAGGTCAGTATTTCGCTGGCGGCGAGCTGGAGCGTGATTGACATCGTCCGCGCGGACGGCTTCGTCGCGTCGGACGTTCGGCCGCTGGTGCGGCTCGGGGTCCAGATCGTCGCCGAGCAGAACGGCCGCCGGGAGACCGGCTACCACGGCCTCGGTGGCCGCTATCTCTACGATAATCTGTTCGATGAAACGCAGTGGATCCGCGCCATCTACATCGCGCTCGCGCAGGCGCTGACCAATCTCCAATCGGTCGCCGCGCCAGCTGGCGAAATGCCGGTCGTGCTCGGTCCCGGATGGCCGGGCGTTCTGCTTCACGAAGCGGTCGGTCATGGTCTTGAGGGCGACTTCAATCGCAAGAAGACGTCGGCTTTCTCCGGCCGCATCGGGGAACGGGTTGCGGCGCCTGGCGTGACCGTCGTCGACGACGGCGCGCTGGACCGGCGACGCGGATCGCTGACCATCGACGACGAGGGCACTCCGACCCGCCGCACCTGCCTGATCGAGGACGGAATTCTCAAAGGCTATCTGCAGGACCGGCTCAACGCGCGGCTGATGGGCATGGAGCCGACCGGCAACGGCCGCCGCGAGAGTTTTGCCCACGCGCCGATGCCGCGGATGACTAATACTTTCATGCTTGCGGGCAAGGATGATCCCGGCGAGTTGGTCGAGTGCGTGGACAACGGCATTTACGCCAAGAGTTTCGGCGGCGGGCAGGTCGATATCACCAGCGGCAAGTTCGTTTTTTCGTGCACCGAGGCATACCGAATCCGCGGCGGGAAGATTGCCGAGCCGATCAAGGGCGCGACGCTGATCGGAGACGGACCGACGGTGCTGACCCGGGTGAAGGGCATCGGCAACGATCTCGCCCTCGACGAGGGCATCGGCATTTGTGGCAAAGGCGGTCAGAGCATCCCGGCCGGCGTTGGTCAGCCAACCCTGCTGATCGACGGGCTCACCGTCGGAGGCACCGCGGCTTGACCCTTCGACAGGGCTCCGGGCAGGGCCGGGACTGGCGCGCCGATGTCCTGAAATTCTGGTTCGGGTTGCAACCGGAGCAATGGTGGAACGGAGGACCGGAGCTCGACCACCGGATTAAGCAGAATTTCCTGAAGCTTTGGTTCGAGAAGCGCCAGCTGCCCGCCGAATCCTTCCTGACTGACCCTCTGACCGCCGACGCGGCGGTGATCCTGTTCGATCAATTCCCGCGCAACATGTTCCGAGGCCAAGCCGAGCAGTTCGCGACCGATCCGCTGGCGCTGGCGATCGCCAAGGGGGCGATCGACAAGGGGCTGGACGAGCAGCTCGCATTCGACGAGCGCAAGTTCCTCTACATGCCCTTCGTACACAGTGAGAGTCTCGACGACCAGAACCGGGCAGTGCTGCTGTTCACGGAACTCGGCGATGACGAGCAGCTCGGCTATGCGAAGAAGCACCGCGATATCATCGCTAGGTTCGGCCGCTTCCCGCACCGCAACCAAATGCTCGGACGGACAGCGCGTCCGGACGAGATCGCGGCTGGTGACGTGGTGCCCTGGTGAGCGGTCTCGTCGAAGCCGCCCGGTTCAACTGGGTCTATCAAGCCGAACTCGCCAGAACGTACCTTGAGAGCTACGGCCTCTCCGCGGTCGTGTTCGATACGCAGTGCAATCTCTACTCCGACGGGGCGACCGTCGGCGTCCGAGTGATGGTGCTGGACGAAGACTTCGCCGAGGCGAAGAAGCTCCTCAGCGATTATTGATCCTAGAGCAGATGCGCGATCGGGCTAGGATCGAACCCGGCCTGAATCAACTGCTCGTGGACCTCATCGGCTGACGCGCCCTCTTCGCGCTGCGCAATCGCGAGCGCGAACGCCGAACGGGTTCCCGAGCGGCAGAAGGCAAGCAGCTTGCCGTCGCCCGCATCGCGCAGCGCCTTCTGCATCTCCTCGACGTCGGCCGGACCGATGCCGCGGATGATCGGAACAAAGCGGTAGGCGATGCCCGCCTGCGCAGCGGCGTCCTCGATGTCGCCTGCCAGCGGCTGCTCGGGGTCCTCGCCGTCGGGCCGGTTGTTGACGAGCATGGTGACGCCCTCGGCCGCAAGCCCGGCGACCTCGTGCGGCGCGATTTGGCCGCTGACCATCACCCTGTCTCCGAGCTGGCGAATCATGGCCTATCCCCTTTCACCCTTCTTGGGCGCGGTCGCGACGGGAGCCGGTGTCGGCGTCACGGCATTCGCCGGTGGCGGAGCCACGGTTGCGCCGGCCCCGGTGACCGGCAGCCCGTAATATTTGAGATAGGGGACGATGCTCGGCTCGTGACCAACGAAGTCGCGGTACATTTCGGCCAAGTCCTCCGTGTTGCCGCGCGACAGCACCATGTTGCGGAACCGCTGGCCGTTGTCGCGGGTCAGCCCGCCGTGACCCTCGAACCAGGCGAAGGCGTCCTGCGCCAGCATCCGGGTCCACGGGTAAGCGTAATAGCCGGCCGCATAGCCGTTCGACCAGATATGGAGGAAATAG
>JBQCCG010000007.1:0-6959 GCA_051962455.1 Sphingomicrobium sp. | reverse complement strand
GAGTTCCCGACAGTTCAGCTTTGTGTAAGCTAAGCGCCTGTATTCGCGCTGCTTTTCAGGCAGTCCAGGCTGCCGTTTCGATTTGAAGGTGGGCAATGGAACAGGCTGAACGCGACTATTATCTCGCCCGGATCGCCGCCGAGCGCGCCGCTGCCGAGCAGGCCGCCAACGACGAGGCGCGAACCATCCATCTCAATCTCGCCGAAGAGTATCAGCGGATCGTCGAGGGCCTGCAGCCGCCCCGCGCCCCGCAATAGCCATCGCCGCGCCAATCCCGTCCCTGTCCGGTCCGCCGCAGTGCCGCGAAGGGACAAGTCGCGCACCCTCACATCCCATAATGCAACCACTCGCCAGCGCGGGCATTGTCGCCGGGACATGCTCGTCGTCGACCCCACCGCGTCATCGCTGATCGAAATCCGCGCGAGCGGCTGGCTCGGCGCCAAGGACTATCAGTGGTTCGAGACGGAGTTCGAATATCAGCTCCGGCTGAGGAAGCCGCCCGTCCCGCTGCTGCTCGACCTGCGCGGCTTTCGCGGCTGGACCCCCGCGGGCCTGCTGTCCGACCTGATGTGGGACCTCCGCAACCGCCGGAGCTTCTCGCGGATCGCGGTCGTGGGAGACACGCGCTGGCACCGGTGGATCACGTCGATCGGCACCCGCCTGTTCAGCGCGCCGCTGAAATTCTTCGGCGCGGGTGAGGAGCGGCACGCCCGGGAGTGGCTGGCCTGAGATTCGTCGCCTTGATCCTGGCGCATTCCCGCTTTCCCGACCTCAACTGGTCAAATTCCCCCATTCCGGAACCGCAATGGCATGCTGGAGTTATTCCTTCCGGTGCAATCACACCCCTGATGGCACTCACTGAAGCAGAGAAAGACGGCCCCAGCTCGGCGAGGGCCGTCTTTCTTTTTGATGGTACGTCTAACCCTCGGAGTCGGCGCCGTTCGAATCGCGCCGGGGTGCGAGCCAGGTCACCAGATCATATTCGTCCCGAACGCTGAGCAGCAGCAGGGCGACGATCACCACGGCCAGTCCGTACGGCGCATCGGGCCAGCCCGCCCAGAAGGAGACCGCGACGATCGCGACAGCGATGTACAGCAACAGCGGGATGACCCCGTAATACCAGACGTCGGTCCAGTGGACCTCGTCCTCGCCGATGCTCCGGAGGTGGGTTAGGCCGTAGATCGAATAGACGCCCCGCGCCGCTCCCCAGAGGGCGACCACGCCGGCGATCGCTCCGAATGCCCGGCTGCTCATCCCCGGAGTGACCGCCGCGGCGCTCAGCACGAGGACGAAACACATGTGAAGCACGATCGGGCCCATGTAGAGCCTCGACCCGTAGAGCACCGCAGATCTCGGCCGGTCCTGCATCAGGGTGACGACGACGAAGATGAGGCCGAGCAGCACCGCCGCCGCGCCGCCGACGACCAGGTAGAAATCGCTCCATTGCTCGAACATCGGCGCAATCTAGCCTATGCTTCGCCAAATGAGCAGACACTTGGCTGTTGCGCTGTACATCGTGGCGATGATCGTCGTCGTGGTCGGCGTCGATGTCGCCTTCTTCAGGCACCGCTTCCTCGAGCGGCTGATCGCCAATATCGGAGTCGTGCTGCTGTTCGCCGCTTTCTACATGCGGTTCTTCCGGCCCTGAGCGCATCAGGGCCGGAAGCGAGCACGGGGCTTTCTAACCGCTCCGATCAGTCGGGATTGGCTCCTTCGGCATCGTTCTCGAGCACCTTGCCGGTGCGAGCGTCGATCCCAACCTCGAACGTCTTGCCGCTGTTGCTCTTGATGTCGAAGGAATAGCGCAGGCCGGTTCCGCCGCGCTCCTTCTCAAGCTCCTGGTCGGTGATCTTTCCCGGCCGCGCCGCGAGGGCGGTCGAGCGGGCCTTGGCAAGCGTGATCTTCGCCTGCGGAAGCAGGTTCGAGCCCGCGAAATGGCCGGTGGTGGCGGCCAGCGCCGCAGTCGAGCCGAGCGAAACGCCGGCAGCGAGGATCAGGAATTTACGCATTACAGTCTCCAATAAAGGCAAAATGCCTCGTGGACTCAGATAGTTGTTCAAGATTGCGAACGGCTGAACCACTTGGGCTCGCAATCGCATTCCAGCGACTGCCAGCCACGGGTTCGTCATCAATCGGTCAGCTCCACTTCGCTACGCCGCCGTGGCGCGAGCAGGCGCCGGAACGGACCTTCGAATGGCTGTAGGTTCCGTCCTTGCACTGAGCGATCGCTCCGGCCGGGTTCTTGTCCTCGACCGATGCGGGCGTCACCGACGCCGTGCGCCGGGGCGCTGCGGCCGCCGTCTTCGGCGCGGCGACCGGCTTTGAAGTCGCCTGCTTGGTCGCCGTCGAGACCTTGCACTCCTGCTTGTTGGCGTTGCCGGGCTTGGTGCAGTCGTAATGCCGGGTGGTGGTGGCGACCGTGGTCTGCTTGGCGACGGGCTTCGCCGGGGTCGCGGCGGCCGACTTGCACACCGCCTTGTTCTTGTTGCCGGCCTTTGAGCAATCGTAATTCTTGGTTGTCACCGTCTTGGTGGTGCTGGTCGAAGCGACCTTGGTCGACGCCGGCTTCGGAGCGGCCTTGGACGGTGTCGCCTTGGCAGCCGCGGCGGTTGCCGACTTGGCCGCTGTCTTGCACGCCGCCTTGTTGGCATTGCCAGGCTTGGAGCAATCATAATTCCTGGGCGCCGCGGCGAGCGCGGGAGCGCTGGACGCGAGCGTGCAACCGGCCGCGAGCGCGACCGCAAGGATCAGCTTGTTCATGAGGACCTCCCTGGCCTTACTTGCATTTCATGAAATGGCCCTTGGCGTCGCGGCAAGTCTTGGGCTTTGCCGGCTTCGTCGGGCATTTGATGAACTTGCCCTTGGCATCCTTGCACGGGGCCGCGGCAAACGCCGGGGACGAGCTCGCAAGCAGGCTCACCGCCGCGAACGCGAAGACGATCTTCTTCATTTCCTTCCTCCCTCGGCACTGGGAGGCCACGGACAATCGATCGCAGCCCCACAGGCTACTATGACAGACCGAAAATACGCATACGCAACAAATACTTACGCTTTACCAGGCCGCACGGAGCGGCCGCCGAGCAATTAGATGAAGCTCTTGATGCTCCCGAGGACTCCGCCGCTATCCTCCTGCAGCAGCGAGGCGAAGCGCCCGAGCGCGCCCTCCCCGCCGATATGCCCGACGATTTCCTGCAGCTTGTCGGGCGGAAGCCCAGTTTGCTGGGCGGCGGTCGTCACCGTATCGCCTTCGCTGGCATGCGCCTGCCCGAGTGCGGCGACGGCCTGCTCGACCTGATCGGGACTGAGCCCGACTTTCGTCGCGAGGTTCTGAACCGTCGTGTTGTCGGAGACTTGACTGAGGAGGCCGTTCAAAAGGCTCATCGCGGATCTCCCTTCCTGGAAAAGAACGCGAACCCGGCGCCTTAGCGTCGGCGTGGCAGTAACGCCGATTGCCAATCCGAAGCAAGCCGACAGTTGTTGGTGGGCGGAGTCGCCCGCCCTCTCTGCGGGTCTGCGCGCGACTTAGTCTTCGGGCTGCAGCTCCCGCGCCTGCTGCTCCGCCTTCCGCCTCGCCTCTTCTTCCCGCATTCGTTCGGATCGCTCGGCGCGGTCGGCGAGCGCTTGCCAGGCGGCTTCGGAACGGCGGCAGCGCTCGCGCACATGCTCGAGCGTCGCCGCGTCTCCCTCGACCCGAGCCTGCTCGGCACGGGCGAGGAAGAATTCGAGGTTCGAGCTGCGGATGATCATCCGCTGAGTCACGCTTACTCGGCTTGCGGTTCAGGCGCTGAGTCAGTTTGCGCTTCTTCGGCGGGCTTGAGGTTCACGGCCGCCATCTTGCCGCGGCGATCGGGCGCAAGCTCGTAGCTCACGCGCTGATTCTCGCGGAGAGTCCGCATGCCGCTGTTCTCTACCGCGCTGATGTGGACGAAGGCGTCATTGCCGCCCTCATCCGGCTGGATGAAGCCGTAGCCCTTGTTCTCGTTGAAGAATTTCACCGTTCCGGTGGTCATGTCTTGTTCCTTCTATTGCGGCCCCCGATCGAGGGCGCTTCTTGGCTAGGAGAGGCAGGAGAAGGAACAATGGGCGCTCGCGGCGCCTCAGGACCGTCAATTTGCGACTGATAGCGTCGGCCCTATGCGCCCCTTGCCAGCGAATTGTAAGGCTTAACGGCCGGAAACCATAGTTACTCACTTTCCGCTAACCCGACCGTCATAAACGGAAAGTTGGCAGCGTCGTCGTGACCAGAGTAGCCGAGATCGGCGGCGCTGCCACCATATCCCGCCGCTTCAGCCTCCCGCGCCCTGCCGCGCCGGAAGGGTCATCGGCTTTGCCTGATTACTCGCCTGCCCTCGCCCGCGACGGCGGCAATCCTCGATCTGGCGCCAAAGGTTGATAGTCTTGTCGTCCATAGCTGCCGGCGAGAGGAACGTCGGCTGGGCGACACAGGTTCCCGAGGGCTCGCCAGCCCGATCTTTAACCAAATCCGCTTACATCGCGGTAACTCGCAATCCGTAAGTCCACAGTTGGGCGGTGTCGCTTCGACTCGGGGGCGCCGCTGACCAGAGCGTACCCGAAGCCCTGCCCGCGGCGTCTCTCCCCGATTCGCCTACAGCAGGGCTTCCAGTTTCCCCAAAAGCTATCGTTGGAGCATGAAGGCGCGGCGCTTTGGCAGCCGCGCCTCATATTCGTCGGCAAGCTGCTCCAGCGCATGTCGCGCTTCGTCGTCCACCATCATGCTGGCAATCCGTCTGCAGCGCTCAACCTGCCGCTCGATCTGATTCCGGTCCATCCGTCGCGTCGCGTTCGTTGCCCACTCTAACAGCAGAAACGTCGCTCAGCCGACACCCGTTCCTTTACCGGCGAGGCCGCGTTGCATGTAAACGGAATCTAACCAGCGGCCGAACTTGAACCCGGCGCCCTTCAGCCGTCCCATCTCCTCAAAGCCGCAGGAGTTGTGGAGCGCGACCGATGCCTGCTCGGCCCCGCCAATCACCGCGATGATCGTGCGAAAGCCGAATAGCGCCGAGCGCTCGAGCAAGATCTCGAGCAGCGCCTTGCCGATTCCGCGGCGGAGCTGGCCGTGGTGGACGTAGATGCTGTCCTCCGCCGTAAACCGATAGGCGGCGCGGTCGCGGAACTGGGTTACATAGGCATAGCCCAGGACTTCCCCGCCAAGTTCGGCGACGAGGAACGGCCAGCCCGCCTCGGCGATGCGCCAGATCTTGTCGCGGTGGAAAGCGGCGCTCGGCGGCTCCGTGTCGAAAGAGGCGGTGCCGTTGAGGACGTGGTGAGCATAGATGGCGGAGATCGCCTCCGCGTCATTTTCTCGAGCATCTCTGATTTCGATCTTCGACACACCAGATTGCCTGAGGACGAAGCGCAGCCGGAGCAAGGTGAACTCTCAACGCTTTCATTTTCAGTTCACGCGACCCGCCGCTATTTGCTCCCGAACGCGACGCCCAAACCCTGAACCTTGTCAGTCTATCGCCTCCCCTCTCCCTACGAGCGAACTCCGCTTCAGCGCCGCGCCTCCGGGCTCCTTTTGGCGCTTGGCGTCAACCTGCTGCTCCTGCTGGTCTTGTGGGGGCTCGGAGTCATTGCTCCCGACAAGCGGCCGCCGTCGAACGCGATCAGCATCGACCTGCTCCCCGAATCGCACAGCGCTGCTTCCTCCCAGCAGACGAAGGCCATTTCCCACCAGAACCGGACGACCAACCGTCCGACGCCCAAGCCCCCGCCGATCGTGCTGCCGGTGAAGCCGACCATTACCCCGCCACCGGCACCGGCAGAGAAGCAGCAGCCGTGGATCGAAATGAGTCATGACCAGTTCGCCTCCGCGGACCTCAGGAACATTCCGGCGGCCGGCGAGGGAAGCTCGGGAGATAGCGAGGTCGTCGGGCGCGGGCCGCACGGCGAGCTGTTGTTCAATGCCGAATGGGCGCGCCATCCTACCAATGCCGAGCTCTCCGGCTATTTGCCGCCGAACCCGCCCGACGGCTGGGGTCTCGTCGAGTGCAAGACGATCCCGGGCGACCGCGTCGACGACTGCATCGAGATCGACCAGTACCCCCATGGGTCCCACCTCGCCGCCGCGGTTCGCCAGGCCGCGTGGCAGTTTCGGGTCCGCCCGCCGCGAAAGGACGGGAAGGAGCTGGTCGGCTCCTGGGTAAGAATTCTCATCGACTACAGCTTCGATCGGGGCGAACCGGCGAGCCCCTAGGGGTTCATTGTGGCGGTTTCGCCCGTTCCGCTTCGGCGAGGACCTGCTTCACGACCTTGCTTGGGATCGCGAATCCGATACCGACATTGCCCGCGCTGCTTTCGTTCTGCGTCGGGCTGAACAGCGCCGAATTGATGCCGACGAGCTCGCCATGAAGGTTGATCAGCGCGCCCCCCGAATTGCCGGGATTGATCGGCGCGTCGGTCTGGATGAACCGGCGCGAATCGCCCTGACCAAGCGGTCGGTCGGTCGCGCTGATGATCCCGCTGGTCACGGTCTGGCCAAGGCCGAACGGATTACCGATCGCCACGACATAATCGCCGACCTGGAGCTTGCTGCTGTCGCCGAGGGGCAAAGTCGGCAGGTTCTTTGCTCCTATCCTCAGCACCGCGAGGTCCAGATTGGGATCGAGCCCGACGGGGTCGGCCGGAAACTTGCGGCCGTCCTTCAGCGTGACCTGAACCGCTTCGGCATTCCGAACCACGTGAAAGTTGGTGATGATGAGGCCCTTGGCTCCATCCACGATCACACCGGATCCCGCCGCCATTGCCGGCTGAAGCGCTGCATCCGGCACTCCGAAATAGCGGCGGAAGAACGGGTCCTGAAGCAAGGGATTCTGCTCGGCCGGCGACGGCAGCAGGGTCGCAATATTCACGACCGCAGGCGAGGTTTTCTTGACCAGCGGAGCAAGGCTGTCGTCCGCCGGACCGGCGAGCACGCGCGGCTGCGCCGACTGATC
>JBQCCG010000006.1:0-14571 GCA_051962455.1 Sphingomicrobium sp. | reverse complement strand
CCACATGAAAAGAGCGCCGGCGTAAACCGGCGCTCCTCTTCATCCAAAAAACAGTCGTTTAGCGGCGGTTGATGTGCACGTTGTACACGGCTCCGTTATACCCGACATCGCAGCGGAAGCTGAGGTCGGCGTTGTACCCGTAGCCGAGCGCGCCATAGGCGCCGATGCCGTACGGTCCGTAGCTGTTGTAGGCATAGCGGCCGCTACTCGCGAGCCCGCGGACTCGCACCGTGCCGTTGTTGCGCGGATTGACTTGCGTGATTGAAACGACGCGTCCGGAATTCATCGGCACGCCGACGAGCGACCCCAGGATGTCACCCAGGCTGGTCCGGTTGTACAGTCGGTTCTGGACCGCGGCGCTGCACTGCGAAGCCGCCATGTTGGTGTTCACGGGGGCATAGCCGTAGCGCTGCCAATATTGCGCCGAGGCGGGCCCGCTGGCCGCCATTGCGGCAACGCCGGCGCCCAGGCCAAGAATGGTTTTCATCACAGACATGATTCTTCCTCCGTCAGATGAACGGTGTCGTCTGATGTACAAAACGAGCGGGAAGCCATGCCGGTTCGGCATTCGTCGTAACAGCAGTTCAGGTCATCGTGCCGAAGTGAACCTCAGGTAAATGACCGAAATCAGCCAGAAATGAGAACGGCCGCCGCGGCTGTTAAGCCGGGCGGCCGCCCTCAACCACCGACAACCAGTGGGTTCATTGATAGTCGGCGGTAACCGTATAACTCGCCGAATAGACGCCGTTCGGCTGATTCGCGCCAATCGCGAAGTCGCCGCCGACGCCGATCGAGAACGCGCCCGTCGCATCGATCGTGCGCGTGGTGCTGAGGCCGCCCGCAGTGTCGAAGGTCATGCTGTTCACGGCCAGCGAATTGGCTCCGCTCGTCAAAACCGCAGGCTGAGTCATCGTCAGAAGCACGACCTGATTGGCGCTGCCTGCACCCTGGAAAAGCCCGCGCTCGCCGGGATAAGCCGGAACGCCGACGACGCCGCCGCCGACGGTGCGAGCGCCAGTGTTCGCGTCAATTACGACATTGCCCGGGGTCGTCGGGCTCGCAATGACGGTGCCGAAATCCAGTTTCTGGCTCTCGGTGAGGGTGAGCGGCAGAAGGACCGTGCCCTTCGCCGTGGCCGACACCGAAGCAGTAGCAGTAGCGGCAACGGCGGGCGTCGCCACAAGGAGAGTCGCGGCAACCGCCGCTAAGCCGAGATTAAAACGCATCTTGATTCCCCACATTCAAGTGATCGAGGAAACCGCAAATGCGCCTTGGCCTCTTCACACGGGTTGAAGGCTTGTGGTTCAACGAAAATTTACCCTGTTCTTCAGCGAACGGCTTCGCCGGCAGGGAGAAATGGTCGCAGTTCTCAGCGCTTAAGCGGCTGAAGCGACATGGGCCTGCTGGTCGCCCCGTTCGGTTTCGAGTCTTCTGCTTCGCTGATCGTACTCGGCGGCGAGCCGGAGATGGGCTTCACGCGCGTTCACGTCGAGTGCGACCGCTGCAGCAGCTCGCTCCTGCTCGGCTCTGCGACGATAATAGTCCAGGTCCGCTTCCACTGCGGCAGCCCCCCAGAAGGCCTGGCGGCTCGCGCACGTGCGAGTCGCTTCAACCAGCCTCGTAGAAATATCAATGGATGGCACGTTAACCGAATCACTTAGGTGAAGCTGTTCAGCATTAAGGCGCCGCTAGCCATCTACGGTGAAACCGCCCGTGCGGACCCTTTCTGTGTGCGACGCCCATTCAGGACTGTGCTAGAGAGGGCGCGTTCGGAGGACTCATAGTAGACCGCCAACTGGAGCTCGAGCATCTCGACCAAGCGAACCGCCGAATCGCCGAGGGTGAGGTGCGGGTTGCCGCGCAGGTCGCGCTCGTCGACAGGATGAGAGCGGCACACCAGGATGTGGGCGACGCTGAAATCTTGCTGGGGTTGCTGCGCGATACTCTCGCGCAATGGCGCTGTCAGCGAGCTCTGATCGTCGAAGCTCTGGGGGAATGAACCTCGAGGTCGCCCGTCAGCTGTAGCAATAAGACATTCTTAGGCCCTTCGCCGCTAGCCCTCGGTTGTGGGGCGGATTGCGGCGATGTTGGCGTTGGGACTGGCGGCAGCCGGATGCAATTCCGGACGGCCGGCCAATGATCGCTCCTCGGTTACCGTAAAGCTTCCGCCCGCGCGGCCGCATACGCCGGAGCCCGCTTTCTCCTTCAAGTCCACGGAAGAGAAGCAGGCTGTCGCCCAGCCTGATTAAAAGACCTCTTCCGGAATCGCCATCACGCTTTCGGCCCCGGCCTCGATTTTCCTTCGGAGTGCCGAGGAGAGCGGCAGCTCCCGCTGTGCGTAGAAGCGGGCGGTGGCGAGCTTCGCTTCATGGAACGGCCGGTCTTCCGCACCCTCGGCAAGCGCCTTTGCTGACGCCGCGGCCATCTTGAGCCACATCCAGCCGAGCGAAACGACCCCCATCAGCTCCATATACGGATAAGCGCCGGCGCCCGCATTGTCCGGATCGGCCATGCCGTTCTGCGCGAGCCACATGGTCGCCGCCTGCAGATCGCCAAGCGCAGGTTCGAGCGCGGCCGCAACTCCTGCCGGATCGCCGGCTTGCTTCGCGTCGGCAATGTCGCGCCCGACCAGCTCGAAGAAGGCTCGCACCGCGCGGCCGCCGTCCTTCGGCAGCTTGCGCCCGACGAGGTCCATCGCCTGGATGCCGTTCGTGCCCTCGTAGATTTGCGTGATCCGGGCATCGCGGAGAAACTGCTCCATCCCGTGCTCGCGAATGTAGCCGTGACCGCCAAGCACCTGCTGGGCATAGACCGCCGCCTGGAAGCCCTTGTCGGTCAAATACCCCTTGATGACGGGGGTGATGAGCCCGAGCAGGTCGTCCGCCTGCTGGCGCTCGGCTTCGTCCGGCGAGCGGCGCATCAGGTCGACCTGGAGCGCGCTCCACAGCACCAGCGCCCGCCCGGCCTCGTTCCATGCGCGCGATTCCATCAGCATCCGGCGCACGTCCGGATGGACGATGATCGGGTCAGCCTTCGCCCCCTCTTCGTGCTCCTTGGGATTGATTGCCCGGCCCTGCCGCCGTTCGCGGGCGTATGCCGCCGCATTCTGGTAGGCGACCTCGCCCTGGGCCACGCCCTGTAAGCCCACACCGAGCCGCGCAGCGTTCATCATGATGAACATCGCCTGGAGACCCTTCTCGGGCTCGCCGACCAGCCAACCCTTTGCTCCGTCGTAATTCATCACGCATGTCGCGTTGCCGTGAATGCCCATCTTCTTTTCGAGGGCGCCGCATGAAAGGGCATTGCGCGCGCCGACCGAGCCGTCGTCATTCACCAGGAACTTCGGAACGACGAACAGCGAAATGCCCTTGACGGTGTCCGGCGCGCCCGCGCGCTTGGCGAGCACCAGATGAATGATGTTTTCGCTGAGATCGTGCTCGCCGCTCGAAATGAAAATTTTGGTTCCCGTGATCGAATAGCTGCCGTCGTCGTTCGGCTCGGCGCGGGTTTTCAGAAGGCCGAGATCGGTGCCGCAATGCGGCTCCGTCAGGTTCATCGTCCCGGTCCAGCGGCCGGTGATCATCGTCGGCACATATTTCTGCTTCAGCTCGTCCGAGCCTTTGACGAGCAGCGAAGCGATCGCTCCGGCGGTGAGCCCTTGGTACATTTCGAAGCTGTGATTGGCCGAGAGGATGTACTCGGTGACGGCCGTGCCGACGACCTGCGGCAGGCCCTGTCCGCCATATTCCTCCGGGCCGGTTAGCGTCGGCCACCCCGCCTCGACGAACTGTTGGTACGCTTGCTTGAAACCAGGGGGCGTCGTCACCGAGCCATCATCATTCCGCTTGCAGCCGACCTCGTCGCCGATCCGGTTCAATGGCTGGAGCACTTCGGTGGCGAACTTCCCCGCTTCCTCGAGGATGGCCTCGATCAAGTCGGGTGTTGCGTTCTGGAAACCCGGCAGGTTCGAATAGCGGCCGATGTCGAGTACGCTTTCGAGAATGAAGCGCGTATCGCGCACCGGCGCCGTGTAGCTGGGCATTGCTTACCTCCGTGTCAGCAGCGTCTTTGCCGCGCCGCATGCCTCCCGTCCAGCATCTGTAAATGTCCGTTGCGGGACATTAGACCGCGCCCGAAAGGAACGAGCATGAAGCGATTGCTGGTGATCCCGATCCTGCTGATGAGTGCAGTACCAGCCTCCGCTGCACCGAGAACGGAGACTGCAGTGCTCGCCGGCGGCTGCTTTTGGGGAATGGAATGGGTCTACGAGCATGTGAAGGGCGTCACCAACGTCGTTTCAGGCTTCGCCGGCGGCGCCGCCAAGGATGCGACCTATGACAAGGTTAGCTCCGAAGGCACCGACCATGCCGAGGCGGTGAAGATCAGCTTCGATCCGAGCAAGGTCAGCTACGCGCAGCTGCTCCAGATCTATTTCACCGTGGCGCACGACCCGACCGAGGTCGACCGGCAGGGCCCCGACGTCGGCCACAGCTACCGGTCCGCCATCTTCCCGCAAACGCCCGATCAGGCGCGCTTCGCCAAGGCATTCATCGCGCGGCTCGATGGCGCGCACATGTTCAAGGCGCCAATCGCAACGAAGATCGAGAGCGGTGGCTTCTACCCGGCGGAGGCGTATCACCAGCACTTCGCCGAGAAGCACCCTTATTTTCCCTACATCGTCATCAACGACCGGCCGAAGATCAGCGCGCTCAAGCGAAAATTCCCTGCGCTTTACAAGGGCTAAGCAGCCCGCACCACAGCTAAGCGGTTAAGATTTCACGCTTTATTCACGCGAGGGGGCGACAAAGGGTCGCCTCCGCCCTATATGGCGCGCGAAGGCTCGGGGGCTGGGGCAGGACATGCTGACGACCAATCCGTTCGACGACGACAAGCTGCGCGAGGAGTGCGGCATCTTCGGCATCTGGGGCGCCGACAATGCGGCGAGCTTCGTCGCGCTCGGGCTGCACGCACTCCAGCACCGGGGCCAGGAAGCCGCGGGTATCAGCACGTTCGACGGCCAGCTCTTCCACTCACATCGTGCGATGGGGCACGTTGCGGGAAATTTCGATCGCGATGAGATCATGCGCAGGCTCGCGGGACGCGCCGGCATCGGCCATGTGCGCTATTCGACGACGGGCGAAACTGCACTTCGGAACGTCCAGCCGCTGTTCGCCGAACTCGCAGAGGATGCGTTCGCCGTCGCTCACAACGGCAATATCTCGAACGCGATGAAGCTCCGGCGAACGCTTCAGCGCCGCGGCTCGATCTTCCAGTCAACCAGCGACACCGAGGTGATCATCCATCTCGCTGCGACCTCCCACCTGACCAGCACGCTCGACCGCCTGATCGACGCGCTGAAGCAAGTCGAAGGCGCCTATTCGCTGCTCGTGCTGACCAAGGAGGGGCTCATTGCCTGCCGCGACCCCCTCGGCATCCGGCCCCTGGTCATGGGCAAGCTCGGCGAAGCGACCATCTTTGCTTCTGAGACTGTGGCGCTCGACATCATCGGTGCGACGTTCATCCGCGACGTCGAACCCGGCGAGCTGGTTGTTGTCAACGACGGCGGGATCCGCTCTTTCCGTCCGTTCGAGAAGATGCGGCCGCGGCCGTGCATCTTCGAGCATGTCTATTTCTCCCGCCCCGACAGCATCGCTGAAGGCATGTCGGTCTACGAGGTCCGCAAGAACATCGGCGCCGAGCTGGCGCGCGAAGCGCCGGTCGATGCTGATTATGTCGTGCCGGTTCCCGACAGCGGAGTGCCGGCGGCGATCGGGTTCAGCCAGGAGAGCGGCATCCCATTCGAGCTCGGGATCATCCGCTCCCACTATGTCGGACGCACGTTCATCCAGCCGACACAGGAAGTCCGCCACCTAGGCGTCAAGCTCAAGCACAACGCCAATTCCGGCCTGGTCGACGGCAAGAAAATCGTCTTGATCGACGATTCGATCGTTCGCGGCACGACGAGCGTGAAGCTGGTGCGCATGATGCGCGATGCCGGAGCGCGCGAGGTGCATATGCGGATCGCATCGCCCCCGACGCGGCACAGCTGTTATTATGGAGTCGACACGCCGGAGCGCGCCAAATTGCTGGCCGCTCAGATGAACGTCGAACAGATGCGCGATTACATCAACGCCGACAGTCTCGCCTTCATCTCGATCGAGGGGCTTTATCGCGCGCTCGGGCAGGAGCGCGACGCCGCGCGGCCGCAGCGCTGCGACGCTTGCTTCACCGGCGCCTATCCGACGGTGTTGACCGATGCGGCGGAGAAGGAGGGCGGTACGCCGCTCTCTTTGGTCGCGAGCCGCTGAGCTGTGCCCCTGCGAAGGCAGGGGCCCAGACAGGCTCCGCAGGAGCCTTCAAATCAGCGTTGGAATAGGTCCCGCCAATCGGGATTCATCTGTTCGATTTCGCTGAGCTCCCAGAGACGCTTCCACTTCTTCATCTGAAGCTCTCGATAGCGAGCCTCCTGCAAGTCCTCGTAGACTGCGTACCAGACCAGGATCTTGCAGTTATATTTGCGTGTAAAGCCCGGGACGACGCCGTTGCGATGCTCCCAGACGCGCTTCGCCAGATCAGAGGTCACCCGATATAGAGCGTGCCGTTCCGACCGCTCGCCATGATGTAAACGTAGCCGGCTTTCATCCGAGAGCAGCATGACCGAGCTTTCGCTAAAGCTCAGCTCGGGTCTGGACCCCTGCCTTCGCAGGGGTACTAGGGCGTCATGACCGATTCGAAACCCTTCACCGGCCGCCTCGCCCTCGTCACCGGCGCCAGCCGCGGAATCGGCGCGGCTACGGCGGAAGCGCTCGCGGAAGCCGGCGCGCACGTGATCCTGGTCGCCCGCACAGCGTCCGCGCTCGAGGAAGTGGAGGATCGAATCCATGACGCCGGCGGCACCGCGACCATCGCGCCCCTCGACCTCACCGACGGGGAAAGCATCGGCAAGCTTGCCGGGGCGGTCGCCGAGCGCTGGCAGAAGCTCGACATCCTCGTGCTCAACGCTGCAATGCTCGGTTCCCTCTCGCCAGTGCAGGATATCGATCCCAGGGAATATTCGCGTCTTCTGAGTCTCAACCTGCTCGCCAATCAGGCGCTGATCGCCGCCTTCGACCCGCTGCTGAAGCGCGCGGACAAAGCCGACGTCATCGCCCTCACATCGTCGGTGGGCGGCGAGCCACGTGCTTTCTGGGGTGCGTACGGCTCATCGAAGGCGGCGCTGGAGTCGTTGCTCGGCGCCTACGCCGACGAAACCGAATATACCCGCCGCGTTCGGGTCCACATTGTCGACCCCGGCGCAACACGGACGCGCATGCGCGCGCTCGCCTTCCCTGGCGAGGAGCCGGAGGACGTGAAGCCGCCGGAGGTCGTCGCCAGCGCGATTCTCGAGCGCCTGACCGCTGATGCACCGACAGGCGAGAAGGTCCGCGTCGAAGCCTGAGCTGCGCCGCTTCAGCGGCCGGCCTACGAGGACGCATTGGGAGCCGGGGCAAGCTCCCGCGCGGAAGGCTCGCTTCTGATGGGGCGGGCCTTCTCGATTCCAGACCCCAGAAGAGACCGGCGCGAACCCTTAACTATGGTTGTATTTTTTCTAGCAACTAGGCGTTGCTGAATCGACGGTTAATGCTTATTGAACAGAAGGGCTTCAACGAAGCCGGGTGCAGCGGCAGAAGGCTTTCGCATTTCTCCAGTCGGGTGATGGTCATGCGGCCAGGGGCCTCAGAGTAATTCGTGATTGGCGTATTGCTCGGTGCAACGTTGCCCCTGTGCCGAGCACGGGTGAGCCCTGCTAAGCTTGTAGGCCGGTAGAGCTCACCCGACCCTCTCCCCTCTCCGGATCGCTCGCAAGCTGGGCTGCGATTTCTGGTAAACACAATCTCAAGCAAAGCATGCGATTGCACCACTCGCGACTAAAGCGCGACGGGAGCAGACGTTGTCGATCGAGTGGGTGGGGGCGAGCCGAATTGACGCGAGTTTGCGCTCGGCCAGCGGTCAGCGCAACGTCCCGCTCGTCGCCGCGGCGCTGCTGCTGACCGGGGTTCTAGTTGCACTCCCAGCCGCCCTTGGTCCGGTTCGCCTCAACGACAGCTTTTGGATCGACCTGGTATGGCTTGAGCAGTTCGCCCGCGAGCTTGCTCACGGAACACTGTACCCGCGATGGCTGCCTCTATCTCACGACGGGTTGGGCTCGCCGGTCTTCTATTATTATCCGCCGCTCGCGTTTTACGGCGCCTCGGCATTCGCGCTGGCGGGACTCGGCACGTATCAGGCCCTGATTGCCGCATTCTGCGCGGCGAACCTGCTTTCAGGCATCGGCGTGTATCTGTGGCTCAAGGACCAGTCGCGTGTGCCGCTCGCCGGTGCGTTGCTGTTCATGATCGCGCCCTATCACCTGTTCAATTTTTATCTTCGCGGCAACATCGCGGAGTTTCTCGCGACCGCGATCCTGCCCTTCGTCTTGTGGGGAATCCGCCAGGCGATCGACCGGCGACCGCACGCGCTCGTCTGGACGGCAATCGCTTATGCAGCGCTGGCGATGAGTCACTTGCCGCTTGCGCTGCTCGCCTCCCTGTTCCTGTTTGCCCCTTATGCCCTGGTTAGCACTCGGTGCTCGGGCCCTGATCTGCTGAGGATCGCTGCCGCACTCGCGATGGGCACCGTCCTCGCCGCGATTTACCTCATCCCCGCCTTTGCGCTGGAGCGGTATCGCAGCAGCGCGGACCTTTGGAGCCTGCCCTACCTCCAGCCTTGGAACTGGACCGTCTGGAGCCGGCATTCGTGGCAGTCGGGGACGTTCACCGCGATTGCCATTGTCGCCGGCGGGTTATCAGTGGGAACCGCGGCCCTCCTGATCCGCGCCCGGTCTGGTTGGGCGATCTGGGCTCTGGTCTGCACAGCGCTTGCTGTGGGCGTCGTTCCCTTCATCTGGTCGTTGCCGTTGCTGCGCACGGTTCAGTTCCCATTCCGGCTATTGCCGATTGCAGAGCTGGCACTGGTTACCGCCATTGCCCGATCCCCTCGTGCCAAGGTGCCCTGGCTGGTCCTGACGGTCCTGTTCCTGGCGCTCGCTCGGCTCATCACCACGGCACAACCTGAAAGCCCCAAGTTCGGCGACGAAGTCATCCGCGCAGTCCACCCGGATGTGCCGGAGAATCTGCCGCCCGGGGAGCGACCCTACAGCTGGCCGTCGAAATGGGCGCTCCAGGTCGCGAGGACACATCGGGCGCCTCAGTTCCACGGTAAGACGACGATTGATCCGGTGTTCTATTTCCCGGCGTGGCAAGTGCGCTGCGAAGGGCAAACTGTCCCGAGCTTCCCCGCGCTAGAAACGGAATTGCTCGCCTACTATGGCCGCGGCTGCACTCGAACGCTCGTCTGGACCATGGCGGAGAAGGTCGGCGCAGCCGTAAGCCTCCTGGCGCTGCTGGCGCTGGTCAGTTGCTGGCTTTCACCATGGTTATCTGCGCGACGTCGATGGAGCCGCCGAGAAAGCCTCCCTCGCAGTACATGAGATAATAGCGCCAGAGCTGGTGGAACGGCTCGCCGAAGCCACCGAGCGCGCCGGTTGCAACAGCCGCGTTGTATCGATCGCGCCAGCGCTTCAGAGTCTCCGCATAATCGCGGGCGAAGCCGTCGCGTTGGCCCCAGCTCAAGCCCCGCTCCCGCGCGAGCGCTTCGAACTGCGGCTCATCGAGCAGCAGGCCACCGGGAAACACGTAGGTCTGAATGAAATCCGCGCTGCTCGCGTAGTGATCGAAAATGCGATGATCGATCGAGATGAACTGGAGCGCCGCCCGGCCGCCGGACTTCAGATTGCGGGCTATGCTGTCGAGATAGGCGCCCCACCAGCGCTGGCCGACCGCCTCGACCATTTCCACCGAAGCGACCGCATCGAACTGCTCGGCCGTTTCGCGATAGTCCTGCAGCCGGATCTCGATCCGGTCGGAAAGGCCCGCGTCCCCGATCTTCCGCTCGGCCCAAGCCTTCTGCTCGGTCGAGAGCGTTAATCCGACCACGCGCGCCCCGCGCTTCGCCGCCTCGATCGCCAGCGTGCCCCAGCCGCAGCCGATCTCCAGCAGGCGTTGCCCGGGCGCGAGCTGGAGCCGGTCGAGGAGCCTGTGCACCTTGTTGAGCTGTGCCTGTTCGAGGCTCTCCCCGAGCGAGGCGAAACGCGCTGAGCTGTAGGTCATCGTCGCGTCCAGCCAGGCCGAATAGAAATCGTTGCCGAGGTCGTAATGAGCTGCGATATTTTCTCTCGCCTTATGCGGAGCATTGTCTCGGAGACGATGCGCCAGCGCGTTGACCCAGCGGAAGAGCCCTTTGGCGCGGGCGGTGTCGCCGAGCGCGACGGCATTGGCGGAGAACAGCTCGAACACGGCGACCGGGTCGGGGCTCGACCATTCGCCCGATGCCCACGCCTTGTACCAGCCGACCGAGCCCGACGTCGCGAGGCGAACCAGTGCGCGCCAGCTCGACAAGTGGACGATCGCCCTCGGACCCTTCGCATGAAAGCCAATCGACCGCTCCGTACCGTCCGGCAAGATGGCTTCGATGCCGCCGCATGCCAGGCGGTGGTCGAGCTCTTCGAGCAGCTTGGCGAACGCCGGAGCCGCGAGGTGCGCGAGCATTCCGCCGCCGGTCGCGAAGCCGCGGTCGGCACGCAGGAGATGTTCGCCGCGCGTGCTCATCTTATGGCAGTTATGAATTCATTTATTGCTTGTCGAGCGGGATCAGGAAGAAGCCGCTGCTGGGCCGCCGACCGGACTCATAGAAGCGCTGGTCAGTCAGGTACGCTCGGCCATCGATCGTGACGACGATCGGCATCCGTGACCAGGTGAGGAATGAACGGACGTAGCGCCGGGTTCGCTCGGCGAGCGCGAGCTGCGGGTCGTCGAGACCAAGCGGCTGTGCTGTTGGGTCCAGTTTAACGCCGGTTGCTGGAGTGAAGCTGCCGCTGCCGAACCGGTCGGCGCTTCGCCACTCGATGGTGCGGTCCCAGAAAGCGATTGGCGGCGGTCCGGCGACGATCAGCACAGGTTCGATCCCGCGACGCCGCAGCTCGGCCGCGGTCGCGCCCTCTACCCTGGAGCTCTCACCAAGGTTGAAGCCGATGTAGGCCAGCATCAGGATGCCGGCGACCTGCGCCGGACGACCGGGGTGCGGCAGATGGCGGCGCCAGCGCCATGCCGACCAGCCGACGCCGACAATCATCAGCAGCCAATAGACCCAGTCGACGATGAAGATGGCATTCCCGGAGTACCAGCGCCAGCTGACCGGGGCGAAGATCGCGATCGCATAGGTTGTCAACCAGTCCAGGAAGGGATGGCTCGCGACTGCGATCAGAGTGACGACGAACAATGCGCCGGGCCGGAATGGCAGTGCCTCGGGATGGGGCCGAAGGCGGTCGAGCAGCCACAGCAGCCCGGTGATTGCCGCCGCCAGAATCGGCACCGCGAAGACCGAGTGCACGGGACCCCGGTGGAACGCGATCCCGTCCACCGGAAGGACGAGCGGTGCGAATACGTCGATGTCCGGCGCGTTGGCTCCGAGCAGGCAGGCGGCCATCGCAAAGCGCGAGCGGCGCTTGAGACCCATCTCGCCGAGCAGCGCGCCGGCCAGCGTGTGGGTGATATTGTCCAATTAGGGTTCCTCCCTGCGAGCGGAGCTCGTGGGGAGGGGAACCATCCAACGAAGTTTGGATGGTGGAGGGGTCAAGAGCGCCTGCGCCAGCTACCCCTCCACCATGCTTCGCATGGTTCCCCTCCCCATCGCGGGGCGATGGGGAGGAACTCGCCGTCTCAAATTCCGTGCGGCTCCTTTTCGACCATCCAGGTCTGCCCCTTGGCGACCAGCGCCTGGAGGTCGGGAGTCTTGCCCGAGGCGGCGGCCCTGTTCTGCTCGATCACCGCGCTTTCGAAGGTCGGGCGCGGGTCTTCGTAGATCATCCCGAGCGCGATCGGATAATTGTCCTGCGGCATCAGGATCAGCATCGCGGCGACCTGACGGTTGGTCGGATCATGGACGATCACGTTCGGATCGTCGCCGGGTACAACCTTGAGCGCGAGCCGTTCGGTATCGAGCGCGAGCCCCTTGGTGCCGCCGGCGAATAGCATCTTCTCGCCGGCCTTCAGCCACAGCTGCTTCTCCTCGGCCGCCTGCTTCTCGGTGAAGGAGGCGAAGACGTCGTCGTTATAGACGATGCAGTTCTGGAAAATTTCGACGAAGCTGGCGCCTTTGTGCGCGTGCGCGGCCTTGAGCACGTCGGGCAGATTCTTGTGGACGTCGATTCCGCGCGCGATGAACCGCGCGCCCGAGCCGAGCGCGAAGGCGCAGGGCGTGACCGGCCGATCGACCGAGCCGAAGGGGGTCGAGGGTGACCGGGTGCCGACGCGGCTGGTCGGCGAGTACTGCCCCTTGGTGAGGCCGTAGATCTCGTTGTTGAACAGCAGGATCTGGCAGTCGAGGTTACGCCGGAGCACGTGCATCGTATGGTTGCCGCCGATGCTGAGTGCGTCGCCGTCGCCGGTGATGATCCACACGTCGAGCTCGGGATTGGCGAGCTTGGCGCCGGTCGCAATCGCCGCGGCACGTCCGTGGATCGTATGGAAGCCGTAGCTCGCCATGTAATAGGGAAAGCGGCTCGAGCAGCCGATGCCGCTGATGAACACCGTCTTCTCGCGGGCGACGCCGAGGTCGGGCATGGTGCGCTGCACGGCCTTCAAGACCGCATAATCGCCGCAACCCGGGCACCAGCGTACCTCCTGGTCGCTCGCCCAGTCCTTGGCGGTGGTGGTTTGAATGGGAGTGACGTCGTTCATCCGTGGGGCCTTAGATAGATAATCAGAAGGATGATGATCACCAGGAAGATCACCATCGACCAGACGTTCATCGGTTTCATTGCTGTTCCCCGGCGAAGGGCCTTCCCATCAAAGTAGTACTTTGATGGGGCCCGAAAGCCGGGCTCCAGGACGCTGCGGAGCAGGGTGTGCACGGCCGACGTAAGGAATTGAAGCACTGCGCGCTCCTGGACCCCGGCCTTCGCCGGGGCACAGGTAAAGTCACTAAAGTCATGGAGAGCAGCGCCTTTGTCATGACTTTACAGCAAGTGTCGCGTCAATCGCAGCCTCGATCTCGGCGATGCGGAAGGGGTGGCCCGACACCTTTGTCAGGGACTTGGCGTCAACCAGGAACTGGTCGCGGAGCACGGTCTTCAATTGGCCCATGTTCATCTCGGGCACGAGGATATGTTTGAAGCCCTTCAATAGGACAGACATATTTTTGGGCATCGGCCAGATGTGGCGGACGTGGACGTGGGCGACGTCCTGCCCCTTGGCCAGTGCGCGCCGGACCGCCTGGTGGATCGGTCCGAAGGTCGAGCCCCAGCCGACCACCGCGAGCTCCGCCCCTTCGCGCCCGGCGCAGACCTCCTGATCCGGAATCGAGTTGGCGACTCCCAGCACCTTGCCGACGCGGGTGTTGGTCATCTCCTGGTGGATCTCGGGCCGGTAATCGATGTTGCCCGTGCCGGGCGCCTTCTCGATGCCGCCGATGCGATGCTCGAGGCCAGGCGTTCCCGGCCTGATCCAAGGACGCGCGAGGTCCTCGTTGCGCGAATAAGGCATTACCCCCTCGCCTTCCGCCGGCGGCGTATCGAAGAATTTCACCGGGAAGGGCCGGTAAGCGCTCATGTCCGGCACGCGCCACGGCTCGGCCGCATTGGCGATATAGCCGTCGGTGAGCAGGATGACCGGCGTCATGTAGCGCGTTGCGATGCGGCACGCCTCGATCGCAACATCGAACGCGTCGGCCGGCGAGCGGGCGGCGAGCACGGGCACCGGCGAATCCGCATTGCGGCCATAGACCGCCTGGTAGAGGTCCGACTGCTCGGTCTTGGTCGGAAGGCCCGTCGATGGCCCGCCCCGCTGCGAATTCACGACGACCAACGGAAGCTCGGTCATGATCGCGAGTCCGACCGCCTCCATCTTGAGCGCGATTCCCGGCCCCGATGACGAAGTGATCCCGAGCTGCCCGGCGTAGCTCGCGCCGATGGCTGCGCAGGCCGCAGCGATCTCGTCCTCGGCCTGGAAGGTCGTGATCCCGAACTCCTTGAGCCGCGCGAGGTGGTGAAGCAGCGGGCTCGCCGGGGTGATCGGATAGGAGCCGAAGAACATGTTGAGGCCAGCGAGCTGACAGCCTGCAACCAGACCCAGGGCCAGCGCTTCGGCGCCGGTGACGGTGCGATAGAGGCCCGGCTCGGCGGGCGCCGGCGCGATGTGGTGCTGCTTGAACGGCGCACCCATCTCGGCGGTCTCGCCATAAGCATGGCCAGCGTTGAGCGCGGCGATATTCGCTTCGGCGAGCTCGGGCGCCTTGGCGAACTTGGCCTTCAGCCAGTCGACGATCGGCTGGCGATCGCGGTCGAACATCCACAGCGCCAAGCCCAGCGTCCACATGTTCTTGCAGCGCAGCGCCTCCTTGTTGCCGAGGCCGAAGGGCTTCACGGCGTCGAGCGTCAGCTGCGAGATGTTGAAGTGCACGACCTGCCACTTGGCGAGGCTGCCGTCCTCGAGCGGG
>JBQCCG010000005.1:0-7870 GCA_051962455.1 Sphingomicrobium sp. | reverse complement strand
CACGCCGGGGAACGCGCCGGGGGTGTCGACCAGCGTCACGACTGGAATTCCGAACTGGTCGGCAAGCCGCATCAGCCGGATCGCCTTTCGGTACCCCTCGGGCTTGGCCATTCCGAAATTATGCTTGAGCCGGGAGGCAGTATCCTCCCCTTTCTCGTGCCCAATCAGCATTACCCGCCGGCCGTCGATCCTGGCGAGACCGCCGACGATTGCCGGGTCATCCGCGAACGAACGGTCGCCCGCGAGCGGCAGGAAATCCTCGGCGATACCCGCGACATAATCCTTGAAGTGAGGCCGCTCGGGATGGCGGGCGACCTGCGCCTTCTGCCACGGCGTCAGCTTCGCATAGGTGTCGCGCAGGAGCTTGTTGGCCTTGGCCTCGAGCTTCGAGACCTCGGCGTCGATGTCGATATCGGAGCTGCTCGCCGCCGTATCGCGCAACTCGCGAACACGGGTTTCGAGCTCCGCAATCGGCTTTTCAAAATCGAGGTAGGTTTGCATTCTTGGCTGGCGCCTAGGCGGAAGCTGCCTTGCCCGTCAACGCGTTCGGGTCGCGAGCGGGTGCTTCGCATTGACCAATTCGACGAGCCGGGCGCTGTCGACATGGGTGTAGATCTGCGTGGTTGCGATGTCCGCATGGCCGAGCAGCGACTGAAGCACGCGCAAGTCCGCGCCGCCCGAGAGAAGATGTGTTGCGAAGGCGTGCCGAAGCACGTGAGGGCTGGCCCGCTCAGGCGCGATCCCCGCATCGGCCGCCATTGTGCGAACGATCTGGAACAGGCGCACTCGGCTGAGATGGCCCTTGCCGCTCGGGAACAGCCACGGCCTGCCACCGGGCGCATTCTGCAGCCACTTGCCAACCGCGGCTTCGGCCCGCGATGAGATCGGGACGAGCCGATCCTTCGAACCCTTACCTCGGACCATCAGGAACGGCTGGCCGGGCCTGACCGCCCCACGCGGCAAGCTGACCAGCTCGCTCGCTCTCAGGCCCGAGCCATAGAGCAATTCGATGAGGGCGAGGTTGCGCACGGCGACGAGCTCGCCGCTGGCGGCCCGATCCTCAGCTGCCTCGAACATGCGCTGAACTTCATCGGCGTCGAGGATTCGCGGAAGCGGACGCTCGAAGCGGGGACGCGGAAGCGCTTCGGACGGGTCATCACTCCTGAGCCCGTCTTCAACCAGGAATCCGAAGAACCGGCGCAGCGCAGCGGAGCGCCGGGCCACCGTCGACGGCGCGAGCTCGGCCCACTGAACCCCGAGACTCGAGACATCTTCGATCGATGCCTTCCCAAGCGAACCAAGCCCCTCAGCCGCGCGTTCGAGATCGTTGCGGTATGCCGCCAGCGTATGCGGCGAGGAGCCCGCTTCGGCGGCCATCATGTCGAGAAACCGATCGACCAGGGCCCGATCGTCAGGGGTCACGTTCGCGAGAGAGCTTCCGCCGCGATCATCCGTGCGTCGAAGCCGAGGCCGGTCCGGTTGAGCGCAGCAATCGCGTGATACAGATGCGAAGGCGGCACCTGATCGAAATAGGGCGTCTGGAACCCGGTGCCGGCGAGAACCAGCACGGTTCCCGCGTCGCCCCTGCTCGCGGCTGAGTCGATCGCCTTGGTCCAACCGGTGACATGGCCCAGCCCGAGATCATATTTCCGGTTCAGCGAGTTGGCGGTGTCGGCGCTGATCCGGCCCAGACCAGCGAGTCCGGCGACGAGCAGCGCGCTGCGCACATGGTTGCGGCTGATGTCGCGGCGAATAAAGCTCGTGATGCGTCCCGTGCTGACATCGGCGATGTTCGGGGCCGCCAGTGCGAGCATCGCCCAGCAGCGATCGCTATTCGCGTCATCCATGCTTCCGACCGTGGGGAGCCAGCGGGCCGCCGCGCGATCGTAACCGCCGGCGAGCATTGCCGAGATCAGGTCCGGCGCATCTTTGGCGAGTTTCGGATCGGGTTGAACGAGAGTCGCGGCGCGCGCCACCAGCGCCCGGGACGCCTCCCTCGTGAGCGTATCCTTGCCCGTTCCGAGCAGCTTGCGGATCGCGCCGAGCTTCGTATCCGCATCCTTGCCGACAAACGCCTCGCGCAATTGCCACGCGTCGCTTCCGGAAAGGTCGTTGGGGTCAGTGGCGTCGTAGATCGCCGAATAGAGGTCGACCATCGTCTGCGAGGAGAAGACGCCGAGGCCGGCGGCAATCATCGCCGACGGCAGCCGCTGCTGCGGCGTGAGCAAAGGCGCGCGCGCCTGGAAGGCGCGAAGCTGGACCGACGACGAGTTGATCAGCCGATCAGGGATCATCATGCCGGTGCCGGTTGCGAGGCCGAAGCGCCAGGCCGTCATCGAATCGACCGGGTCCCATTCGATCGTCGCTGAACGGCCGCCGTTCCCTCCGGCCCCGACGACTTTCTCCGCGAGGGAGAGGTCGATCCCGCCGATGCGGCCGTAGCGACGCGCCTGGTCGATCATGGCCGACGCATTGTCGGGCTCGCCGGCGAGCGAGGCGCACATCGCCCGGACGAGCGCGAGCACGTTCGGGTCGTATTTCTTCATTCCGTCCTCAAGCGGGCACAGCGCTGAGGGATCGGCATTGGCGAGCGCGCTCTGAACCGCGACCTGGACCATCTTCGGGGTGAATCGGTCGGTATCCACGCCCGCAACGAGCATGCGCGCGCCGTCCGCCTCGCCCATTCGGAGGAGGAGCCAGGCGCGTTCGGCGGCCCAGTCGACCGGCTGGACGTCCGCCGGCGCATGGAGCTTGGCGAGAAGCGCATCCCGGAGTGCAATGTGCAGCCAGCGGGACGCGATCGGCGTCTGCATCCGCCGCATCAGCGTCGAAAGGAACGTCCCGCTGGTATCCCCCCACGCATCGTCGCCCAGGCCTGCATCGCTCGGCCGGATCGCGCCGACCGTCCAGGGATCGCGGCGAGCCCATGCCGGATATTCGACCGGAGGCGTTGGCTGAACCAGGTTGGTACCCGAGACCTCCTCGACCGCGCTTTCGTCGCCGCCGCTTTGCGAGGTTGTCTCGGTCGCCGTCTCGCCAGGCGACGACGCTTGCCGGTTCGCAGTCGGCGTCGCTGGCGCCGGCTGAGGCGCGGCCGCCTGCTGCGCGAGCGCGGGCAGCGCCAGGACGATTGCCGCTGCCGATGCAATCAGCAGAGGCTTAATGCGCATTGCCCCCAGCGGCCGCTCCCTGGGGAACGGCGACCTCGATGGTGTGGGTCGGCTGCTGCTTGGGGACAGTCGACAGAAAGATGAGCCCGCCGATCACGATGACGAGGACGATGATGAGCACTAGCAATCTCGACATGGCAGTGGCTTTTGCCGAGCGGGGAAGCCGCTGTATAGCCCCTTCTCGTGACGCAATTGGGTAATCGTCTCGACCGGCCGATCGTGCTGGTTGGATTAATGGGAGTTGGGAAATCGACGGTCGGGCGGCGCCTCGCCCGGCGCCTCGGCCTGTCATTCATCGACACTGACGAGGAGATTGAAGGCGCCGCGGGCTACCCCGCCGCCGAGGTGTTCGAGCGTTATGGCGAGCAGGACTTCCGCGACGGAGAGCGGCGGCTGGTCGCGCGGCTCGTCCAGGGCGACGTGCGGGTGATCGCGACCGGCGGCGGCGTCTACATCGATCCGAGGACACGCCAGCTCCTCAATGAGCGCGCGATCACCATCTGGCTCGATGCGCCCGTCGATATCCTCGCCGAACGAACCGCGCGCCGGGATACCCGTGCGCAACTCCGCAACGGCAACCGCAAGGAAGTCCTGCAGCGACTCGCGATCGAGCGGCTGCCCTCATATCAGGAAGCGCATATCCATGTGAAAAGCGGCGATGGGGCTCACAAGGACGTGGTCGACGCGATCATGGATGCGCTGGAGCGGCACCTCGCTGGACGCGGAGAAGCCTAGGACGGCGTAGGAGCCGGCTCCTCTGGGAGCGGCTGATCGGGCGTGAACGCCGTCTCCCACCCGGCCTTGATGTCTCCCGTCTCGGCCTGGCGCTCAAGCCGCTCGCAATCGCGCGAGCGATACTCCCGCTCCACCCGCTCGATTTCTTCGCGCGATATTCCATTCGCCTTCAGCGCCTCGCGACCCATGGCCACGGCGCTCTCGAACAGCTCGCGCTCGGCGAACACCAGGTCGAGTCCGTCGAGCTCGATCAGGTGCAGCCGGTCGTAGGCGCGGACCATCACCGCCGCCTGCGGAAAGGCCTCAAGCACCGCCTGAACCGCCGATCGACTCAGCTCATTGCCTTCATTGTCGTTGCAGAACGCGATGACTCGGGCCGTTTCCGCTCCTGCGACGCGAAGCAGGTCCACGCGGACGCCGTCGCCGTAGTAAACCTTCGTGCCGAACTCGCCGGACAGCTCGATCTGCGCCGGTTTCTTGTCGATGATCGTCACGCCGATGCGCTTGGCCATCATCATTTGCGCGACGGTCTGGCCGAAGCGGCCGTAGCCGACGACGATTGCACTGGTTTCAGGCGAAAGTTCGGGACCGTCGAGGTCGTCGCGCCTGACCTCTCGCCGCTCCAGCCAGTCGGTCAGCCGCATCAGGAATGGCGTCGCGGCCATCGACAGGGTCACGACCGCGCTGAACAGCGAGGCGGTCGAAGGGACGATCAGCATGGCCGCCGCGGCCTGTGCGAAGAGGACGAAGCCGAATTCGCCGGCCTGGCTGAGGAGCAGCCCGAGGCGGAAGCTCCGCGTCCAGCTGCAACTGAACGTGCGGCTGAGCAAGGTGATGAGGACCGTCTTGGTGACGATCACTCCCGCGGCGAGGCCAACGACCAACAATGGCCTCGTTGCGACCAGCCGCAGGTCGAGGAGCATTCCGACCGAGAGGAAGAACAGCCCGAGCAGGATCGAGCGGAACGGCTCGACATCGCTTTCGAGCTCGTGCCGGTACGGAGACTCCGCGAGCACCACACCAGCCACGAAGGCGCCAAGCGCGGTCGAGAGGCCGAAGCGGTGCATCACCGCCGCTGCGCCGATCACCGTGAACAGCCCCGCGACGACGAACAGCTCACGCTCGCCGAAGCGCCCGATCAGGCGGAACAAGGGGTTCAGGATGAACCGGCCGAACGCCACCAGGCCGATGATCGCCAGCACGGTATAGAGCGCGAGCATCCAGCCGGTGGGAACGTTCGGATCGGGCGGGACCCGCGACATCGCCGCGATGATCGTGATCAGGGGGACGATCGATAGGTCCTGGAACAGCAGGATCGAGAAGGCGCGCTCGCCCTGCGGCGTGTTGAGGTCATTGTCCGAGCGGAGCATCGGCAGCACCTGCGCCGTGGACGACAGCCCCAGCGGCAGACCGACCGCCAGGCATGCCTCGGGCGACAGGTGGAGTGTTACGTACAGCAGCAGGCTGAGCGCGAGCCCGCAGACGACTACCTGGGCGAGGCCAAGGCCGAAAATGTCCTTGCGCAACCGCCAGAGCTGTCGCGGCTGGAGCTCGAGCCCGACGATGAACAGCAGGAGGGCAATGCCGATCTCGGCGACGCTCTGGATTGCCTGCGGCTCGTGGAACAGCCCGAGCAGCGAGGGGCCGATCAGTGCCCCGGCGACGATATAGCCGAGGGTCGCACCAAGCCCGAGGCGGCGAAACAGAGTGACGAAGACCAAAGCCACGCCGAGCATGACGGCGCCGTCGCGCAGGAAATCGACCGCAACCTGGCTCTCGCCGTTCACGGCGCGGCTTCGATGGCGGCGAGGAGCGCGCGGAACGGCAGCAGGATCGCCCCGTGGCGCGCCTTCCGCTCGCGCGCAGGCTCCAGCACCATGATTCCGGGCCACGCCTCGGGTTCGTCCTGTTCCTCCGCGAGCCAGCGGCTCAGCAAGATCAGTGCCTCGCTGACCTCGTCGTGGGCGCGGCCGATCGCGTGCCGCTCGAGCAGCGCCGCCGAGGCCTGGCCAAAGGCGCAGGCGTGGACCTGCTGCGACATCGCCTCGATGCGGCGGTCGCGGTCGAGCTGGACCGAGGTGCTGACGCGGCTTCCGCAAGTGGGGGAACGAAGCTCGGCATCGCCATCCACCCGCTCAAGCTCCCGCGGGCCGTAGAGCGATGCCGCGAGCCGCAGGATCTCGGTGGTGTAGAGGGGGGCAGTCACTGAATGCCTCGTCCCGTCATTCCCGCGAAAGCGGGAATCCCGCTTTTCTTCCATTGCTGCAAAGGAAGTGGGACCCCCGTTGCCGCGGGGGTGACGGAAAAAGTCAGGTTCATTCGCGCCGCCATGTAGTGCCCCCCGGCCCGTCCTCCAAAACCACGCCCTCGGCCCTGAGCTCGGCACGGATTCGGTCTGCTGTCGCGAAGTCGCGGTTCTTCTTCGCCTCGGCGCGTTCGGCGATCCTTCGCTCGATCTCTTCATTCCGCACGCTGATTTGAGCTTTTGCCGAGAACTGCGCTTCGACGCTGGATGACGGAAGCTCTACCTTGCGAACTTCACCCTGAAACCACTCCTCCGGCGTGAGGGTAAGAAATCCAAGGAACTTGGCGCGCTCGATGGCGACTTCCAGATCACCTAGAACTGTCTTGCGTTCGACAGTGCCTGGAAAATCACCAAGACTCGGCCGCAGGAATTGATCAAGCGTCACTAGAGCAAAGGGAGTGTTCAAGTCGTCTCCCAGCGCGTCCCAGAATCCGGCCAGATCATTGGGTCGTTCCCGATCCTCCTCGATGGTGTCGAGATAGACACGGTAGGCACGATACCAGCGATCTAGCCTCGCCTTCGATTGTCTTAGAAGTTTCTCAGTCCACGGCAACGGCTGGCGATAGTGGGCCGACAGCAGCGCCAGCCGCAGCGTCTCGCCGCGATGACCCTCAGCCAACAGCTCCGCCGGCGTGATGATGTTGCCGAGCGACTTGGACATCTTCTCCGTGCCCATGTCGACGAAACCGTTGTGCACCCAAAAGCGCGCGAGCGGCGCTCCGCCATGCGCGCAGCGGCTCTGCGCGATCTCGTTCTCGTGGTGCGGGAAGATGAGATCGAGCCCACCGCCATGGATGTCGATCGTCTCGCCCAGATGCGCCTTGATCATCGCCGAGCATTCGAGGTGCCAGCCCGGGCGGCCCCAGCCCCACGGTGAATCCCAGCCGATTACGCCCGGCGGCGACGGCTTCCACAGCACGAAGTCGGCGGGATCGCGCTTGTAGGGCGCGACCTCGACGCGGGCGCCGGCGATCATTTGCTCCCGGTCCCGGCGCGAGAGCACGCCGTAATCGGGATCGCTCAGAACCGAGAACAGGACATGGCCTTGCGCTTCGTAGGCATGGCCCCCGGCCATGAGCCGTTCGGTCAGCGCGATCATCGACGCAATTTCCTGGGTCGCGTGCGGCGCTATGTGGGGGTCCCTGACCCCGAGCGCCCGCATGTCCTCGAGATAAAAGCGCTCGTACCGCTCGGTGATCACCGACGGATCGACGCCTTCCTCCTCCGCCGAAGCGATGATCTTGTCGTCGACGTCGGTGACGTTGCGCGCGTAGACGAGGCTGTTCTCGCCGAACTCGTGGCGGATCAGGCGGGCCAGCGTGTCGAACACCACCGCCGGCCGCGCATTGCCGATGTGGGCGCGGCCGTAGACCGTCGGCCCGCACACATACATGGTGATGCGCTTGGGATCGGCCGGCCGAAAGTCGCGCTTCTCGCGCGCAAGCGTATCGTGCAGCCGGATCATCCCTGAACCTTCGCATGTCCGCGCCGCGCCTGAACCCAATCCACGATCCCGCGCCCGCTCGCATTGAGCAGTGGGTAAGTGTGCGACTTGGTCATCCACTCGGGGCGCGTCGCTTCTGGCCCGTACACCATGTCGGTGGCAAGGTTCGCGAGCAGGAAGAACAGGGTCACGCCTAGCAGCCCCTTCAGCGCTCCG
>JBQCCG010000004.1:0-8287 GCA_051962455.1 Sphingomicrobium sp. | reverse complement strand
GCGCGGCGAGGTCCGGCGAGATGGACCGGAAGATTCGCTCGATCGTCATGGCGGCTCGGTCGGTTTCGCTGGTGACCAGGGCTCATGACCGCTGCCTGGTGCGTGGGCTTGCCGTCCATGCGGCCTGCAGCGCGGCGGGGGTCCGGACCAGCCTCGTGCTCGGAGTGATCGCCCATCCCTTCGCTGCCCATTGCTGGGTCCAGCTCGGCGATGCCGTGCTGGTCGAGGGCTATGAGCAGGCGCGGCTGTTCACGCCGATCCTGGTGCTCGAATGAACCGCTATCTGCTGCTGGCCGGCGAGCAGATCGAGAACCGCTCGGACGTGCTGGATCGGATCTCCCGAGTAACCGGACTGGCGCTCTCTTTTTCGAACTCCCGGATCGCCGCTCTGGCTCATCCTTCCTGCGGACTGGTGAAAATAGGCGCGGCGGGCTGCATCCTGGGACGGCTTTTCCACCGCCATGGCCCGGCGGAGCCGGTCGCGTGCCTGACCGCGACCGCGGCCGAAGCGCTGGCCGGCAGTGGCGGCCAGTCGCTTCTGACCCAATATTGGGGCGCTTATGTCGCCGTAGTCGGCGATGGCGGAGGAGTCAGAATCCTGCGCGATCCCTCCGGCGACTTTCCCTGCTATTTCGTCAGGGACGGCGAGCCTGCGGTCTTCGCGTCGGACGCCGAGCTGCTCGTGAAATGCGGGTTCGCCCGGCCCACCGTCGACTGCGCGGAAATCGGCCGCCAGCTCTTCAGGGCCTTCGTGCCGGTTCCCACGACCGCGCTCGGCGGAATCAGAGAGTTGCTCGCCGGATTCGCCCTCCACGTCGGGCCGGGCGACGCGACGCAGCAACAATGCTGGAATCCCTGGGATCATGTCGCGGCGCGGGACGAGGACCGCGATGTCGCGGCGAGGCGGCTCGCGCGGACCATCCATCATTCGGTCCAGGCGATTGCCGCGCATCGCGGCCGGCTTCTGCTCAGCGTCTCGGGCGGCCTCGATTCCTCGATCGTCGGCTCGTGCCTCGCCCGGGCCGGGGCCGATGCCGTCTGCCTCACCATGTTCACCGGCGACCCGGCGGGCGACGAACGCCCGTTCGCTCGGGCTCTCTGCGACCAGGCGGGATTGAGCCTGATCGAACGCGAATACCGGCTGGACGACATTGACCTCGACGAGGTCATGGCTCCCAACCTGCCCCGGCCCAGAGACCGAATCCACGCGCTCGCCTTCGAACGGGTCCATTATGCCGTCGCGGCCGAGATCGGCGCTCGGGCCTTCATGACTGGGAATGGCGGGGACCATGTGTTCGGCTACTCGCAATCGGCGGCTCCGGTCGCCGATCTTTATCTGTCCGAAGGGCTGACGGCGGCTACGCTCGGTTCGCTGCGCGACGTCTGCCGTCAGACCGGCTGCAACCTGGCCGATGCCGTCGCCCAGGCGTGGCGGCTGGCGCACGGGCCGCCTTCGCGCCCGGTGCGACCGAACCCGCTCTTTCTCCACCCCGAGTTCGTGGCGGAACTGGGTCCGCGGGACCTGCATCATCCGTGGCTCGAGGCGCCCCCTGGAGCGCTCCCCGGCAAGGCCGCGCACGTGGCGACGATCCTTCGAGTCCAGCCCAATCTCGAGCCGAGCCTGGTCGCCTGTTCGAAGTTGTAAAGGGTACGGCTGACACCCGGTTTCTATACGATGGCGATGCGTTGATTGCAGAATATGACGGAACGGGAGCTCTCACGAACCGGTACGTCCACGGCTCCAATGCCGAAGCCGACGATCCGCTTGTCTGGTATCAAGGCGCGAGTCTGGCAACCAAGCACTATCTTCACGCAGATCATCTTGGGTCGATCGTAGCCGTGACAAACTCGAGCGGCGCGCCGACCGTGAATAGCTACGACGAGTACGGTGTGCCCCAAACTGATGCGGCGACACACACGATGAACCTGAACTCCGGCCGTTTCCAATTCACTGGACAAGCTTGGATCGGCGAGTTGGGAATGTACTATTACAAAGCGCGGATTTACTCGCCAATGCTTGGTCGTTTTCTTCAAACGGACCCTGTCGGCTACAAGGATCAGATCAATCTATATGCTTACGTCGGCGATGATCCGGTCGATAAGACCGATCCGAGCGGCACTAATGGCTGCCCTACCGGGCAGGAAGGCGATTGCAGGCAGGACAGCCAAAATCAACAGACTGCGGCAAAGGTTTCGAAGGTTCTCAACAACATGTCGCATTTCCAAGCTGCGAAAACGACGGCGATTGCAGCAATCGGCAAGGGGGCGGGAGCAAGTGAAACGACCTTGGCTGGACTTGGGAAAGCTGGCGGAGTGGTGGGAACGGGAATAGCTGCCCTTGCCGAAGGATTGAGAACGATAGCAGACGTTAAGGGCGGAAAGTCGGTTGGAAGCGCCCTCGCCAATACGACCGGCAGAGTGGCGACCAGCGCTGGCGCGGGCGCCGCAGCGGGTGCCCTTGTCGGAGCAGGGGCAACCGCCCTCGGTGCCCCTGTCACAGTTCCGGTGCTGGCCGCGGGTGCAGTCGGAGCGTTTGTGGCTGACAAGAGTGGACTAGCCGACCGCGTCGGTAATTTATCTGAACGCGCCTATAATGCCGCTACTGCTAAGGCTCAGGATTTTGAGCGATCATTGGATTTTATCGACAAAAACGGGTGGGCATTTTGATGATAGTAATATGTCGTGGATGGATCCTGTCTAGGGTTTTGGTATTGCTTTATCTATTCACGCTTATCTCATTATTTTTGGTATCTGCTTTGAGCATCATCGACGGATATGCATTTCGCGGAACGTATGGCCCGCTAGTCTTCATCGGAATTGTCGCATCAATTATTGCGATATTTCAAAGTAAATTAATATTCGCTTATCATTTGTTTAAGTGCAGTCCTGTCCTCTATGTGCAGAACGGCCGTTTTAACTTCATCGCACCTGGCAGAAAGTCAATTGCGTTGTCTGATGTTAAGAGCGTTGGAGTGGAAAGGAGAGGCTTCTATAACTTCAAATTCCTAGTCTATCTTGATGAACTGCAGAACGAAGTTGGATGCCACCCACTCACTTTAGCTTACGAGAGCCCGTCGACCATATTGGAAAGAGCAGAACGAGTAATTCACTGATCCTGGTGAAGTTAGGCGGTCTAGCAAATGACAACCGAGTCACCCGCATAATGAATATCGCGCGGCTCACCAGAATCTTGGTGTTTGAAGCTGCTAGGCCAACGGCTTGCGTTCACCCTGCAGACCGGAACTAGATCGCGCATTGGAAAAGAAAACTCACTGATCGTGATTGGCAACCACCGCTCTCTGGAGCAATATGGCGTCGCCGAATCGCCGGGAACCTAGGGGGGGAATCATGTATCCCGGACCGATGCGCGCACGTGCCGCCGTTGCGGCGGTTTCAGTTATAATTTCGTCGGCAGCCAGCGCTCAGGACTCCTATTCCGATCCACAAGGGTCAGGCGTCCTCGTCTCCGCCCTCAACTGGCTCCAGGGCACGCTACTTGGAACGGTCGCGACCGTTGCGGCGGTAATTGCGGTCGCAACGGTTGGCTTCATGATGCTGACGGGCCGGATCAACTGGCGATACGGTGTGACGGTCATTCTCGGCTGCTTTATTCTCTTCGGGGCATCCAGCATCGTCGCCGGCATTCACTCGACTGCGGCACTCGGACAGTGAGCACTAATGTCGAACGAGACACGTGTTTTGTGGCGCTGACGCGCCCGCAGATGTTTGCCGGCGTGACCTACAACTACTTCGTCGCCAACGTGGTCATCGCGACCGAGCTGTTCCTGATTTTCAAATCGGTGTGGGTGGTTGCGGCGGCGCTGCTAATCCACGGCGCCGGAGTCCTGCTGTGTCTCAAGGAGCCGCGCCTCTTCGATCTGTGGCTGGCGCGCGTGTCCAAATGCCCGCGGATCAGGAATTACGAAGTCTGGGGATGCAACTCCTACCGCCCCTGACCGGCAAGGCCGATGCGGCTGCGCGCGAGCAGCCGTCCGGCAAGCATTTGCCCTATGCTCGTCATGTCGACGATCACACAGTCGAGACCCGCGATGGTCTTCTGATCCAGGTGATCCAGGTTCGGGGGCTTTTGTTCGAGACCGCGGATACGGATGAGATCAATTATCGCAAGCGCCTGCGCGACGCGGCGCTCCAGGCGATCGGCTCGTCGCGCTACGCAGTCTATCACCACATCGTCCGGCGCGAGGCTGAGGTCTCGCTCGACGCCGATTATCAGGATGGTTTCACTCGTCAGCTCGACACCGCCTGGCGAGCCCGGCTTTCTACGAGACGGCTGTACGTCAACGACCTATTCCTGACTCTCGTCCGCCGGCCGCTTCAGGGAAAGGTCGGGAGCCTGGACCGGCTGCGGCAGCGGCTTGGCAGGGTCGTCGAGCGGCTCGATACCAGCCGGTACGAGCTCCAACAGATCAATCAGGCACGCGATGCGCTGATCGCATCGCTGGGAAGCTACGAGCCGCGGGTGCTCGGCGTCTACGAGACGAAGCAGGGGCATTGCTCGGAAGTGCTCGAGTTCCTGTCCTATCTGTTCAACGGCGAGATGCGGCCGGTGCTTCTGCCGATGCAAGATATCGGCGATTATCTGCCATACCGGCGGATCAGCTTCGGGCAGGACGCGATCGAGCTCGGGCGCGCGGGTACGAGCCCGCGCCAGTTCCTGGGCCTCGTCTCGGTCAAGGACTATCCCGGTCAGACCGCGCCCGGAATGCTCGATGACCTGCTTCGCCTCCCATTTGAGCTGACGATCTCGCAATCCTTCGGGTTCGTCGAGCGGCAGGCGGCGCTGTCGCGGATGAACCTCGCGCTGCGGCGAATGCGCTCGGCCGAGGACGAAGCGCTCAGCCTCCGCTCCGAGCTCACCGACGCCAAGGATGATGTCGCGGCGGGGCGCGCATCTTTCGGCGAGCACCATATGACCGTCGCGGTTCGGGGCGGCTCGCCCGAGGAGATCGATGAAGGCATTGCCGAAGTCCAGGCGGCGCTTGCCGACCTCGGCATAATGTCGGTCCGCGAGGACATCGCGCTCGAGCCTGCATTCTGGGCGCAGTTTCCGGGGAGCTTCAAATATATTGCCCGGCGCGGACTCGTCTCGACGAGCAATTTCGCGGGCTTCGCTAGCTGCCACAATTTCGCGCTCGGGCGCGCATCGGGCAATCACTGGGGCGACGCCGTCACTTTGCTCGAGACCACTGCTGCCGGTCCCTATTTCTTCAACTTCCACCAGAGCGATCTCGGCAATTTCACGGTGATCGGCCCGTCGGGATCGGGCAAGACCGTGATCCTCAATTTCCTGCTTGCACAGGCGCGCAAGTTCAGGCCCAGGATCATCTTCTTCGACAAGGACCGGGGCGCTGAATTGTTCATCCGGGCGATCGGCGGCCGATACGACGTGCTCCGCCCGGGCATTCCGTCCGGGCTCAACCCGCTCCAGCTTCCCGACACGCCCGCCAACCGCCAATTCGCGATCGACTGGCTGCAGGTGCTTGCCGGCGGGGCCGAGGGCGAAGAGCTCATCCAGATCAAGGACGCGGTCGACGCCAATTTCGAGCAGCCGCGCGAGCATCAGCGCCTTCGTCATATCGTCGAGCTGTTCCGGGGCGGACAGCGCCCGCATGGGCGTGATCTCTGGTCGCGTCTCAGGCCTTGGTGGGGCGACGGCGAGCGCTCCTGGCTGTTCGACAGCGAAGAGGATCTGACCGATCTTGCCGCCGATTCCGTCGGCTTCGACATGACCCAGATCCTCGACGATCCGATCGTCCGGACGCCGGCGATGATGTACCTCTTTCACCGGGTCGAGGAGCGGCTTGACGGGAGCCCTGCCATCATCGTCGTCGACGAAGGCTGGAAGGCGCTCGACGACGAGGTGTTCGTCCGGCGGATCAAGGACTGGGAAAAGACCATCCGCAAGCGCAACGGCGTCGTCGGCTTCGCGACCCAGAGTGCCCAGGACGCGCTCGAAAGCAGGATCGCGAGCGCGATCATCGAGCAGGCCGCCACCCAGATCTTCATGTCCAACCCGAAGGCGCAGCGTTCCGAATATGTGGACGGCTTCGGGCTTACCGACCATGAGCTGGAGCTCGTCCGGACTATTCCCGACAGCGCGCACTGTTTCCTGATCAAGCATGGCAATGACAGCGTCGTCGCCAGGCTCAACCTCACCGGCGAAAAGGACCTGCTGACGATCCTGTCGGGACGCGAGCGGACCGTCCGGCTGCTCGACCAGATCCGTTTGGAAACCGGCGACGATCCGATCGACTGGCTTCCGCGGCTGCTGGAGGTCGCCTGATGGACGTCTGCTCGGGTGCACAATCGGGAACGGGCTTCGTCAGCTCGGTCACCGGCTTTGTCGACTGCCAGGCGCAGAATCTCGGGTTCGGCGCGTGGAATGCGCTTGGGCTTCCCGGTTCGACTCTGCAGCTGGTGCTGACCGGCTTCCTGACGATCTTTATCGCGCTGATCGGTTACCGGCTGCTGCTGGGATCGGCCTTCACAGTGAGGGACACGACGCTCGCCTTCGTGAAGATCGGCGCGGTGTTCGCGCTGGCGACCAGCTGGGCCGCCTACCGGCCCCTGGTCTACGACCTCGTGACCGACGGGCCCGGACAAATTGTCGGCGAAATCGGGCCCAGCGGCGGGATCATCGGCTCCGACGGCACGTTACTCCAGCGGCTGGATTATGCCGACCGCGCGCTCGAGCAACTGGCGATTCTTGGGCCAGGCTATCCGCCCGCGAGCGATTCCACGCAGACTGTGCCGCCGCCGTTCATCGGGTTCGATTCCTTCGCGATCGGCGGCTCGCGGATCATGTTCCTGTTCTCGGCGATCGCGTCCTTGAGCATCGTCCGGATCGTCGCCGCCTTGCTGCTTGCCTTGGGTCCCTTCTTCATCGCCTTCCTGATGTTCGACAGCACACGGAGCCTTTTCGAGGGATGGGTGAGGGTGCTCGCGGGGGCGGCATTCGCCGCCGTGTCGGTTTCGATCGCGCTCGGCCTCGAACAGGGTCTCATCGAGCCGTGGCTTGCGTCGGTTCTGGCGCAGCGAATGTCGGGTGAGCCGCTTCCGGAGATGCCGGCGGAGCTGTTCGTGATCGCCAGCTTCTTCGCGGTCGCCGTGCTTGCCTCGCTCTTTTTTTCGATGCGCGTCGCTTATGCGTTCCGGCTTCCCGCATTGCTGCGCCTCGGTCCGGGACGAGTGGGGAGCCGGGCGTCCGGAAGTCGAAACCAATCTCCGGCAATGACGGAAGCGCGCGCCAGGCAGGCCGAAGCCGGGCAGGCGCGCGCCGCAGGCATGGCCTCGGTCTTCTCGACGATGAGCCGGCGCGAGCGGCTGGCATTGCTCGAATTGCCTGCCGGCGGGTCTCCGCACGAGCGCAACGTTCAGGTCCGATCGTCCCAAGCGCCAAGCGACAGCCGCGCAGTTCCCCTCGGAAATTCATTCACCAGGAGATCGGGAAGGCGAGTGTCGGCGCTGGCAATGAAGCGGGATGCAGCCTCATGAACAAGCACAGCCGGCAGACGCTCGATGCTTATTATGCCGAAGCCGCGAGCTGGAACCGCGACCGGGTGCAGGCGATGCGCAGCTCGCACCGGATCGCATGGATCATCGCGGGCGTCGCCGCGCTGATCGCCGTCCTCGAAGCAATCGCGCTCGTCTTCCTGACGCCCCTGAAGACCGTCGTTCCCTATACATTGATGGTCGACAAGACGACCGGCTTCGTCCAGGCGCTGAAGCCGCTCGACGCCGCGAAGATTGCACCGGACTCGGCGCTCACCCAATCGTTCCTGGTCCAATATGTAATCGCGCGGGAGGGCTTCGACTTTTCGAGCCTGAACATGAGCTATCGCAAGGTCGCGCTGTTCTCCGCAGGTTCCGCTCGAACCGGCTATTTGCAGCAGATGCAGGTTTCGAACCCGGACAGCCCGCTGGTCCGATATCCGCGTGGGACCACGCTCGACGTGCGGGTCAAGAGCGTGTCGCCGATCGGCTCGAATGCGGCGCTGGTGCGGTTCGATACAATCCGGACCGACGCCAACGGCGGAGCGCGGCCGGCAAGCCCATGGGTCGCGCTGATCAAATATCGCTACTCGACCGCTCCGATGTCCGTCGACGACCGCTATGTGAATCCGCTCGGCTTCCAGGTCACTTCTTACCGCAAGGACCCCGAAGCGCTTCCGAGCAACGACACCGGCCAGTCGCCAGCCTCAAACGTGAACCCTGCAGCCTGGGCGGCTCCGCAATATCCTTATTATCGCGCCGCCACCGGCACGGC
>JBQCCG010000003.1:0-2034 GCA_051962455.1 Sphingomicrobium sp. | reverse complement strand
GTCATTGAGGCGTCCCGCTGCTATCAGCGTTGCGATTGCCATGGCTTCCGGATCCAAACCTCCACTCGTCGTCATCGCCGGACCGACCGCGAGCGGCAAGTCGGCGCTGGCGCTTGCCCGTTCTCAGCAAATCGGGGGCGTGATCGTCAACGCCGACAGCGCACAAATCTATCGCGACCTGCGGGTGCTGAGCGCCGCGCCGATGGATGAGGAGCTGAATGCCGCCGAGCACCGGCTGTACGCCGTACAGGATGGCGCCTTGCCCTGCTCCGCGGCGGACTGGGCGGCGATGGCCCGGAGGGAAATTGCGGACGTGCATTCAAGCGACCGAACGCCGATTCTGGTTGGAGGAACGGGCTTGTATTTGCGGACCTTGCTCGAAGGAATCGCCCCCGTCCCGGCGATCGACCCTGAAATCCGTGCGCGCGTGCGAGAAGCGTCGGTCGAGGAAAATCGAGCAAAACTGCGGGCGCTGGATCCGAACTCGGCGGCCAGGCTGAACCAGGCCGACACGACGCGGATCAACCGCGCGCTGGAGGTCATCCTCTCAACCGGCCGGACGCTCGCCGAATGGCAGAGAGAGCGCGAGGGCGGGATCATTGGTGATGTCGAGCTGCGGCCGCTGATCCTGCTGCCGCCGCGCAACTGGCTCTATGCGCGCTGCGACGAACGCTTTGCGCACATGATTGACCAGGGCGCCGTCGCCGAAGTGGAGGCATTGTTAGCCCGCCATCTCAATCCCAATCTTCCGGTGATGCGCACGATCGGCGTTCGCGAGCTCTCGGCCTATCTGCTGGGCGAGACATCGCTCGACGAGGCGATCGCCGCAGGTCAGCAGGCGACGCGCCGCTACGCCAAGCGCCAGTATACCTGGTTTGCGCATCAGCCTCCGCAGGAGTGGCCGCGATTTCGGCAGGCGCTCGACATCGATTCGCTGTGCGAAGCGCTGGCCGTTGTCTCCCCTCCCCTTGATGGGGAGGAGCTGGGGTGGGGTGATCGTCCAAGCCACGGAGTTCAAGTATCACCCCCTCCCAACCTCCCCCATCGAGGGGGAGGATTGTAAGAGACCGCGATGGAAATCCTGAAAGATCCCGACATCGATCCTGCGCCGCTTGCTGGAAAGCGCGTGGCAATCCTCGGGTATGGCAACCAGGGCCGCGCGCAGGCGCAGAATTTGAGGGACAGCGGAATCGACGTGGTGGTTGGGCTGCGCGCCGGCTCGGCGAGCAAAATCGAGGCGGAATCCGCCGGTCTTTCAACCGCGCTCCTTCAGCACGCCGTAGCCTCTGCCGACGTGGTGATGATGCTCGCGCCCGACGAGACCCACGAAGGACTCTACCGTGATATCGAACCGCGGCTTCGCAACGGCGCCGCGCTGGGTTTCAGCCACGGGCTCTCGGTTCGCTTCGGTCTCGTCGAGCCGCGCGCCGATCTCGACGTTTTCCTCGTCGCGCCGAAGGGACCGGGCACAGCGCTGCGCTCGCTCTATGCAGAGGGCAAAGGCATGATCGCGGTGTGGGCCGTCGCGCAGGACGCGACAGGCCACGCGCGCGAGATTGCGCTGGCTTACGGACGGGCGATCGGGTCGGGGCGCGCCGGTTTGATCGCCTCCACTTTCGCGGAAGAAGCCGAGGCCGACCTGTTCAACGAGCAGGCGGTGGTATGGGGCGCGGTGCCGGAATTGCTGATCGCCGGCTTCGAAACCTTGGTCGCCGGCGGGGTGTCACCCGAGCTCGCCTATCTCGAATGCGTCGGCGAGCTGAAGCTCCTCGCAGAGCTGATCGAGGCGCGCGGAATCGCGGGAATGCGCGAGGCGATCTCGAACACCGCCGAGCTGGGGGCCCTGCTGGGTGGGCGCCGGATCGTCGATGACGGGGTGCGCGAGCGCATGGCGGAGGTCCTTGCGGAAGTCCGAGCCGGACGCTTTGCTGAGGAGTTGCGGTCGGAGGAAGCGCAGAGATATCCGCGGCTAGAGAAATCCCGGGCCGCTGCTCGGGCAGCCTTGATCGAGAAAGTCTTCAGGCGGCTGGACGG
>JBQCCG010000002.1:0-34397 GCA_051962455.1 Sphingomicrobium sp. | reverse complement strand
TACAGTCGCTTAGGCGTCGACGGCGCGTTTGTGTCCCGGAACTTTGCGAGAAATTCCCTTTAAATTCCCTTCCAAATGGGAATTAGAAGGGAGAGACCGGTTCGGCTATGACTACGCCCACCGCCACCTAGTCTGCCTTCTGTGAGAACCGCGTCTCCGGTGCCAGGAGTTGCCCGCAAACGCCACTTGTCGCGCAGATACGTCCCGAATCCGGCTGGCCATTCGGCCCCGTCATCCCTTCCGGGCTGTTGCTTTCGTCCCCCCTCGAAATTTAGCGATTGACCGGACATTTTTCCAATTATAGAAAAACAACATACTAAATCATAATCCGAAGGCCGTGGGAAGCTCGGCGGGAGGATTGCGGTGGAGTCGGGGGAGAGAGCCGCGTGCAGCGCTCGTGCATTGGAGGGGGACGGCCGGCGGTGACCGGCATTCTGAATGACAATTTGCTTTAAGCTGGGGTGACCGCCAGGGGCCTCCCGCCTCCGGAGGAGCTTGGGCGGCATCCCGTTGAATTTTCGGATCCTAAAACGCGAACAGCAATGACGGAAGAATCATTGCGGCGCACCCGGGGTCCTCAAAGGGAGAGGATGTTCAAATCATGAGGAAGCCGATTCCACTGTCATTCGCCGCGCTGCTGGCGGCAACGTCGAGCTTGTCATTCGTCGCGACCGCGGCCCACGCCCAGGACGTCGCGAACACCCAGAACGCGACGAACGCGGCGGGCGCGAGCGCTCAGGACACGACCAACGCGGCCGTCCAAAGTACGGCGCCCGATCAGTCGAAGGCCATCGTCATCACGGGTCTTCGCGCCAGTCTGAAAAAGGCGCTCGATATCAAGCTCAGCGCCGATCACATCCAGGATTCGCTCGTCGCCGAGGACATCGGCAAGTTACCCGACCAGAATATCGCCGAAGCGATCGAGCGCATTCCGGGAATTATCGTGTCCACTTCGACGGTGAACGGCAGCGGGCAGTCCGCAGGCGAGCCGACCGAGATCTCGGTGCGGGGCTTCCCACCGGAATTCGCCACGGCGCTATACAATGGGAGAGTGCTGGCGACCGATTCCGGAGGCCGCGAATTCGACTTTGACGTTCTGCCGGCCGACCTCATCGCGCGCGTCGACGTTTCGAAGTCATCGACCGCGGATCAGCCCGAAGGCGGAATCGCGGCAACGGTCAATATGATCACGTTCCGGCCGCTGGACCTGAAGCGGAACACCTTCACCGCTTCCGTGCAGGGCAATTACGACGAGCAGCGCGGCGACATTACGCCGCAAGCTTCCGCACTATTCAGCACGAAGACGGCGGACGGCCGCTTCGGCATTCTCGCTGCGGTTTCCTACATCAACCGCAAGGTCGAGAATAAACGCATTTATTCGGCGTGCCTCAACAGTCCGTCGAACGTGACGGTGGGTGGACAGACCGTTTCGGGATTTGTTCCCTGCTACACCGAATGGGAAGTCAATCCGACGAGCCGTGAACGCAAGTCCGCCGTGGTGGTTGCGCAGTTCAGACCCACCGACGAGCTCCTCTTCACTCTCGACGGACTATATTCAAAGTTCAACATCAACGACAACACTCGGGGCTTCTTCACCGGAAACAACAATCCGTCGGGAACAGTGACGATAGGTTCGGACAATACGGTCACCAGCTACACCGGCGGGACCGGTTATTCGGGCATCGTCAATTATGTGCGCCCCGAATTGTCGCTAACGAAGGAGCTGGGTTTCAACGCCAAATTCGATCCCAACCCGCGTTTGTCGATGGTCCTGGATGCCTCCTGGTCGAAAGCGACCAACGATAACGGCGGCAATCAGTCCTGGTCCGAAGCGGATTACGGCGCCTTGCCCAATGCTACCTTCAACCTTGGACCGAACAATCTTCCGGTCATGAGCAATCTCGGAGACTTGCAGCCATCGCCGGCGCTCGTCACCGGCTTTCATGACTATGAAGGTCAGGACTTCATCGATAAGATTTACCAGGTCGACTATCGCGCGAAATATGAGGTCGGCGGCGCCTTCCTGAAAAATATCCAGGTCGGACTCAACTATTCTCACCGTTCCAAAACCCAGATCACCGTCAAAACGCCGGTCATAGACGGCATCGACCTGACCACTGTGGGTAATGGAATAGTCCTTCCCGACAACTTGTACAGCCCTGTCAGCGGGATCACTAATCTGTTTGGCACCGGGATGTTCCCGTCGGGCCTGCCCGGTTTCAGCGATTCGGCGTTCGACGCTTATTTGCTCTCGCCGTCGGTGCTCGCCACTTATACCCCTGAGCAACGAGCGGCTCTGGCAGCCAATGGTGGCGGCTTCGCGGCTCAAATAATCCCAAGTAGCAGTGGCGAGGTCACGGAAAAAACGACCGGCGGCTTCATCGAAGCGGCCTTTGGCGGGGATCACGGCTGGTCGGGCAACATCGGACTGCGGGCGACGAAGACCAGCACGATTTCGACCGGCTCGTTCGCACAGCCGATTCTGCTGCCGGGCAATGCCAACCAGCTGGCTTTTGGTCCGCCGTCTCCGATCGAGCAGCGCGGCCATTATTTCAGGCTGCTTCCAAATGCCAATCTCAAGGTCGACTTGACCCCCAATCTCATGGCGCAATTCGCAGTCGCGGAGACGCTGACCCGGCCAACCTTGTCGGCACTGCTGATCGAGGCGAGCTACAGCATCCAACGCCCCCCTTATTCGATCAACCAGGGCAATCCCAATCTGAAGCCCATGTCGGCCTGGAACTACGATGCCGCGCTGACATGGCATCAAGGGTCCAACTTCCTGAGCCTAGCAGTGTACAAGAAGTTCGTCAGCAACCTGCTTGGCAACGGCATTTCCAATGTGACCTTCCTGGGACAGCCGTTTACGGTCTACCAGCCGATCAACATCAATTCCGAACGTTACACCGGATTTGAAGTTTCCGGGCAATATACGTTCAACATGCTGCCGGCTCCGTTCGACGGGCTCGGGGTCCAGGCCAATTATTCTTACACGCATCCGTCGACGGCTTTCGTCAACGCAGTTACCTACAACCTAATCGGCTTCTACGAAAAGGGTCCGATCCAGCTGAGGGTCGCCTACAATTGGCGAAACGCTCAGGTCCTGACTGGGAACGTCGTGACGGTGAACGGGGCCTCGGTTCATAATGATGAGTTCCAGGCGGCGTACGGGCAGTTGGACGCAAGCTTCCAGTACATGCTGACCAAGCACATCGCCGTGTTTGCGCAGGCCCTCAACCTGAACAATGAAAAGTCGATCAAATATTGGGGCGTGCCCGACCGGATCGAGGATTATGAAGGCTATGGCCGCCGGTTCGGAGCCGGCGTCCGGGTGAAATTCTAGGGTCCGCGAGAAAACGGGCCACCCGCGGAAATCGACTTCAATGCGGGTGGCCTGATTTTTTTGAGGGGCGTGCGGACTTCAGTTCTGCGCGCTCGCTCGCAAAGGCTCCCCGTCGCCTTTCGGCGGGGTCTTTCAATCGTCCACTCGAGCTCGATCACCCGGATAACAACATTGGCCGTCATGGATTCACCGTCTCAACCCAGCCATTCGCTTAGCTCCAGCGCCGCGCGCCTTGCATCGATCGAGGCGGGCGGCACCAAGTTCAATATCGGAATTGGGGGGTCGGACGGGAGCCTTCATAGCCAAGCCCAGTTCGCGACCCGCTCGCCCAGTGAAACCATCAGCGACTTGAGAACTTGGCTTGATGCCGAGATTGCGAAGGACGGTCCAATCTCGGCGATCGGAATGGCGACATTCGGGCCGATCGACACCGATGCCAAATCGCCCGGCTGGGGTCGGCTTGGTCCGACGCCCAAGCTTTCCTGGCAAGGCGCGGATCTGATCACACCCTTCCAAGCTTACGGTGTCCCCGTCGCGCTCGATACCGACGTCAATAGTGCTGCATTGGCCGAATGGCGCTGGGGCGCCGGTCAGGGATGCGCGCGGCTCTGTTATCTGACGATCGGCACCGGCATTGGCGGAGGAGCCGTTCTCGACGGGAAGATGCTGTCCGGCCGAAGCCATCCGGAGATGGGTCACATGTTCATTCGCCGCCACCCAGACGATGACTTCCCGGGGGCCTGCCCAAGCCACGGCGACTGCCTCGAGGGGCTGGCAAGCGGAACGGCCATCCATGCCCGTTGGGGCAGCTCGCTGTCGAAGCTGGGCGTCGGCCATCCGGGTCACGAGATCATCGCCGGCTATCTGGCGCAGGCCTGCGTCAATGTGGTTGCAACGCTCGCGCCTGGGAAGATCGTCCTCGGCGGCGGGGTGATTGGAACTGACGGGCTGCTCGCCAGGGTCCGCGCCCAAGTCGACCTTCTGGCCCGAGACTATTTCTCGGCCCTTGCGGCCGACGACATCGTCCTCGCCGGATTGTATCCGTTTTCCGGATTGATCGGCGGCCTCGCGATTGCGGACCTCGCGAGTCAGCAACATCCGAGCTGAGCTCAGAAGCGCTCGAGCATCTCCAGCGACGGAAGCAGGAAATTCTGGAACGGCAGGATCGCTGCCCCGATTGCCGGCGCGTCCGACGACAGCTTGGCGCGGCGGACATCGATCCACTGGGCCGAGCGGGCATCTTCCTGCCGCTGCTGGCAGAGCGTCGCCAGCCGGTCGAGCAGATGTTCGGGCAGCCGCCCGCCGAGCATGATCGCGTCGGGATCGATGAACTGCTGTATCTGGGCGAAGATGCTGGTGAGATATCCGCACGCTTCCTCGAGCCATTCATCGACCAGCATGGCGCCCCGCCCATCGAGATGGGTCAGGTCGTCGGGACGAGCGATCGTCAAGCCGTGGCTCTTCAGACGCTCCGACAGAGCGCCGAGGGAAACCACATCCTGAAGCGAGCATGCGGCGCCGGCCGGGGTCTTCACCTCCATGAATCCGATTTCACCGCTTCGTCCGTTCTCGCCCCTGAAATAATTCCGGTTGATAACGATGCCGCCTCCCAGCAGGACGCTGATGAGAATGTAGACGAAGCTCGGCGCATCCAGTCCGTGACCGAACTGGGATTCGCCGATTGCCGCCGCGACGGCGTCATTCTCGACGAAGGTCGGGCCCTCGTAGGTCGATCGAAAGAGCCCGGCGACGTCGATGTCCGCCCAGGCGGAATAAGCGGGCGGCTTGCCCGGGAAGGCCAGCGTTCCGAGATCGTCCGGCATTGCTATCCCGAGGCCCGCGACACGGCTGAGCGGGATCTTCGATCTCGTCGCGAGGCTCTGCCACGCATCGGCGACAAAGCCTTTCGCTTCGTCGGGCAGCGCAAAACCGATTTCTGCGGAGACTCGTCCCCTGATCCGGCCGCCAAGGTCCAATGCGACCAGGGTGAGATGGTCCCGGTCGATGTTCAGGCCGACCGAATAAGCGCCGTCAGGATTGAGCTCGAGAACCCAGGCCGGCTGGCCGCGTCCGAGGGTCGCGCGCTCGGCCTCGACGATCAGCCCCGCCTGCAAGAGCTGGCGCGACACGTTGACGATCGTCGGTTTGGTCAGTCCGGTAAGATTGGCCAATTCGCTCCGGGTGACCCTCTTGCGGGTGCGGATCTCCTGGAAGACGACGCGCTGGTTGTGATTGGCGTCGATGTCCAGCGTCAGATAGGGTGCCCCGGATTTGGAAGGACTGTCCGCGTCCGCCGCGCTGCCGGGCTGCGAGCGGAATGGAAACCGGTTGCGTGACGGCTTCACTGCCCGGCCCCTGCGGCCGCGCCGGCGATGGAGCGCCGGTCAGTTGCCATGGTCATGGCCCTTCAGCAGGGCTTCCCCGATCGGCGACAGGCGCGCGCGCATCGGGAGGCTCGCCGCGCCGACGAGTGTCACGTCGGCGCCAAGGTGCGCGGCCTGGATTCCTGCATGGCTCGGAATGTCCGGCGCTCGCTCGAGCAGCAGCGCGTTGCAGCGCTCCGCAAGCACGTCGAGCCACTCCTGGGGAAACCGGCCGCCGAGCAGCAACCCGCCGGGATTCAACAGGCAGTTGATGGAGATGAGGAGCGGCAGCAGGTCGTCGCATGCGGCCTCGATCCAGGACTGGTCCGCGTCCGGCGGGGCCTGGTGGCCGAGTCGCGCCTCGCGTTCCGCCGCCACCGCGTCGCGGCACCAGGCGAGCTCGGCGCGCGGAATCAGGGTGCGCTTGTGGCTGGGATGAGCCCCCCTGAATAATGCCTGATGCATGACCAGGCCGCCGACCGGCCTTTGGTCCAGCAGGATGAAGTAGAATGTCTGAAGCGTCGCGCCCGCCCCGAACAGCAGTTCGCCGGCCGTTGCAGCGGCAAGATCGGAATCGATGTAGATCGGCATGTCCCGCGCTATTTCCGAAAGCGCCATCAGATCGATGCCGACGGCGTTGCTCATGCTCTCGGAGTCGGCGTTTCGGCCCGGCGGGATGCTGTCGGACATCGCTACTCCAAGGCCGATGATCCGTTCTCGGTGAACTCCCCTGGTCAGCTCGACGAACTGGTGCTGGAAGAATTCATTGACCCGGATTCGGGGCGAGGACGGCAGGCTCGTCGTCGATCGCCGAATGGGACGTCCCAATGCATCGACGACGATCAGCGATAATTGATCTTCGTCGACGTGCAGGCCGATCGAATAGCAGCCCTCCGGGTTCGCCTCGAGATGAACCGCGGGTTGGCCGCGCGCGCCGTAGATGCGCCCGGTCTCCGAGACCAACTCGCTTCTTACCAGCCGTTTGACGATGCCCGCGATCGTCGGCTTGGCGAGACCGGTCAGCTCTGTCAGCGCATTGCGCGTAATCGGGCCCTTGGTTCGAATGGCCTGATAGACCAGGCGCTGGTTGTAGTCGCCCGTGAGTTCGAGGTTGGTGCCCGACAGACTGGCCTTGAGCCGTCGCGCGATTTGCGGCTGACTATCTGACATCGTGGAGCGGCTAGACCGATTTTCTCCGCCAGGCGGACCATTGCGCCCAGGTCCTGACATCCTCGACTAATTCATTTTTCCGCTTTGAGAAGCCCCAAAGCAATTGACAAATAGCGGAACAAATTAAAAAAACAAAAATCCATACTTATCGTCGGGGAGGGGGGAGAAGTATGAGCCGGGTCAACATCTTCACGGTCGTGGTCGCCTCGCTGGCAGGGCTGTTGTTCGGTTTCGATACGGCCGTCATTTCCGGAGTTACCTCGGCGCTTCGGTCCGTCTTCCATCTCGGTGCGGCAGGTCTCGGCCTCACCGTTTCCATCGCCCTCCTCGGCACCTGCGCCGGGGCGCTCGTCGCGGGGTTCGTCGGAAATCGGCTCGGCGGCCGTGACACGCTCAAGCTTGTCGGCCTGCTGTTTTCCGCCGCCTCGATCGGCTGCGCCTTTGCGCCCAGCGTCTATGTATTCGGTTTCTCGCGGCTGGCCCTTGGAATCGCGGTCGGCGGCGCCTCGGTGCTTGCGCCAGTCTACATATCGGAAATCGTCCCGGCCCGGCGTCGCGGGTTCATGGTCGGTCTGTTTCAGTTCAACATCGTGTTCGGAATTCTGCTTGCCTATCTCAGCAACTTCCTGGTCGGCCAGCTCGTGGCCGGTGACAGCGATTGGCGCTGGAAAGTCGGCGTCGCTGCGATCCCGTCTTTATTCTTCCTCGTCATGCTGTTCTTCATTCCGCAGAGCGCGCGCTGGCTCGCTTTCAAAGGCCGCACCGCCGAAGCCGAGCAAAGCCTGAGACGTATCGGATCGACCGAAACACTTGCGGACATCAGCGCGCCCGAAGAAGGTCATGGGCACCTCAGCTGGCACCTGCACAAGAGGCCGATCATCTTTGCGATGCTGCTCGCCTTCTTCAACCAGTTCACCGGTATCAACGCCATCCTTTACTATCTCAACGATATTTTTGCGGCGGCGGGCTTCGGGAAGGTGTCGGGCGACCTGCAGGCGGTCGCGGTGGGCCTCGCCAATCTTCTGGCGACGATGGTCGGCATGACGTTTATCGATCGGCTCGGGCGCAAGAAGCTGCTGGTTGCCGGCGGACTTATCATGTCGCTCGCGCTCGCGGGCGTCGCGCTCATCATGGGCACCGGCCATGGTTCCGGCTATCTGCTGATCCTCCTCGTGCTCTTCATCCTCGCATTCGCCTTCTCTCAGGGGGCAGTCATCTGGGTCTATCTGTCCGAGATCTTCCCTACGTCGGTTCGTGCGACGGGACAGGGCGTCGGGAGCGCTACCCACTGGACCATCAACTTCATTATCACCTTGCTGTTTCCGATCATCGCGACCCACTCGCGTGCGCTGCCGTTCGTCCTGTTTGCGGCGGTGACGCTGGCTTCGGTGTTCATCGTCGGACGATTTTTCCCCGAAACCAAGGGCGAGACCCTCGAGCAACTTGCGGGATCACTCGCGCGTCACGAGGAGTTTGCGTGAGAAAGTTCGCGCTCACGCGTTGGCAATTCATCGCCGGGCTCGGCGCGAACGCGGCACTTGCTTTGAGTAATGGGGCCCGTGCTGTCGCTCATGCCGGATCATCGCGGCGACCTGCCGTAGACTCCGGTTGGAAGCTCGGACCCTTCTCGCGGCTCGGTGTCGGACCCGTGATCAGGCCCGACCCGAGCGCGGTGTTCGACTGCCCCATGCGCAAGCGTCCGGTCCACTGGATGGCCGCGCACACCTTCAACCCGGCGTCGGTCGTCAGGGACGGAAAGATGGTTGTCCTGTTTCGCGCCGAGGATGACCCCGACGAAAAGGTGATCGGCTTTCACACGTCCCGGCTTGGCTATGCCTCGTCGCTCGACGGCGTGCACTTCAAGGTCCGCGCGGCGCCTGTTCTCTATCCAGATGAAGACAGTCAGAAGTCCGCGGAATGGGAAGGCGGCTGCGAGGATCCGCGCCTCTGTGAGGGTCCGGACGGCACCTATTATGTCACTTATACCCAGTGGAACCGGAAGACCTGGCGGCTCGGGCTCGCCTCGTCGCCCGACCTGATTCACTGGAAAAAGCTTGGCTCGCCGTTCGCCGGCACGGCCTATGAGCAGCTGAAGACAAAGTCGGCCGCGATCGTCCAGAAGATCGAAGGCGGCCGAATGAAGGCAGCCAGGATCAACGGCAGATACTGGATGGTTTTCGGAGAGAACCAGATCCATCTCGCCACATCCACGGATCTCGTCCACTGGTCGCCGGTTGAGCAGTCGACCGGAAATCTCCTCGTCCTGATGGCGGCGCGGCCGTTTCATTTCGACAGCGGCCTGCCCGAGGTCGGTCCGCCGCCGCTGATGACCGACAAGGGCATCGTGATGCTCTACAATGGCAAGAATTCCGATTCGGATTTCGATCGCGATCCGAAGTTCGCGGCGGGCGCTTATTGCGGCGGGCAGGCGCTGCTCGACGCGAACGATCCCACCCGATTGCTGGAGCGCTCCGGAACTCCCTTCATTCAGCCCACGCTCCCTTGGGAAAGGAGCGGTCAATATAAAGCGGGGACGACGTTCCTAGAGGGGCTGAGCTACTTCAGGGGAAGGCTTTTCCTCTACTACGGAACCGCCGACAATTATGTCGCAGTGGCCGCGGCCGACTGGCACGAATGACAGTCGGGACTCGACCCCCAATGCCGCGATGCTGAGGTCCAGAGCCGTGGAAGAGCTCGTCGCCCTCTGCAACGACCCTGGCTTGTGAGCGCCGGAGACCCACTCGCGATTGCGGAAGAGATCGCCATGACGAGAGACATTGCGAGGCGCTTTCCGGCCAACCCGATCCTGTCGCCGGGCGACCTCAGGCCGAGCGTGGACGGGATGGAGATTGCCTGTCTTCTCAATCCCGGAGTCTTTCGCTTTGAGGGCAGGATCTGGCTGCTGGTGCGGGTTGCCGAGCGGCCGCTGCAGAAGCCGGGAAAGCTGTGCTTTCCGATCCTCGATGAAATGGGGACGGCGAGGATCATCGAGCTCGATCGGAACGATCCCGACGTTCAAAGCGACGATCCGCGAATCGTCACTTACAAGGGCGAGGATTATCTGACCACGCTGTCGCATCTGCGGCTGCTCTGCTCGGACGATGGCGTCCGTTTCGAGGAGCCGGAGGGATATCTGCCGCTCACCGGCCTCGGACCCCAGGAAAGCTACGGGATCGAAGACTGCAGGGTGTCGCAGATCGGCGACGTCTATCATCTGACCTATACGGCAGTGTCTCGGAGCGGGGCGGGCGTCGGGCTACGCACCACGAAGGACTGGCGGCACTTCGACTTCCACGGAATGATCCTTCCGCCGCACAACAAGGACTGCGCGATCTTCGAAGAAAGGATCAACGGCCTCTTCTTCATGCTTCACCGCCCGTCCAGCCTGTTCGTCGGCGGGAATTACATCTGGCTCGCATCGTCGCCGGACGGATTGCACTGGGGCGGCCATCGCTGCCTGTTGCGCACGCGTCCGGGACATTGGGATAGCGCGCGGGTCGGGGCGGGGGCCGCTCCGATCAGGACCGACCGGGGCTGGCTCGAAATCTATCACGGAGCGGACGAGAACGACCGCTATGGCCTCGGAGCCTTTCTGCTCGACCTCGACGATCCCTCGAGAGTGCTGGCGGTCACCGACGAGCCGCTGATGCGGCCGCTCGAACCCTATGAGCTCTCGGGATTCTTCGGCCAGGTCGTGTTCACCAACGGCCACCTGCTCGATGCGGATGGAGACACGCTCACTCTTTATTATGGCGCCGCGGACGAATTCGTGTGCGGCGCCCGACTTTCCCTGAGGCGGATATTCTCGCTGCTGAAGACGGTCGATGCTTAGCAAGCTCCGGGCCGAGCTCACATTCTTCGGGAAGCAGCCCCACAATTTCCGGACGCTCATCCTGACCAACATGGTCTATGCGCTGGTCGGACCGGTCATCGACACGTTCGTGTCGGCCTATATCATGCGCTCGTCGAACGACCCGACCAAGGTCGTCGTCTACCAGCTCACCATCTATACCGGGATTCCGCTGACCTTCCTGCTCAACGGGTTTCTGCTGAGGCACTTCAATATCCGCAAGCTGTTCTCGGCGGGAATGCTGCTGAGCGGAGTCTCGATGCTTGCAATGATGTCGCTGAAAACTCTGAGCAATGCCGGCATCGGCGCTGCGGGACTGGTCATGGGCATGTCGTTCGGCTTCTACTGGGCCAACCGCGACACTTTGGTCCTGGATGTGACCGACGATGGCAACCGTAACTATTATTATGGGCTCGAGACCTTCCTCTACACGATCATCGCGGTCGTCATGCCGTTTGCGATCGGCTGGTTCATTCATTCGCAGAACAGTCAGGCGCACGTCCACAGTGCCTATCTCGCGATTGTCGGAATCGCCTTTTGCATCACGATCGCGGCATCGGTCATTTGTATGCGCGGCCGGTTTTCAAACCCTGCCGCGAAGAGGTTCGTCTACTTGAGGTTCCACCCGCTGTGGAATAGGCTACTTCTCCTCGCGCTGCTCAAGGGACTGGGCCAGGGTTTCCTCGTTACCGCGCCATCGATGCTGATCATGACCCTGCTCGGCGACGAGGGTTCGCTAGGCCTGGCCCAGACGGTCGGCGCGCTGTTTGCGGCGATTGCCATGTATGTTCTCGGACGTCTCACCAGCCCCGACGACCGGATCAAAATCTTCGCTGCCGGCTTGGTGCTGTTCCTGCTTGCTGCGCTTTCGAACGCGATCCTGTTCAATGCCATGGGCGTGATCCTGTTCATGTTGTTCCTGCTGCTCGCCAAGCCGCTGCTCGATCTCGCTTATTTCCCGATCCAGTTCCGGGTGATCGACATTGTGAAGCGGATCGAGCGGCGCAGTGAATTCAGTTACATTCTCAACCACGAGGCGGGCCTTTACCTCGGGCGCTTCGGCGGCGCGCTCGCATTCCTCCTTCTCGCTTATGATTTCTCTACCACGATCGCGCTGCGTTATGCGGTCCTGCTCATCGCGACGATCCAGCTGCTCTCGCTTTTCGTCGCGAAGAACATCGTTCGAATGGGCAACAGCCTCGCGCCGGCGGAGATCGACGATAGTGGCGCCGCGCTCCACGTCGAAGACGCGCTGGTCACCCATCCGACCTGATCAAAGGTCCTCGCCAGTCAGGCGCGGCGTTTAGCAATCCGATCGGCGTCGACCGCGACGGCGAGTGACTGAATCGCATTGTCGGCGTCGATCTTGCGCTTGTGAGAACGGTCGGCGAGCCAGCATAGCTGATCGTCAAACATGGCTCGAAGCAGGCCCTCGTAGACTTCGAGCTTTGGCCGAACGATCCCGGTGTCGAGACGTATCTTCCGATCATACTTAATTGGCCTGAATCGGCCGCGGGCATGCTGCGGCTCATCCCATTGCTCGAGAATGGTCATGGTTGCGCACGGGAACAGCTCCTGCAGTTGCTGGCTTTCCGCTCGAGTGCAGGCTGCATGAAGCACCAGACGGTTCGGCACCCATTCCTCTAGTATGATATCGCCGCGCTCGAACTGCAGCCGCATCTCCTGACGGTCGAGGATCCTCGGCTGGTTGAAGCCGTGAAAGAAGTGCACCGGCGCATTGCCCGGGTAAATTATTTCGCACTGAGCGATGTCCCAAACGCCCGGGTACCCATCGCGCTCGAGGCGCTGGGCGGATGCGACTTCTCCCTTGCCCAGCCACCCATCGAACATGTCGAAAAAGTGCACGCCGTGCTCAATGAAGATGCCTCCGCTCCTGGCGTCGTCCCAGAACCAGTGGCCGGCCGGCAAGGGTTCGTCGCTTGCGTAATTTTCAAAGAAGCCGTGGACGAACTGGCCGAGTAACTGCGTCCCGATCAGCCTTTCGACCGCCTCATATAGGGAATTGTAGCGCTGCATGAGATTGACGACGAACAACAGGCCGTTTTGGTCGGCGCATCGCCTGAGCTCTTGCGCATGGGCCAGTTCGATCGCTGCCGGCTTCTCGCAGATGACATGCTTGCCGGCCCTCAGCGCAGCGAGGCTTTGCTCGTAATGCAGGAACGGCGGAGTTCCGATGTAAACTAGATTGACCGACGGATCGGCCAGCAATTGCTCCACGCTTTCATAGACTCTGGTTCCGGGATGAGCAGCCTCGAACGCGGCCATCGAATTTTCGCTCGCGTCGTAAGCCCCTACCAAGCGAGCGCTCGGATTCTTGGCGAATTGCGCCATTGCAAACCGGGCAAAACCTCCCGCGCCGATCACTGCGAACCTGGCTTGTTCGTCCATTAGATAATCCGCGCACGCGTTCTCCGGGGTTCGGCTAGTCTATTGTTTTTTTATAAACAACTCGGCTCATGATGAACCATCGAATGCGTCCGCTCGCTCGCGCCTGCGGAGCGGCGGTCTTTCGGGCATCGCGGGGCAGCGCATCAAGAACCGGGGCAATCGGGCTCGAGCGGCATTCGGGCTTGGCACTAAATCAGATTTCCTCGAGCGATTTCGCCAAGATGGGTTGCACTGGGCTTCAGCGTCCGCCTGAAGGTCGCCCGGTCGACCGCCACCAGGCCGAATGGAACGCCATAGCCGGACGTCCATTCGAAATTGTCGAGCAGCGACCAGTAGATATAACTATGCACGGGAATGCCCTCGTCTAGGCACTGACTGACGCCGGCGAGCGCCTGGTCGATGAACGCAACGCGCCGTGCGTCGTCGTTTGTAGAGATGCCGTTCTCAGTGATGTAGATCGGCTTGCCGATCGCACGGTGTGCCCAGCGGATCGTATTGGCGAGGGCCTGCGGGTAGAATTCATAACCGGACAGTGTGAACTCTGCACCCGGCGGCGGCGGCAACATTCCGCGATCATCGAATCGCAATCGGGTGTAGGTCTGCACCCCGAAGAAGTCCGCATGCTTCTGAGCAACTTCGATCCAGTCGCCGTACAGGAGGTTGCGATAATGCTCGACGAGAGCGGCAGTTGGGGCCTGGATGTCCTGTGTGGTGAGGGTGATGCCAACCGGTAACTCCGGCCTGATCGATTTGATCACATCATAGCCGCGCCGGTGGGCTTCCTGCATCGTCGGCGTCGCGATCAGCGGATCCGCATAAGCGAGCCGCGAGAATTTCGGCGAATCCGTTGCTTTTGCAGCCGCCGCGAGCGAGGCTTTCACGAGCGGAAGCGCAGCCTGGAACTTGGGAATTAGACCAACGAGAAGTCGAATATTGGCTTCGTTGAACGTGGTCGCCATGTGCATCCGGTCGCCGAGCCATTCGGCGACTTTCCGGCAATAGCGGGCGAATATCGCCGGGGAGTCTGCAACTTCAAATCCCCCACGTTCGGCGAACCACAGGGGGGTTGTGAAGTGATTCAGGGTGACGATCGGACGAAGCCCCCTTGCGCGGCACGCGTCCAGCATACGAGCATAATGGTCGAGCTCGGCGTTTGAGAAATGGCCCTCGCTCGGCTCGATCCGAGCCCATTCGATTCCAAGCCGATAGCAATTGAAGCCGAGCTTCGCGGCGATCTCGAAGTCTTCCTCATACCGATGATAACTGTCGCAGGCGTCGCCAGACCGTTCCTTGAACATACTTGGCCGAATGTTCTCCATCAGCCACGCATCGGCGTTCACATTGTTTCCCTCGCTCTGGTAGGCAGAGATAGCTGTGCCCCACAGGAATCCTGGCGGGGCCGGTCTGCGCTGGCTGCGGGGCGAAGCCTTGCTGGACGCGATCGGTATCGCGCTTGCGATCGCTGTTTCGATCAATTCACGCCGCGAGATATCAGGAAAATCGCGGGCGTGTGGTCCCCTGCGACCCACAAAGAAATACCGCTACTCGCCGGCGACCGCCTTTAGCGGCGGTCGTGATGATGCGCTCGCAACCTCTCGCTCCGCCTGGACGAAGCCATAATCCGGGACGATCTCATCCGATCGGTCCGAGATTGCTGACCAATTGGCGACAATCTCGTCGGCCGCGCCCGGTCCCAGGCCGACCTGCACGCCCTCGGTGAGCGTGATGTTCGCTCGGGCGAAGTGCCCTGCTCCCGCACAGAGGATCGCACGAGTTGGCGCTTCGTCGGAAACTAATGCGAGCAGCCCTGGACTGACGCATTCTGGAGCGAGCAGGCGAAGGCTCTCTTCGGGGAGGATGCTCTCGGTCATGCCCGTGGCCGCGGTGGGCGCGAGGCTGTTCACGCGGATGTTGTACTTTTCGCCCTCGATCGCCAGCGTTTGCATCAGCCCCACCAAGGCCAGCTTCGCGGCCCCGTAATTTGACTGGCCGAAATTGCCGTAGAGGCCTGACGAGGAAGTCGTCATCACAATCCTGCCGAACTGCTGTTCGCGCATGATCGGCCATACTGCCTTGGTGCAGATGACCGCTCCCATCAGATGGACCTCGACGACCAGCCGAAAATCCTCGAGCGACATCTTGGCGAAGCTCTTGTCGCGAAGGATGCCCGCATTGTTGACGAGGATGTCGATGCGGCCCCATTCGCCCATGGTCCTCGAGACCATGTCTGCGACAGCAGCCTCATCGGTAACCGATCCTGCGCAAGCGAGTGCCGCTCCGCCAGCGGTTTCAATCTCCGCGACCACTCTTGCCGCCGCGGAACCTGATAAGTCATTGACGACGACCCTGGCGCCTTCGCCGGCAAGGAAATGGGCGTGAGCGCGGCCGAGTCCGCTTCCCGCGCCCGTCACGATTGCAACACGACCGTTGAGCGACATCGGAACTCCGTGAAATGTGAGTTGCGGATGGATAACTCCGTGAACATTAACTCACAAGATAGCGAACTTATTTAGTTCTGCTCTTCCTTTCGGCGGTCGAAGCGTCCGCGGCGCCTCGTTCTTTCCGACGCTGCTCGCAGATGTGAAGGAAGCCTGCGGCCATGAACGAAGCCATGCGCTCCTTCACGGCGGCATAATCGTCAGATTTGCACAGCCCCTTCGAGAGCTTGTCGATACGGCCGGTTCGCGCGAGCGTCAGCATCAATGCGCCAGAGACGAAATGATACCCCCAGAAGACGTCCTCTTCCGCGCAATTGGGCAATGCCTTGCGAAGCAGTGAAATGAGCTTGAGGACGACGGGATCGAAATTCTCGTCCATCAGCTTCGCGCCCCATTTGGGGGTGTTCGAAACCTGAGCGCTCAGCTGCCCATAATTACGCCAGCCCTCGCCGCCCTGGATGTAAAGGTCCAGGTCTGTATCGAGGTAAGTCCGAAGGGCACCCTCGACTGTCGGTTTGCCCCCGCTCGTGCGGTCATATTCGTCCAGCGCCTTCATTCGCCGTTCGCTGGTGACCACGGCGCGACGCGCAAAGACAGCGTCAAACAGCGCCTTCTTGTCATTGAAATAATAATTGAGGAGCGTGTGGTGGACTCCGACCCGTTTGGCCACATCCTTGAGGGTAACGCCGTAAAGACCGTGCTTTGAGAAAAGGTCTTCGGCGGCATCGAGGATCTGCTCGATCGTTTCGGCACGCTGTTCGGCCTTTTTCGACGACCTTTTGGGCGGAGACTGCTGCTTCACGCGCGTGGTCTTGAACGAGAGCAGCGCCACGTCAAGCCATCGCACTCCTGACTAAGCTCCTGCATTCTTACCCAAGTTCATTCACACACACGATAGTGACCATTGACTCGGCTTTCAGTGGAAATGCATGGTGCACGATGCACGCCGGACGGGGAGAGGAGAGGCTGCGCAATGACAATCTGGCTCGCCTATTGCACTGGCAGGGCATGAACGCGCCGCTCGAAGTGCAGAGCATGCCGACCCGCCGCGCGCGGGTCGTCCTGTGGACGCTGACGCTGGTCTATGTCCTCAACTTTCTCGACCGCTCGCTGCTCGGAATCCTCGCCAAGCCAATTCAGGACACGCTGCACATCACCGACGGTCAGCTCGGTCTGATCGGCGGACTCTATTTCGCTCTGTTCTACTGTTTTATCGCCATTCCCGTCGGCTGGCTCGCGGACAAGACCAACCGGGTCGCGGTGCTCTCGATTGCCTGCGCCATATGGAGTGCAGCGACCTCATTCTGCGGTCTCGCTGCGAATTATCCGCAGCTGGTCGTCGCGCGAATGCTGGTCGGGTTCGGAGAGGCTGGCGGCGTTCCGCCATCCTACACCATTATCACGGATTATTTCCCGCCTGGGCGGCGCGGCAGGGCATTCGGAATCTACAACCTCGGTCCGCCGATCGGCGCTGCACTCGGCATTGCCTTTGGCGCATCCATTGCGGCGGCATTCAATTGGCGTGATGCGTTCCTGGCGATCGGCGTGCTCGGCATCATCGCTGCGGCCGCAATCTGGTTCGTGGTCCCCGAACCCCCGCGCGGAGCATTCGATGGAGGAGCGCCAAAGGATGGCGGACCGAGCTTCTGGGAGACGGTGAAGATGTTCTTTTCGAGCCCCACCCTGTTGCTCATCTCCTTTGGCAGCGGCGCGACGCAATTCATCACGTACGGCCTCGGGAATTTCACCAGTCTTTTCCTGATGCGCGAAAAGGGAATGACCCTCGAGCAGGTGGCCGTCTGGTACGCGCTCGTCGTGCTCGTCGGCATGGGCTCTGGAATGCTGGTGTCCGGCCGCGCCATCGATCGTTTCACCCGCAAGTCCAAGAGCGCGTACGCGTCGATCCCGGCCGCATCGCTCACCCTGGCGCTCCCATTCTACGTAGGCTTCGTCTGGGCGCCGGGCTGGCCGCTGGCGTTGTGGCTCCTGACCGCCGTCATGGCGCTCAATTATTTCTATCTTTCGTCGGCGATTGCACTCGTTCAGGAGGAGGTCCGCCCCGATCAGCGAGTGATGGCCGGAGCGCTCCTGCTACTGGTCATGAACTTCATTGGTTTGGGCCTGGGGCCCACCTACGTCGGAGCTGCGAGCGATGCATTTGCCGCTCGGGGGATCGCTCATTCGCTTCAGGTGGCGCTCTATACGTTGACGCCTTTCTACGTGATCGCCGCACTCTTGTTCCTATGGCTTGCGCGGCGCCTCAAGGCCGAATCCGCCATGAACCGGGAGGGCGCATGATCAGGGTTGTACGCGTAGGGGCGAGCCTGCTCGCCGCCTTCATTCTCTTCCTTCAGCCGAGTTCCGCCATGCCTCGAGAATTCCGGTCGCAACAGGCGCCTGTCGTTCGTACACCCGCCGGGGCGCTCAGGGGAACAGCCGAAGACGGACTGCACATCTTCAAAGGCATCCCATTTGCGGAAGCGCCCGTGGGGCAGCTTCGATGGAAACCTCCTGTCGCCAAGGCGCGCTGGTCCGGCATCCGCGACGCTACCCAATTTGGTCCTGCCTGCTTTCAGCCTGAAGGCAAGCTCAACAACATCTATGCGAACAAGCCCTATCCGATGAGCGAGGATTGTCTTTCGCTGAACATCTGGACGCCGGCGCATGCCCACGATGCTCCCGTTTTCTTCTGGATCTACGGAGGGGCTTTGTGGGGAGGCACGAGCCGGGACCCGATGTATGACGGTCGGGAGCTTGCGTCCCGAGGGGTCGTTGTCGTGTCGATTAATTATCGTACCGGACCGCTCGGCTGGCTTGCTCATCCGGAGCTCAGCGCGGAGTCCCCGGACGGAATTTCGGGCAATTATGGCCTGCTCGACCAGATCGAGGCGCTGCGCTGGGTAAAGCGCAACATTTCGGCTTTCGGCGGCAGCCCTCGGAATGTGACCATCGCGGGTGAATCTGCCGGCGGCCTCAGCGTTATGTATCTGCTCGCCTCGCCGGCGGCGCGGGGGCTGTTCGCCAAGGCCATTGCCGAGAGCGCGTATATGATCTCGACGCCCGAGCTTAAGGTAGCGCGCTACGGCGCGCCGGCTGCGGAAGCTGCAGGACTAGCACTCGGCGAAAAGCTGCACGCGCCGACGATTGCCGCTTTGCGAGCAATGGATCCGGAAAAACTGACCAATGCCGCTGCCGCGGTCGGATATGCACCCTTTGGTGCAGTCGACGGCAAGATCCTGCCGCGCCAGCTGGTCGACACATTCGACCGCGGCGAGCAGGCCCACGTGCCGATCTTAGCCGGCTTCAATATCGGCGAGATTCGATCATTGACGATCCTGGCACCACCGGTGCCCGCGAGCGCGGATGAGTATGTGAAGCGCATCCGCCAAAAATATGGCGATCTCGCCGACAAATTCCTGCGTCTCTACCCGGCGACCAATATGAAGGAGAGCATTCTCGCGGCGACGCGTGACGGACTGTACGGCTGGACCGCCGAGCGGCTCGTCCGGAAACAGGCGGACGTGGGAGTCCCCTCTTATCTCTACCTTTTCGACCATGGTTATCCGGCGGCGGATGAAGCTGGCTTGCACGGATTTCACGCAAGCGAGCTGCCTTATGTCTTTGGAACCTTCGTCGGTGGCACGCCGCCGCTGTGGCCGAAAGTGCCGGATACGTCGCGCGAGCAGAAATTGTCCGACGCGATGATCGATTATTGGACGACCTTCGCGCGAACCGGGCACCCGCACGCGGCGCAAGCAGTTGTGTGGCCGGCATTCGCCCCGACGCTCGCGTACATGCACTTCGCCGATGTCCCGAAAGCCGAAACCAGACTCATGCCGGGCATGTACGAGCTCAATGAGGAAGTGATGTGCCGTCGCCGCGCCGCCGGTAACGAGCCGTGGAACTGGAATGTCGGTTTGGCCTCACCGGACATGCCCCCTCGGACCGCATCCTGCGAACGGCGCTGAGCGCTCTTCCTACGGCTCGATCGCCTGGGCAGGAATCTCGCCCGCGTGGAAATCAGCCCGCAATCGATTCTTGTCGATCTTGCCGGACGCGGCGAGCGGCATTGAACTGACTTCGGCAATCTGATCCGGAATCCACCAAGCCGCGACCTTGCCGCGCAGTGAGCCGATGAGGCGAGAGGCATCGACCCGCTCACCCTTGCGCGGCTGAACAATAAGCAGCGGCCGTTCGCCCCATTTTGCGTCCGGCATGCTGATTACAGCCACAAGGCTGACGGAAGGATCGCGACCGACGATTGCCTCAATTTCCGCCGGGTTGATCCATTCGCCGCCGGACTTGATGAGATCCTTGGAGCGGCCACTAATTGTGAGATTTCCCTCATCATCGATCGTCGCCAGATCTCCGGTGTCGAAATAGCCTTCTTCATCCAGCGCGTCCGATTCCGCGTGGAAGTAGCGATCCACCACGCTTGCCCCTTTCACCCACAGATGCCCCATTTGATTGCGCTGCCGGTCAAGTGCTTCGCCGGACGCGCTCTTTAGCTTGAGATCAAGGCCGACCGGCGGCCGCCCCGAGGCGGTGTGCGCGGGTTCGTCGGGTGGAGAGATCGTACCCAGTGGGGATAGCTCGGTCATTCCCCAGCTGGTCTGAATCCGCGCTCCGAGCCCCTCCTCCATGTGCCGGATCAGCGCTTCCGGACAATTTGAACCGCCGATGATCACGCGCTTCAACGTCGGCAATTCGCCGCCTGAGTGGCGCAGATGATCGACCACCCCAAGCCAGACCGTCTGGACTCCGATCGCGAGTGTCACGCCTTCGTCACGAATGAGCTTGGCCAGGCTCGCGCCGTCGGCTTGACGGCCCGGAAGCACGAGCCGCGCGCCAACCGCCGGCGCCGCGAACGGAACGCCCCAGCCGTTGGCATGAAACATGGGGACCGCCATCAGCACGACGTCATTTGCGGAAATGGCCATCGCGTCGGCCTGAAGGCTCCGCAGCGTGTGCAGATAATTGGATCGATGCGTATAGACGACGCCCTTCGGATTGCCGGTCGTGCCAGACGTGTAGCAAAGCCCGGCGGGCGATTCCTCGTCGAAGTCGCCCCAGCGCCACGTGCGGCCGTGCATCTCGAGCAATTGTTCGTAGGCCCAGACCTGCGCAGCTTCGAAGTTCTCGTCGACAAGCTCGGCATCAAGCACAATGACATGCTTGGGCAAGGCGCACAGGCAAGCGACTTCTTGCAGCAGCGGAACCAGTTTGGCCGATACGGCAATCAGCCGATCGTCCGCCTCCACGATCATTCGCGCAAGCTGTCCTGGCACGAGCCGCGGATTCAGGGTGTGACAAACGAGACCCGCGCCCATTGCCGCATAAGTGATTTCGAAATGATGGCGCGTGTTCCAGGCGAGCGTTGCGATCCGGTGTCCGGGCTCTAATCCGAGCGCTGCAAGCGCGCCGGACATGCGATTGCTGCGGTTCCGAAGCGTCGCATAATTCGTGCGCGCGGTGACCCGACCGCCATCGGCTTCCACGATTTCCCGACCGGGAAACCATTTGGCGGCATGGTCGAGAAACTTGTCTACAGTGAGGCGATAGGATTGCATCAAATACTCGGAGGGGGATGCGGCCGGCGCTCCGACATGATTGGCCGGCCGCTCTTTCTCAGAAGACCTTCCCGACGCGGACCCCGAACTGTCGCGGAGCCCCAGCGAAATCTAGACCGCTATTGAGTGCGGCGACGTAGTGCTGATTGGTCAAGTTGGTCGCATAGGCTGTCAGGGTCCACCCGCGATGAGCCCAGGCCAGCTGCGCGTTGACAATGTTGCGGTCGCCGAGGCGGTCTCCGAGCGCCGGATTCTCGAACAGGGTCGCCCATTGCGGACCGACATGGCCATAGTTGATTCGTGGCGTCAGCGTGTCGCCATTCCCAAGCGCGATTTCGTAGGAGGCTGAAGCGTTGAACGTGAAGTTGGGGGCGTAAGTCTGCTCCCGTCCCTTCAAGTCGATGCAGCTTGCGCTTGCCGGGCCGGTGACCGGATCGCACGGCGCCAGACTCGCGCCGCGCGGATCGACGGCATAAAATTGTGCCAGCGAACTGTGCAGAACGCTGATGCCGCCATCAAGCGACAGCCCTCCCAGCCTGACGTTCAGCTCTGCTTCGGCACCGTAAATCTTGGTCTTGCCGGGGACATTCACTTCGATCCCGAAGACGGGCAGCAGCGGATAACCGATGATCACCTGGAAATTTTTGTAATTGTTGTAGAACCCGTCGACAGTCGCGCGCACGTGGCCGCCGGCGAACGTGCCCTTCCAGCCGGCTTCGAAGGACTGGACCTTCTCGGAGTCGAACGGCTCGAGCGCGGCTGCGCTTACAGGAACGTTGAGACCGCCAGGCCGGAATCCCGTCGCCACAAAAGCGTAGAGGAAATGATCCGGATTGATCGTCCAGCCGAGCGAAGCCTTGTACGAAAAATCATGGAATTTGGCACTCTGTTGATCGAGGATTGGGGTTCCGTACTGCAGTACATCGACGTCATTCCTCGTTCGGCTCGACGTGTATCTCGCGCCAAGTTCGGCTTTGAGGGCCGGTGTGATGTTGAATCCGAGCTGTCCGAACGCCGCGAGCGAGCTCGTCGGATTGGTGCCCTGGAGCGAGTAGACGTAAAACGGCTTGAACGGATTGGTGTCAGCCAGCGGGTAGTTGGTGTCGATGACAAACTGATAGGGCTTCAGGAACCAATATTTGTTCCAGACTCCAAACGCACCGAGCAGCCACGTCAGACGCTGCGAATCCGGTGATATGATGTTGAATTCCTGCGAAATCTGTCGCTCGTCGACATTGTCATAGAATGCCCAGTTATTCATCGTCCCATTGATTGGACTGGGCGTATCGGATGCCGTGCCGTCGAGGTCAGCCCGGTACATCGTGTTCGCCTTGGCGTAAGCGGAGACTGACCGGAACCGAATGCCGCTTGGGAAACTATATTCGATTCTCAGGATTTCCCGGACGAACTTGTCCCGGGCGGCCTGGGGTGCGTTTGCGGTGATGTCGAACAGATCAGTGTGCGCCGGATTTGGCGCGCCGGTGCTCGGCAAGGTATCGAAGCGATCGTAATAGGGGTCCGCCGGGTAGGCGCCCATGTCCAGATAATCGGCATCCGTCTTCGACGTGATCGTGAGATTGGGGGTCGGCTTCCACAATAGGCTCAACCTTCCGGCCGCCATCCTGAGATCGCCCTTGTTGTACGGATAGCTCGCGCCGCCGGGACCGGTGATGTGGTAGAAACTGTCCCGGCGCTCGCCGTAAAAGGCGACTCGCGCGGCAAAGGTGCTGCTGACCGGGATGTTGACCGCGCCCTGCGCGCCCAAGTCATTGTAATTGCCGTAATTGGCGGTGAAATAGCCATGGTATCCGCCATTGATGACGGGGTCGTTGGTGGTCACGAACACGGCGCCGCCGGTCGCGTTCTGTCCCACGATCGTCCCCTGCGGCCCGCGCAGCACCTGGATATTGGCTACGTCATAATAAGGCTCTTCGGTGACGTAGCCCGGGAAGGTCGGGGCTCCGTCACGATAGGTGATGACGCCGGTCGTGGTCTGGGTGTTGTGCTCGCCCTTGCCGATGCCCCTAATGTTGAAGTCATTGCCCTGGCCGAAGTTGTTGACGGTGATGCTGGGAGCGGCGAACTGCAGCGCATCGACCGTGACAACTCCCTTGTTGGCGAGATCGGCTCCGGTGAGCACCGTCCCGGAAATCGCAGTCTTCATCAGATTTTCCGAGCGACGGCGGGCGGTGATTACGATCTCCGAGTTCCCTGACTGCTCCTGCGCGCTTGTAGTGCTTTGCGGCGCTGCATTGGTTTGCGCCGCTTGCGCTTCGCTGCACCACGCGAGCGCCGCCGCAGACGCGCCCACCCAAAGGACTGCGTTTCTCATAATGTCTCCCCTCCAGACCCAATGATCCGGACGGCCATGGTGCCGAAGAGTCGTCCAAGATTCAACACTCATTCTCAAGCTAGTGAATTATTGCAGGAGGAGATGGCGGCGGCAGCACGCACAGTCGCTTAGGCGTCAACGGCGCCTTCGTGTTCCGGAATTTTGCGAGAAATTCTCTTTAAATTCCCTTCGAAACGGGAATTAGAAGGGAGAGACCGGTCCGGCCATGACTGCGTCCACCGCCACCTAGTCACGCAGCCCGAGCCCGCGCTGAATCTGGACGGTCGTTCATGCAGATGACAACAGCAGTTAACCCGACGGCCAGTACGCAAGTGAGGTTCGCACTCACTGAGGCTGGAACCTTGAAAGTGCGGGTGCGACCCGGCTGGACCGGATGCCAGGCGGGTAGTCTTTGAATTGAGCGCGGACTGCGCTGGCTAATTCGATGAAAGTGACCGCAACGAAAGCAGCAAGAATTCATTGACGCACGATGCCGGGGGGAAATCGATGAAACAGGCCATATTGTTTGCCACCGCCGCTTCGGCGAGTCTGATCTTCAGTCCTGCAGTGTCGGCGCAGACCAGTCCTGACCAATCCGGCACCCCGTCGAAAAAGGACATCGTCCCAATCATCGTGACGGGAAACCGCCCGTCCCTGAACGTCATTCCCATGGACGCGCCTTATACCGAGAGCGTCATTACGCCCGAGGCGATCCTCAACATCACGCCCAGTCCGGCGAACACCGTGCAGACCCTTTTGAATACGCAGCCGTCGATCTATGCGACGACCGGCGCGACCAATGGCATGGAGACGGACATCAAGTTCCGGTCCTTCTCCGACGGCGAGTTCGGCGAGACTATTGCCGGCATTCCACTCAACGACATCTTCAACAGCGGCGTGACCTATCAGGCCGACAACCGCAACAATGCCCTGTTCATCACCCGCGACCTCGACAGCGTCCAGATCTACCGGGGCATCAATAATCCGGCGGTCAACACCTACAATTCACTCGCAGGAACAATCAACTTCATCCCCCGCCAACCGTCCGACAAGGCGGGCGGCGACGTTGGCGTCGATGGCGGAAGTTTCGGGACATTCGATTACCACATCACGCTCAACACCGGCGATCTCGGCGGCATTCGGCAGACGCTGTCGTTCGAGGAGGATTACAGCCGCGGCTGGCTGCAGAACACGGCCGACCGCAATATGAACCTCTATTACGCCGGCAATGCCGACGTCGGGCCGAGCACCAAAGCCTTCGCCTATTTCGTCTACAACCGGAACCGGGGAAATGCGCCCCAGTTCATCCCGCAGAATATCCTCGGCCAGCAGTTCAATTTCCAGTGGCCCGCCGATCTATATCAATCGAAGAACCTGGACATCAATTATCTTGGCATCATCGGCTTCAAGTCGCAGCTCGGTAAATTGGTGACAATCGAGGATGCAGCCTATGGCGGCGACAATAATTACAAGCGCACGTCATTTTCAAATCCGGCCTACACCGGCCCTTATTTCATCGATGACCAGGGTTTCGGCTATCCGTTCTGGACAGATTATATGGGGTATGACGGCTTCAGTCTCTTCCCCTACACCAGTGGACAGGCCTACGGCGTGGCGACCGATGACAGCGGCTATGGCTGCGATCCGAACTGTGCGTTCGCAGGCACCGATTACCACTTTTACGGCTACAATGGCTCGGCGTATGGGAACCGGCTGCAGGTTACGGCCGATCTGCCGCGGAACAAGATCACGATCGGCGGAGATATAAGCTTCGGCAAACTGCACTCGCGCGAATATTGGTACGGCAGCGCCAACATGCCGATGACCATCGGGTACAACGATGCATGGGACGAGCGCGACAGGCGCACCATGTGGTCAATTTATGCGCAGGACGACATCCACTTCTGGAATGATCGAGTTCACATCACGCCGGGGCTGAAATACGTTCATGCGCACACCAGGGACTTCGATGCGCTCGGATTCTTTTATTCCGCGCCCGGATCGGACAGCGCCGATGAGCATATTCTGTCGCCGACGCTGGGTGCGAGCTTCCGGCTGCTGCCGGGGTTCACCGTCTATGGGTCATACGGAAAGACCGTGAAGTTCCCCGACATCACCGCGTTCTATAATGCGATCGCCGGGCCTGATACGGCACCCGTGGTAGTGAAGCCCGAATATGCCCAAGATTACGAGCTTGGTGCGCGTTATTCGCAAGGCAAATTCTTCGCCGAAGTTAACGTGTACCAGGAGAATTTCTCGAACATCATTTTCTCGAGCACGACCGCAAATGGGTTCACCCAATATCAGAACGGCGGCCGCCAGCGGTATCGGGGAATCGAGGGGCAGCTCACCGATGAGTTCGGCCATTTCCTCCTCGGAAGCTTGAAGGGCTATCTCAACGCTTCGTACAACAAAGCCATCTGCACCACCACGACGACGAGCGATCTTACGGGCGAAAGCTGCAACCCGGGCCAGTCGTTACCCAACGTTCCCAAATATCTCGCCAGCGCCGGACTCATCTGGGATTACGATGGGTGGCATGCGGATTTCGAAGCCCACTATGTGGGTTCGCAGCAACTCGAGAGCTTCTTCACCAGTCTCCCTGTCGCTCCGGGCGAGCTCGAGCCTGGTCAGAACACTGAAATCCCCGCTTATTTGCTTGCCAATTTGGGCGTGATCAAGGTCGTCCCGCTCAAATCCGGAAGCAACAAAGCCCTGCGCTTTGCGCTGCACGTCGATAATCTGTTCAACAAGCGCTATTTCTCGGCGGCGCAGGTCAACACCAGAAATCTGGACATGACTGGCAACAACCAAGCGGAGGATTTCTATGGCCTCGCCGGCGAGCCGCGCGCGGTGTTTGGAAGCGTCGGTCTTTATTTCTGAGGGCAAGCCAAGCCCCGTCCTCCTGTCCCAAACTCCTTGAACCGAACTCCCGGCGGCCAGCACTCAGGCACGTGTCCGATGAACAGGCGCCAGGATCGTGGCAGGGGAGATCGTTTCGGAACTGGTGAGGGGCGAAGCGGCGGCGGCGGAGGCCGAAACCGACCTGGATCTCCTCGCGAAGGTGCGCTCCGGCGATGGCGCGGCGTTCGAGCGGATGTACCGGCTTTATCATCCGCGGCTGACCCGCTTCCTTCAGACGTTGATCAGGCGGCCGACGCTGGTCGAAGAGGTTTTGAACGACACGATGATGGTGATCTGGACCCGGCCGGACAGCTTTCATGGCGCAAGCAAGCTTTCGACGTGGATTTTCTCGATCGCCTACCGGAAGGCGATGAAGGGGCTTCGACAGCAGGATGAAGCGGTCGAGGACAAGGAAGCGGATCGCAGGGTCAGCGGCGAAGCGGGTCCCGACGAATCGTCGGGCAGAGCGCGGGTTCGGCGATTGTTGGCGGATGCGGTTGCGGAGCTCTCGCCCGCGCACCGGGCTGTCGTGGATCTCACCTACTTCCACGAGCTCGGATATCGGGAGATCGCCGCAGTGGTCGATTGCCCGGTGGACACGGTGAAGACCCGAATGTTTCACGCGCGCAGGCACCTCCGAAAGAAGCTCGGCGGCGTCCTCGCGGACTGGATATAGGACGAACGGACAATGGCCGAGATCATTCGACTGCGGGCGAGCCCGCACGATGAAGCGGAGGAGCTGCTCCCGTGGCTCGCCAATGGCACCCTCGACGCACCCGAGGCCGAGCGGGTGGCGCAGCATCTCGAGGAGTGCGCCGACTGCCGGACGCAGCTCGCTGCTGAGCGGCGGCTCGCGGCCGAGATAGCAACCCTTCCGCTCGAGACCGACAGCAGCTGGGAACGGATGAAGCAGCGGCTGGACGTCGGCGCGCCGGCGGAAATTCGGCCGGCCGAAGGTCTATGGCGGAGGCGCGTTCCGCTCGGTTGGGCGGTCGCAAGCCCCTTTGCCGCCGCGGCTGCAGTCGCGCTGCTGTTCGTCGACGTCGCTCCGGAGCATCGGATCGAGCCGCAGTATCGCGCGCTCGGGGCCGCACCAATCGTCCAGCCAGCGAACGTGATTGTCCAGTTCGAGCCCGCCACCAGAGTCCGCGATATGCGGGGCGCGCTGGCCTCGGTCGATGCGCGGCTGGTCGACGGTCCGACCGAGACCGGGGCGTATCTGCTGCGCGTCGACCAGGCCAAACGCGATCTCGCGTTGAAGCGGCTGCGGGATGATCAGGCGATCGCGCTCGCCGAGCCGATCGATAGTCCCGGCCGGCAATGAGTCGATGGCGCTTCCTGCGCCGGCTGTTCGCCGCAAGCCTGCTGGCGTCCGCCGGAGCTGTGTCAGCGAGCTCGCCGGACCCGCTGCCGTCGCGTCAGATATTGGTGATGCTGAAGGCTCCGCCGCAGCACTTCCGCGTCGGGGGCGGCTATACCGCCGCCAGTCGCTACGGCGATTCCGGCTTGATCGAAGCGCGACGCCGCTCGGCCGAGACGGTCGCACGGAAGAACGGCTTCACGTTGGTCGACGGCTGGCCGATGCCGCTGCTTGGCGTCGACTGCTATGTGATGCGCTTGCCGACCGGCGTGTCGATCGACGCTGCGGTCGAGCGCGTTTCTCGCGAACCCGGCGTCGCCTGGTCGGAGCCGATGCAGCTTTACCAGGCCGAGGGTGCCGAGACTGTCCGCGGTTCGGACCCGCTGCTTGCGGTCGAACCGGCGGCGGCGGAATGGCGTCTCGCCGAACTGCACAGGTTCGCGACCGGCCGAGGAGTCAGCGTCGCGATCATCGACAGCAAGGTCGACGTCAACCATCCCGACCTCGCGGGCCACTTCATCGCCGACAAGAACTTCCTCGCGGGAGATTCGCCGGCGCCCGAGCAGCACGGCACCGCAGTCGCCGGAATCATCGGCGCATCCGCAGGCAACGGAATCGGGATCGCAGGAATCGCGCCTGGCGCTCGATTGATGGCGCTGAGGGCCTGCTGGCAGGTGCGCAGCGCCGGCGGCTCGCCGCCAACGCTCTGCGATAGCCTCGGCATCGCGCGCGCGCTGCAATATGCGATCGAGCACAAGGCGGACGTGATTAACTTGAGCGTCGCCGGCCCTCCGGGAATTCTGCTCGCCAAGCTTCTTTCGATCGCGCTTGCGCGCAAGGAAAGCGTCATCTCGGCCTATGATCCGACGCTTCCGAAAGGCGGGTTCCCGGCGTCGATGCGGGGCGTCATCGCGGTCGCGGATCAGTCTTTGCAGAACCTCCCCGGGAACGTGTACGGTGCGCCCGGGCGTGACATCCCAACGACAGAGCCTGGAGGCAAATGGTACCTCGTCAACGGCACCTCGTTCGCCGTGGCCCATGTGAGCGGTCTGATTGCGCTGGTGCGGGAGCGGCGTGGCGCCCTGTCTTCACTCGCACGGACCGCATCCGGCAGGGTCGACGCCTGCGCGAGCCTCCTTTGGACCACGCCCGCCTGTGACTGCAACTGCCGCATTTCACAAGCGACGAGGAGCGGCGCGCGCTAGACGCTTTCGGCGTTGCGGTCGGCTTGTTTCAGTTTTCGCGTTGTTCGTCCCGGCCCCGGCCGCGGCCCAGCTCGCCGGGAGCGTTGGGCTCGACAGCGACTATCGTCTCCGCGGCTATTCACTGACCGACGACGACCCCGCGGCATCGGCGCAGGTGACTTACGACGAGAGCTCCGGCTTCTATTTCAGCCTCTCGGTACTGGCCAAGCTCGGTCACGGCAGCCGCTTCCTCGGAGTCATCGGCAATGCCGGTTATGCGAAGAGACTGAGCGAGCATTTGACAGTAGAGGGCGGACTGATCCGATCGCAGATCCGCTCTGCGTCGCAGTACAATGCCGGCTACAAATATACGGAAGTTTATGCGGGCGCGTTCGTCGGGCCCGTTTCCGGACGTATCTATTACTCACCCGACTACCGGCACGGCGGCCAATCGACGCTTTATGGCGAACTCGAAGCTGGCTTGGAGCCGAGCCGAAACTGGCGCCTGAGCGGACATGTCGGAATACTCACCTATCTCAGCTCCGGTGATTTCTATCGCGCCGGCGAAACGCACCGCGACTGGCGCATCGGACTTGCCCGAGAATTCGGGAAGCTAGAGATCCACGCAGCGGTGTCGGGCGGCGGACCGAGCGAATACCATGGCTTCCGAGTGCACAAGAAGACCGCGTTCACGGTCGGGAGCAGCCTCAGCTTCTAGGGTTTTGGGCGCGCCCGAAGCCGCCGCTCGAAACCTTTCCGCGGCCGGCGGGAACATAAGCATGGCTGAAACCCCGAGGATGTGACCGATGATCAACGTGTCGCGTGAATTTGTGCGCAAGGGATCGATGTTTGCGGCCGCGGTTCTGGCCCTGGGTGTTCCGACAGCCGTCGCCGCAGCGGGCAAGAACTATGTCGTGCCGATGGCCAACATGGCCTTCGGGGCGATGCCGAGCGGACTGAAGGTCGGCGACTCAATCACCTTCGTGAACAAGGACAGCGTGCCGCACACCGTCACTGCGCGCGATCACAGCTTTGATCTCAGGATCGGACCGGGCCAGAGCGGCCGGATCAACCTGACGAGAGCCGGCACGTTCCAGATCTACTGCATCCTGCACGCGCCGATGCGTTCGTCGTTCACGGTAGGAGCTTAGGCTCAGGGCCCGCGGCGCACGATCATCAGCTGCGACCAGGGCAGCTCAATGAACGCGTCCGGCCGCCCGGCAAACCAGCTTTCGAAGCAGGCCCTAAGTTCAGGGTCCGAGAAGTCATCCGCGAGCAGGATTCCGCCGGGTACCAGGCGCGGGTGGAAATATTCGAGCGCGGCAAGCGTCGGTCCGGGCAGGTCGAGGTCGAGGTGCACGAAGGCGAAGCGGAGATGCTCGAGGCCGGCGGTCGTCTGCGTGAACAAGCCTGGGTGAAAATCGACATTCGAATATTGGCGCAGAAGTCGCCGGACATCGGTCAATTTTCCGTGGACCGGCCCGAAATGTGCTCGGACCTCTTCCCCGCCGGCGATCGGACTGTCCTGCAGCATTTCGAACACGTCGAAGAGATGAAGCGGCGCATCGCCTTTCTGCTCGCAGATCAGGCGCGCACTTCCGCCCTTGAACACGCCGGCTTCGGCGAAAGCGCCGGGGAGCGATCTCGCGGCCCGCGCGCAGGCAAGCAAGTGAATCGCTGCGGCGTCGGTCAGCAGCAATTGCGTCTTCGAACGGGTTTCGCGGAGTAGCTGAAGCTCTCGCTTCCAGCCGCGCGAGAGGGGCGCGATGATCGAGCCGCGATGAGCAGCAAGCGCCCGGAAGAGCCGGCCGGCAAGGCTGTGTCTCACGCCGGTCGTGGGTCCCCGACGCGGTGCCTTGAGCACGCGAGCTCGACGCAGCCAATCGCGAATAGGCCGCTGAGGAGCGGCGTGCGCAAGGGGTAATCGACGAGGCTCGATAGCATCAAGGTCAGGGTCGTCGCGACCATCGCCATACCAAGCGCCCTCCGCGAGACCGAACTCCTCGGTCGCACTGAGCGGAGCGCAGCCTGCGCCCACCAGATGAGGAACAAGATCAGCAGCACGAGCGCGGGGACGCCGCCCTCGAGCGCGAGCTGAAGAGGCTCATTGTGCGCCTGGTTGAGATAGACGGTGGAGAGGAGCGAGTCCGGTTCGAACCGGCGATAGACCGGCTCGAATGTGCCAAACCCCGAGCCGAACGGGAGGAAGGTTCGCGCTGCCTCGAGCAGCGGTCCGATCGCTGCGAGCCGCGTATGGTCGACCGGATCGCTCGCCAGCCTGGTAAATGAACCGCTGCGAGCCACGAGCAGCGAAATCGAGATGAGCGCGGCGCCTGCTGCGCCAAGGCCGATCGGCCAAAGCCGGCCAAAGCCCGCACCGTGCGGACCGGTCGCGAACCAAATGATTGCGGCCGATGCGAACCCGACCATTCCGAGCAGGAGTCCCATGCGCGACCCTGTTGCGGCGAGTCCCATCAGGAGCAGCACGGCCGTCGATAGCGTGAAACCCAGGGGACGATTGGATTTGCTCGTATCCTGACGCATACGAATACTGGTCACCGCAGCGAGAATCGGCAGGGCGCAGGCCATGAGCACGGCCTGATGATTTCGGTTGGCGAACAATCCCACGGCGGAATCCTCGCTCGTGATGCGGAACAGGTGCAGAGCCGTGCCGCCGGCGGCGCACTGCAGCAGTCCGAGCAGCGCGCTTACGCAGGCGATGCCGACCACCAGCCGGGCGAGCAGCAGACGCCCACGGAAATCGAGCGCGAGCGCCAGAATGCCGATCGCTGTCGCTGGAAGCAGGGCTGCTAGTGCGTTGAGCGTGAGTTCGGGGCTGAGCGTCCACGGCCGCCATCCGAAACTGCCCGTCTCAGCCGCGACCTGGGCATAAATGCCGTGCCCAGGCATGTGGGCCCACAGGTCGAGCGGCATCGGAATGAGCTGAAACAGCAGCAGCAAGTAAATCAGCCCAAGGGCGGCGAGCGGTCCACGCGCGACCCGGAACTTACTGAAATCGAGCGACCAAAGAGCGGCGGCGAACACGGCGATCGCGGCGAGCCGAACGAAGGCCTGCTGAAGCTCGTCGGGGCGTGATGCCCCGCCCAACGCGCCGAGCAGCGCGAGGAAGACGAGCGCGAGCGTCCGATAATATCGCTCGCCCATTTCGCGCCGGAGTGAAGACGCAGCCACTCAGCTCCCCGAATTAAAGGATCCGCAGATTCTCTTTGCCCGTTCCGAGGACGGGCCACGATTGCTCAGGCGCTTGCAGGACGGCTCCCGTGGTGACCGCTGCCGAGCGCAACCGCGCCAATGACTACGAGGAGAACCGCAAGGCCGCCGATGAGCAGCGGCGTTGAAAGGCCACTCCCTGCGGCATAAGCACCATCGTACTGGCCTATTGCCGCGGGCGTGGCAGCGGTTGCCGACGCATCGCCGGAATCTCCGGAATCACCGCGGAGCGACAGACTGGCGGCCGGGTTGTTGGCGGCTGCGACGGGTGAGGCGACCATCGCCGGGATAGTGGCGGCTGCGATCACTTTCTTCAGGCTCATCGATGTCCCCTTTCAGACCGGTTCGAGCGGATCGAACAAAAGGTTCGTTCCGCGCGCGAGCGGCACGGTTCAAATCCGCCGACAGGCATTTCCGGGGAATGATTGAAGCGTGCGCGAGCTGCTTCAATGATTGAACCGCAAACCCGCAGACCGACACAGACTTCCCGGTCAATCGGGGGCGTCGCGTGCTTCTCATTCGCACTCGCTATTCGGACGAAGGCGGCGATCGATGAGGCCGCTGAAGGTCGACGAAGGATATCGCCGCTGGGCGCCGTCCTACTCCGACGAAACCGCAATCAGCTTCCTCGAAGACAAGCTGGTCCGCGCCATGACTCCGCCGCTCGCCGGAGCGCGCTTGCTGGACGCGGGGTGCGGGACCGGACGGAGACTCCGTAACACGCCGGCCGCTTCGGCCGTCGGACTCGAGCCAAGCCGCGAGATGCTCAATGCAGGCATCGCGACGGACGGTCCGGTGACCGGGGTCGAACTGATTGTGGGCGATGTCCGCGAGATGCCGCTCCAGGGCCGCTCGTTTGACGTGATCTGGTGCCGGCTCGTGCTCGGGCATCTCGCCCGGATCGAGCAGGCCTATGCCGAGCTTGCGCGCGTCGCCGACTACGGCGCCGCGGTAATCGTCAGCGATTTCCATCCCGCGGCGGCGGGTGCCGGGCACCGCCGCAGCTTCCGTCTTGGGATCGAGCGGTTCGAGCTCGAACACCATGTGCATCAGCCCGGAGATCATATCGCCGCCGCACGCGCCGCCGGACTGGGCCTGCGCGAAATTCGGGACGCGGCCATCGGAAGCGACGTGCGCTCATTCTACGAGAAGGCGGGCAAGCTGGAGCTCTACCCCGATCACTTCGGCTTGCCCGTCGTGCTGGCGCTCGCGTTCCGGAAGGAGCGTTGAGCATGCGAATGCTCATCAACGCGCGCAATCGCAGCGTAGCGGTGGAAGGCGACACAATCGTCGCGGAGGGCGGCCGGTTCGATATCGTGATCGATTGCTTGGAGGCGGACGTCCGGCCCGGCCTCATCAACGCGCACGACCATTTGCACCGCAATCATTACCGGCGGCTCGGCGCGGGTCCGTACCCGAATGCATATCACTGGGCGCAAGACATTCAGCTCCGTTTTTCGAAGCGCATTGCGCGCGGGCGGCGGGTGCCGAGGCGGGAGGCGCTACTCGCTGGAGCCTGGAAGAACCTGTTCGCGGGCGTGACGACGGTGGTGCACCACGATGCATGGGAGCCGGATTTCGACGCCGCCTTTCCGATCCGAGTCGCGCGGGTGGCATCGGCTGACTCATTGGGCATGACGGGCCGGGTCGAAGCGCCAGAGCCCGGCCCATTCTGTCTCCACGTGGCCGAAGGCGTGGACTCGATAGCTGCTGGTGAAATCGACCTCCTGGACCGGCGCGGACTGCTCAATCCGTCGCTGATTGCCGTGCATGGCGTCGGCATTGAGGGCAGCGCAATTGAACGCTTCCGCCGCTCGGGCGCGGCGCTGGTCTGGTGCCCCACGTCGAACCATTTCCTGTTCGGCCGGACCGCATCGGAAGATGTGCTGGATAGCGCGAGCGACCTGATGCTGGGGAGCGATTCCCGCCTGACCGGCGAAGGCGACCTGCTCGACGAGATACACACAGCCCGGGCCTGCCGCATGCTCGACGATGCGCGGCTGGAGGATTCGGTCGGACGAGTGAGCGCTCGCCGTTTCGGTTTTTCCGCGCCTTCGCTGGCCCCGGGCAGCCGGGCGGACCTGATCCTGCTGTCGAAGCCTCTGATGGAAGCACGCAGCAGCGACGTCGCGCTGACAATCGTGGCAGGCATCCCGCGCGTCGCTTCGGGGGATGTGGCTTGCCAGCTCGGATCGATCGCCGATCGCGGCACCGCAATGCGCATCGGACGAGTGGCGCGCTGG
>JBQCCG010000001.1:0-5470 GCA_051962455.1 Sphingomicrobium sp. | reverse complement strand
GATCAGCGGCAGCCAGAGGGTGAACCCGCGGAACAGCAGAGTTGCCGACAAGGCGGCTTCGAACGGGACTCCGAACAGCCGAAGCATCGCAATGCTGACCGCCTCGAACGACCCCAGCCCCATAGGAATCGGGCCGAGGATGACCGCAATCGAAGCCATCATGAAGGCCACGTAGCCGGCGCTGAGCGGCGCATGCACGCCGAGTGCATTGATGCACGCCTGCATGGTCGCGGCATCGGCAACGAATACGGCGAGGTTCAGCCCTGTCAGACTTGCAATCAGGCCCTTGTCCCGGACCAGTTCGGCGGGAGCCTCGCCGACCATCTTGAAGAAGCTGCGTGTCTTGGACCAGTGAGCGAGGAACTTCGGGAGACGCTCCTGGCCCCGGCGATGAAGCCACAAGGTGAGCGCCGGGATGCCCGCCGCGATGACCAGGAACACCAGCACCGCCGCGGTGAGCAGCAGGCTCATTCGGCTCTTCCACCAAAGCACGACCAGCACCCACAAGGCGCCGAGCGCATAGGAGCCGTAGTAGGCGATGATCTGCAGCAGCAGCGCGGCGATCGCGTTCTTCCTGGGGACGCCGAAGCTGACGAGACGGTCGACCAGCAGCACGTTGCCGCTCATGCCTGCCGTCGGAACGACCTGGTCCGCGAAATGCTTGGCCAGAGTCAGCCGAAACAGGTCGCTGCCTTCCTCGGGAGTGTGACCGCGGCGAAGCACCAGCCACCACTGCGCTGCCAGCCCGAGATATGTCCCGACCTGAAGGACGCAAGCCGCGAGCAACCAGAGCGGCTTCGCTTCAGTCAGCAGCTTTCCGAATCTTTTGACGTCGCCCCAATGAAGAACGGCGAACACGAGTCCGGCGATGAGCAGCAACGCGAGAAACCAGCCTCGCCAGCTCGACAGGATTGTATGGCTCAGGGATTCGTTGTCGTCTTTCGGTTTTGCGTTGCTCATCTCCTGCCGAACGCCGGCAGGAGAAGAGCTTTCCATCAGGCCGCGCCCGTCTCGCTCGCAAGCAGGCGCGGATCGATTCCCTCCGCCTTGAACGCGGCCCCCCAGCGCTCATCGGTCGGTGTATCGAACAGGATGCCGGTGGCGGTCCGCGCCGCGAACCAGCCGTGGCGAGTCATTTCCTCGTCCAGCTGTCCCTCGCCCCAGCCGGCATAGCCGAGCGCAACGATCCACTTGCTCGGTCCATTCCCATCCGCGATCGCGCGCAGCACGTCGATGGTGCCGGTCATTCCGAACAGCTGGCCGCGATCGCCGTTGATCTGGAGGGTGTCCTGTCCGCCCCAGTCGGTCGAATGAAGCACGAAGCCTCTCCCCGGCTCGACCGGACCTCCATGGTGGACCGCGCTATCGGGCGCCTCGCCGGGATCGATCTCCAGCTGGCGCAGCAAACCCCGGAAGCTGATCCCCGCGCGCTTGTGACCGATGCCGACGCCGACAGCGCCATTCTCGTCATGCACGCAGATGGCGATCACAGCGCGTTCGAAGCGGGGGTCGGCCATTCCCGGCATCGCCAGCAACAGCTTGCCGGACAGGAACTTCGGCTGTTCGACCATCGGTCCATCAATGGGCCGCTACGGTTCGCCGAGCAATACTTGAGACGGCCATACGGCGGGCCTAAGGCGCGGCTCATCCTTGAAGGAGCTTGCAACATGACCATCCAGGTGGGTGACCGACTTCCCGACGTGCCGCTGGCCATCGCCACCAGCGACGGGCCCAAGCCGACGACGAGCGGCGAGTTCTTCAAGGGCAAGCGCGTGGCGCTGTTCGCCGTACCCGGCGCCTTCACTCCGACCTGCTCGGCGCGCCATCTGCCCTCCTATGTCGACAAGGCGCAGGAGCTGAAGAGGCAGGGCATCGACGAAATCGCCTGCATTTCGGTCAACGATCCGTTCGTCATGGCCGCATGGGGTCAGCGCGACGGCAGCGAGGACATCACCATGCTCGCCGACGGCAACGGCGCCTTCGCCGAGGCAATTGGGCTGACGATGGACGGCAGCAAGTTCGGCCTCGGCCAGCGGTCGCAGCGCTATTCGATGATCGTCAACGACGGGATCGTCGAGCAGCTGAATGTCGAGGCGGCGGGCGAATATCGCGCGTCGAGCGCCGAGAACATGCTGGATCAGCTCGCGACCGCCTGAGGCCCGTTCCGGCCACTCGCCGACTTTCCGTCTCTCCTCGCCGCTCGCCCTCACTTCGGGGGCGAACGGTGACCGCTCTCAGTCGTTGGTCAGGTCGAGAGCGAACAGTTTGAGGAGAGTAGATATGCCGAGAGACAATAACCGGAGCCGGAGCAATCGAAGCAGCGACTGGGGCGTCATGGAGATGGCGCGCGACCGGCCGATCGCCGCGGCAGCCGCCGCCGCGGGAGCCGCTGCTGCGGGCCTGTTCCTCTGGTCGAAGCGCAGCCAGATCAGCCAGCAGCTCAGCAATCTCAGTGACCAGATCGGCGAGTGGACCGAAAATATGCGCGGCGACGATACCGGCGGCCTCACGACCTCAAGTCAGCCGAATACGAATGCTCGCAGCCGCAGCTCGAACCGAGGCATGAGCGAGACCGGCGGGGGCAACGCCAGCCTGGGCCGGACGAGCGGCGGAGCCGGAAACATGGGATCGCCCAGCGGTCGCGGACGGGCGAAGGACCAGCCGACAATATAACGCCGGCGCTCGTCACTGCGAGGAACGGTAGCGGCGAAGCAATCCAGGAGCCACACTGGATTGCTTCGCTTCGTTCGCAATGACGTTTTTTAGGCAGCCAAGACGTTCGCGATGACCTCGCCGAACTCCGGCTTGGTGACGGAACTCATGTGAGTGCCCGGAACCTCCCGGAAGATCGCGTTGGGAAGCACATTGGCAAGCTCCTCGGCGGAGCCGTTGTCGTCATCCTCGCTTCCGCAGATCACCAGCGTCGGCATGGTGAAAGCCTCGAGCCAGGTCATGAACGCGTCGGCAAAACTGTCGAGCAATAGCGCCGCGGCGACCCGGTCGATCTTCTGGCTCTTCATGAACTGGATCGAAAGCCAGTGCGGGTCTCCGCGCTGCACGCGATCGAACATGGCGATCGCATCGAGGAAGAAGGTCTTGCGGCGCTCCCAATTGCGCAGCCCTTCGAGGCCGGCGCCGCCGAGCACCGCCCGCCGCGGCCGAAGCCCCTCACCCACGGCTTCCACGGTCGTCCGCGCGCCGAGGGAAAATCCGCCGAGATCGAATTCGCTGAGCTCCAGCTTCGCTACCAGCTCGCGCAAATCGCGCGCCAGTATTCCACGCGGATAATGTTCCGGCCCATGCGGCTTTCCGCTCAAGCCATGTGCCCGGAGATCGGGCATGATCACTCGAAATCCGCGATTGGCGACTCGTTGGGCGGTTCCGAATTTTATCCAGTTGGTCTCCGCGTCGGAGAAGAGGCCGTGGAGCAGGATCGCCGGCCGCCCCGCCCCCATCTCATGCCAGGCGAGCTCGACCCCGTCCGAAGCCGTCCAGAAGTGAGTGATCGCGTTGCTCAAGCGGCCGCGGCGCCTAGGCGGCCTTCTGCAGATGTTTGCGGCCCAATAGCTCCGCAATCTGGACTGCGTTCAGCGCTGCTCCCTTGCGGAGATTGTCGCTGACCACCCACAGGCTGAGGCCGTTCTCGACCGTCGGGTCCTCGCGGATTCGGCTGACATAGGTCGCATAGTCGCCCACCGCTTCGACCGGGGTGACGTAACCGCCCGGCTCGCGCTTGTCGACGACCATGACGCCCGGAGCCTCGCGCAGGATTTCGCGCGCCTCGTCAGCCGAAATCTCCTTCTCGAACTCGATGTTCACGGCTTCGGAGTGACCGACGAACACCGGCACCCGGACGCAGGTGGCGGTGAGCCTGATCGCCGGGTCGAGGATCTTCTTGGTCTCGACCACCATCTTCCATTCTTCCTTGGTCGAGCCGTCGTCGAGGAAAGTGTCGATGTGCGGGATCACGTTGAACGCGATCTGCTTGGTGAAGAACTCCGGTTCGTTGGGGTCGCCGACGAAGATGTTGCGCGACTGTTCGAACAGCTCGTCCATGCCGCGCTTTCCGCCGCCCGAGACCGATTGATAGGTGGCGACGACCACCCTCTTGATCTTCGCTGCGTCGTGGAGCGGCTTCAGCGCAACGACGAGCTGCGCCGTCGAGCAGTTCGGATTGGCGATGATGTTCTTCTTTCGATAGCCGCTGATCGCGTCGGCATTCACCTCCGGCACGATCAGCGGAACGTCCGGATCCATTCTGAACAGCGAGCTATTATCGATCACCGTGCAGCCGGCCTGCGCGGCCTTGGGTACATAGATTTTCGACACGTCCGAGCCGGCCGCAAACAGCGCGATGTCCCAGCCGCTGAAGTCGAAATGCTCGAGATTCTTGACGCGCAGGGTCTCCCCGCTGTCGCCGAAGTCTATCTCGTCGCCAGTCGACCGAGCCGAGGCTACGGCCGCCACTTCGTCCAACGGAAATTGCCGCTCGGCGAGGATGTTCAGGATCTCGCGACCGACATTGCCCGTCGCTCCGACGACCGCGACCCGGTATCCCATGTTGTTCACTCCAAAAGCTCTTGAACGCGCGCCTATCGCATGCGGCGGCGCAACGCGATATGGCTCCCTCTGTCGCGGGCACAAGGGGGAGCATGCGCAGACCGGCAATCCTGCTCGCATTGGTGCTGGTGGCGCTCCTCGGCGCCATGGCGGCGACGCCGCTGCTGGAGCAGGCGCCTGCGCTTCGGACGCAAAACGGTGCCGGTCAATTCGACGCCGCCCGCGCGAAGGAGCGCCTCGCATATATCCTGGGCGATCAGGCACCGCACCCGGCGGACACGCCGGCGTCCGATCTCGTCCGCGCACGCCTGGTCGCGCAGCTCCAGGAAATGGGGCTCAATCCAATCGTTCGCGACCAGTTCGCCTGCAACGAGCTGTTCAAGGTGCGGGGCGTGTCTTGCGCACGGGTTCGCAACGTCATTGCAATGCTTGGGCCGCCTGGCGGCAAGGCGCTGCTGCTCAATGCCCATTACGACAGCGTGCCCGTCGGTCCCGGCGCCTCTGACGACGGGATGGGCGTCGCGACACTGCTCGAGGTCGGAACGATCCTGAAGGATCAGCCGCTCAAGCGGCCCGTGATCCTGCTGTTCAACGAGGGCGAGGAGCTGGGGCTGGTCGGAGCGCGCGCGTTCCTCGCCGATCCGCTCAGCCGAAATGTCGACAGCCTGATCAACCTCGAGGCGCGCGGCGTGCGCGGGCCCGTGAACATGTTCGAGACGAGCAGGCCCAACGCGGCGCCGATCAGGATCTTCGACACTGCGGTCGAGCATCCCGTCGCCAATTCGCTCTCGACCGACGTCTACCGGCTGATGCCCAACTACACCGACGTGAACAGCTTCGCCGAACGCGGCTGGCTGACGCTCAATTTCGCACCGATCGGCAACGAGACCCGCTATCACTCGCCGGGCGA